>DASSON010000076.1:0-19139 GCA_035700525.1 Burkholderiales bacterium
CGATACGCCGCTTCGAGCGTAATAATGACCGATCCTGCCAGTGCCGGTTACCCTCGGCGGACGGCAGAAAACCGCTTTTTGATGTCTATTTCACAGGAGGAATTCGACAATGGTCCGAAAATTCTGCTATACGCTGCTCGCCGGGTTGTGCGCTGGCGCGCTGACGTTGACGGCGGCGCAGGCCGCTCCGATCCAGATCAAGTTTCCGTACAAGGTGGCTGCCAACACGCTGCGCGGGCAAAGCGTCGCCGCGTTTGGTGAATCAATGAAGCAGGCGACCAACGGCAAGTACGAAGTCATCCCGTATCCGAACGGCTCGCTTTACACCGGCAGCGCCGCGGCCAACGCGGTGCAGCTCGGCATCGTGCAGATGACGAACGAGCCGAACAGTGCTTTCGCCGGCTACACCAAGCTGCTCAACCTCTCGGCAGTGCCGTTCGCATGGCCCACGCCAAACGATTTTCGCAAATTCATGGATAGTGCCAGCGGCCAGGCAATGCTGGAAACGCTGTCCACTCGCGGCTTCGAAGGACTGGCGCTGATGGACGAAGGTCCGATGATCATCGCAATGAAGAAGGAATTGATCAAGAATCCGAGTGACCTCAAAGGCAAAAAAATACGCACGTCCGGCCACCAGATCGTGATCGAAGCATTGAAGGCAATGGGCGCATCGACCGTGAAGATTTCGTTCCCGGAAGTGTATTCGGCACTGCAGCAGGGCGTAATCGACGGCGTGTACACCACGTTCGATGCCTACACCAAGGCCAAGATGTACGAAGTGGCGCCCAACGTGATGCTGTTCCCGACGCACGGCATGTACATCTGGGTCGCGAACAAGGCGTGGTTCCAGCAGCAGCCGAAGGACGTGCAGGCCGACATCCGCAAGTTCTCGAAGCAACAGGCGGACAAGTACTTCGACGACGTCTGGGGTGATCTCAAGCAATACGTCAGCGTGTTGAAACAGCACGGCGGCCATTACTACGAGCCGGATCAGCAGTCGGTGAAAGAATTCCGCAAGGCAATCCAGCCGGTCTATGCAAGCCTCAAGAAGCAATATGGTGCCAACGTGATCGACGCCATACTTGCCGGCAAGACGCTCAGCGTCGGAGAGCTGACCGCATCCCGGTAAACAGCCAACGCCATCGGCCTGGTGTGTCGCGCCGTGCAATCCGCGCCACCAGGCCGTTTTTTGTATCCGTTCGCCGCGTGCTGGTGAGACGGCAGGGAGCGTAGACCGTGAGCGAGGTTGACACACCAATTCAGCAAAACGCCGGCAGCAAGATCCACCGATTTGTCGCCTGGCTCGCCAAAGTGGAAATGAGCATCGTCGTCATTATTCTGATTCTGACGGTGTGCACCTCCATCTACACGATCATCAGCCGCAATTCCGGACATTCCACTGAAGAATGGGTGCTCAAGGGCCCCGAACTGGCGCTGGTATGGATGACATTTCTCGGCACTGCAGCACTTATTACGTGGGATGATCACGTAACCGCCGATTTCGTGCTGTTGCGCATGCCGCCCGCGATGCGGCGCGTGGTCGAGATCATTTTCGGACTGGCAATGCTGGCGGTGGCGATTTACGTTTTCGTCGGCAGCATCAACGTCGTGGAACAGGGCGCCGCCGGCGGCCAGCGGATTTACGAATTCTTTTATATACCGATCCAGTACGGACAAGGCATTCTGCCGGTAGGGGCTGCGCTGTGGATCGTCCATATTCTGGCGAAACTGGCGGAACTCGCGTGCGGAGGCACGCCCCAGCCACGTGATCATTCGGCCAAGGCGGAGGCGGACTGACCATGCTGATCGCGCTGCCATTCATCATTCTGTTTGCGCTGATCGTGATCGGCATGCCGATCGCGTTCGCGCTGCTCGCCGCCAGCATCGTCACGCTGCAGGTCATGGGGGTGCCGCCGCTGGCGCTGGTGCCGACGCTGCTCTATCAGAGCGTGCAGAGTTTCACGCTGCTCGCGATCCCGTTCTTCATACTGACCGCCGAAATCATCTCGAGCGGCGAGCTGATCGACCGCATTTTTGACGTGGCGCGCGGCTGGTTCGGGCGGCTGCCGGGCGGCATGGGCACGGTGGCCACCATCGCGTGCGCGATCTTCGGCGGCATCCAGGGCTCCAGCGCCGCCGACGCGGCGGCAATCGGCAAGATCGGTACCCAGGGCATGGCGCGTGAAGGATGGGATCTCGGCTTTTCCGGCGCGCTGATTTCAGCGGCCGGCTCGCTCGCAATCCTGATCCCGCCGTCGATCGCGATGCTGATCTACGCGTCGCTGACCGACGCGTCGGTCGGGCGCCTGTTCTTCGCCGGCGTGATTCCCGGCCTCATTCTGGTCGGCATGTTCATCCTCTATCTCGCATTCGCCGCGAAGAAGCTCAACCTCGCGCCCGAGCACGTCAGCCGCTACACGTTCGCCGAAAAACTGGCATTCACGCGCCGCGCCGGCGGCATACTGCTGCTGCCGGTGATTGTGCTCTACGGCTTCTACACCGGCCTGCTCACCGCGACCGAGATCGGCACCATCACCACCGTTTATTCACTGTTCCTGGCGCTGTTCATCCACCGCACACTGAAAGTAAAGGATATATGGGGCGTTTTCGAGCGTAGCGCCGTCACCAGCATCAAGATCTTCGTCATCATCGCCGCCGCGATACTGTTTGCGAAAGTACTCACCTTCCTGCAGGTGCCGAACCACATCGTCGCGATGGTCAACCACGCGCACCTGAACGGATATGAATTCCTGCTGGTGGTCAGTGGCATCATGTTCGTGCTCGGCATGTTCATGGAAGCCGTCGCGCTCAACGTGCTGACGACGCCGATTTTTGCGCCAATCGCGCAGTCGCTCGGCATCGACCTGGTCCATTACGGCATCGTCGTCATTCTGAACATCGAAATTGCGTTGATCACGCCGCCGGTGGGACTCAACCTGTTCGTGATGTCGAGCGCCACCGACATTGATCTCGGTGAGCTTTACTGGAAGGTGTGGCCGTTCATCGTGCTGCTGATCGTGGCGCTGCTGCTGTTCATTTTCCTTCCGCAGTTGTCGCTGATACTGCCGAACCTGTTGCTCGGCAAATAAAGCGGGCTGTCGGGTTGGCCCGAAGGGCGTAACCCGACGGGCTGGCGATCATTAAGGAATTGCGTTCCGAACATCACGCATCGCGCAGGCGCTTCGCCGCATACGTTCGCACGCTTTCAAGAAACGCTTCCAGCGTCGCGGAACGCGACCCCTTGCGATAGACCACGCCGGTTTCCAGCGTTGCCGCGGCAGCAGCACCCGTCAGCGGCCGGAACACCGCGCCCGGTGTCTTCAGTGCGCTCACCGAGCGCGGCACCAGCGACACGCCGATGCCGCCGGCAACCATCACCACGATGTTCTGCAGCCGTTCCGATTCCTGCACCACTTGCGGCACGAAGCCGGATGCACGGCACAGCGCGACGATCGCACTGTGAAGTCCGGGGTGCGTGTGGCGTTCGAACATCACGAACGGCTCGTCCGCGAGCGCGGCGACCTCGATGCGCCGCTTGTGCGCGAGACGGTGCGTCTGCGGCAACACCGCGAAGAACGGCTCACGCACCACCAGCTCGCATTCCAGTGCGCGATGGCGCAGCGGCAGCCGCACGAAGCCGGCATCGACCTCCCCTTCGCGCAGCGCCGCCAACTGCTCGACGCTGGTCATCTGTGCCAGCGTGATTGCCACCCGCGGGTGGCGCTTGCGGAACGCGTTGAGCACGCTCGACACCAGTTCGTGATCGAGCGAGCCGACGAACGACAGCGCCAGCCGCTGCACTTCACCGCGCGCCGCGCTGCGCGCGGCATGGATCGCACGCTCGGTACGCGCCAGCACCGCGCGCGCCTCGGGCAGCAGCGCGCGGCCGCCCTCGGTCAGTTCGACGTGTTGCGTCGAGCGCCGGAACAGGCGCACGCCCAACTCGTCCTCAAGCGAGCGGATCTGCTGGCTGAGCGGCGGCTGCGAAACATGCAGCCGCGCCGCCGCACGCCCGAAATGCAGTTCCTCGGCGACCGCGACGAAATAACGCAGGTGGCGCAGTTCCATTTCCTCATTAATACGCAAAACGAATCAAAGTCTGCAG
Source organism: Burkholderiales bacterium (assembly GCA_035700525.1). Classification (GTDB taxonomy): domain Bacteria; phylum Pseudomonadota; class Gammaproteobacteria; order Burkholderiales; family JBDZVW01; genus JBDZVW01. The sequence goes on from DASSON010000076.1 coordinate 4,106, forward strand.
TAAACAGTATTGGCACGCGGGCGGTCAAGCGCGCTATGCTTACGGCTTTCTGATTGAGCGATCAGCAGTTTCGTGGAAATTCATCTTGCCGCGGCGACCCTGCCGCGCAGGGCGTACCGCCCGGCCCCGCGTCCGATCATCGCAATGATCGGATTTTTCGGATTCATGAACGTGTATTCGGTGCAGTCGGTGCTGCCGCTGCTGATGCGCGAGTTCAACGCGTCAGTGCTGCAGGTCGGCGCGACCGTCGGCGCCACGGTGCTGGCAATGGCGCTATTGTCGCCGTTCATCGGTATGATTTCGGACGCGATCGGCCGCAAGGGGCTGCTGTGCAGCGCGTTCGTCGCGCTGTCGGTGCCGACTGCGCTGATCGCGTTCTCACACACGCTGGATCAGGTCGTGCTGTGGCGCTTTGTGCAGGGGCTGCTGATTCCCGGTGTCTCGGTCGTCATCATGGCCTATATCGGCGAGGAATTCCGCGGCGAACAACTGGCGCGCATGATGTCGGCGCTGATCTCGGGCGCGGTGCTGGGCGGTTTCAGCGGACGCTTCATCACCGGCCACGTCGGGGAATATATCGGCTGGCGCGGTGCGTTCGAGGTGCTCGCCGCGCTGAATCTGGCGGGCGCGCTCGCCGCGTACTGGCTGCTTCCGGTTCCGCGTCATTTCCGGCCGCAGCGCAATGTCGGCCGCACGCTGTCGACGCTGTTCCAGCACATGCGCAATCCGGGGCTGATCGGCGCGGCAGCAGTGGCCTTCTGCGTGCTGTTCGCGCTGGTCGGCGTCTTCACCTACATCAACTTTCCGCTGGCGGCCGCGCCTTACAACCTGGGGTCGGCGGCGCTCGCCAACCTGTTCTGCGTCTATCTGCTCGGCGTCGTCATCACGCCGCTCGCGGGCCGGCTGATTCCGCGCTTCGGCTACCGCAAGTCACTGGTGATCGCGGTGCTGTGCGCGGCATGCGGTATTCTGCTGACATTGGCGCCCGCGCTGCCGGTGATTATCGCCGGGCTCGCGATCTGTGCCTGCGGCACCTTCATGGCACAGGCCACCGCCGCCAGCTTCATGGCGTCCAGTGTCACCGAAGCACGCTCGCTCGCTTCCGGTCTCTACAATCTTACCTATTATTGCGGCGCCGCTGCCGGCGCCTGGCTTACCGGCGTCGCGTACACGACTGCAGGCTGGCCCGGCGCGGTGGCGTCGGTATGCGCGGTGCAATGCATCGCAATGACGGCGGCATGGTTCGGCTGGAAACGGATCAAATGAACGGGCTGCCACTGCAACCGGGCGGATTGCAGTGGCAGCCAGGTGTCAGGCGATGAACGCAACCGGAACCGGATCCTTGCCCAGTGCATTCAGCAGCACCGCCCAGTGCATCGTCTCGTCGCCGAGGATGCTGGCGGCCGCCTTCGCCAGATCGCGGTTGTGCAACGTCGGCACCGCGCCGAGATAGGCACTGGCCGCGCCCTTTTCGAGGCCGGCGGCAAACTCCAGTACGTCGTTCTGGCTCTTGAGACTGGCCACCGGGAAACCGTACTGGTCCGGCTTCTTCGCCTCCACCGGCTTGCCGCCGAGCTTGGTGATGGCGGCGGCCAGCACGCCGGCATGCGCCCGATGCTGGCTCTGGAACTTGATCGCGACGTTGCGAACGCCCTTTTTCAGCAGCCCGCTGTCGGCACCGATCTGGTACGCGGCAATTCCTTGGTATTCCAGCGCCAGCGCCGTGTTCAGAATGTCAATGTCGTCAGCCGTACTTTTCGACACGGCTGCCACCGCCGGCGACCCGGCCAGTCCGGCGGCCGCGGCGATGCCGAGTGACAACAGCGTGGATTGTTTGAGGAAGGCGCGGCGCGGGACAACGATATCGTCGGACGCAGTAATCAGTTTGCTTGTTGCAGACATGGTGTTTCTCCTTCGATTTGATGCATGTGCTGAATTGCACGCGCATGTCATCCAATACGAAGAAGCACCGCCGCCGGATGTTGGAATCCGCAAAAAAACCGGACGGCTCAGTCGCGTTTCAGCCACTTGCCCTGATAGATGACCGGGCCGGTAAGCTGTCCGGTTGGCGAACCACCGGCCGGCTCGATACTTACCGCGAGCGTGGCAGTAGCACCCAGCGCCTGCCGCAGCGCGACCGGCACCTCGAGCGTACGGCTGCCTTCACCCGGCACGAGCCCCAGCGACAGCGGCGCATGCTGGCTGTCCGGCACCAGCCACAATTGCAGCGACTTGCCGGGTGGCGCCGGACGCGCGGCCACTGCGTGCACCCGCAGCGCGTCGCGCGCCGGCGAGGCACTGATTATCAGCTCCGGCTGGGCGGCCGTATCGGTCAGCACCGCGACGTATGCGACCGCCGGCTGCCGTGGCGCCAACGCCAGGTAAACCAGCAGCGCTATCACCGCCAGCGACGCAACGATACCGACGGCCCGCCAGAACTCGACGCAGTACCAGAGATTCACGCGTTTGCGCTGCGACGCGATACGCTGTTCGATCATGCGCCACGCATCCGCCGGCGGTTCTACCGGCGGCAGTGCGCTGCCAAGCGGTGACATACGCTCCTCCCACTCCGCAACCTGCCCGCGCAGCGCGGCATCCCGATCGAGCCAGCGCTCAAAACGCCGGCGCGCGGCGCCTTGCAGCGTTCCCAGCACGTACTCGGCCGCCAGCCGGTCGCGCAACGCGGAATCGTTAACGTTCATGGCTCCAGACATCCCTTGAGGCTGATCAACCCCTGCCGCACCCAGGTCTTCACGGTACCCAACGGTTTCGCCAGGTGCGCCGCAATCTGCGAGTGCGTCAGACCGTTGAAGAACGCGAGCATGATGCTCTGCCGCTGCGGTCCGGGAAGCCGTTTCAGGCAATCATGGACCGCCGCCGACAGATCAGCCTCGATCGCCCGTTCCAGCGGCCCCAGCCCGCTGTCGGCCAGCGCTTCAACAGCGTCCGTGTCGGACGGCAGCCGCGAAGCGGGCTGACGCAGGACATCCAAAGCGCGGTGACGGATGATGCTGGTCATCCAGGTCAGCGGCGCACCACGCCCACTCTGATATTCGGCCGCATGCATCCAGATGCTGACGAAACCGTCCTGCAGCGCCTCGCTCGCAGCATCGGCGTTGCGCAGCAGACGCAGCGCGACGGCATAGAGATGAGGCGCCACACGGCGGTAGAGCTCGGCAAATGCCCGCCGGTCGCCCCGTCCGGAACGCGACAGCAGGGCAGCCAGGATGTCTGTCGGATGATTGATGGCACTTCTCCGTTGATGACCGGCGCGATTATGCCATGCCCGTCCCGCATCCGCGCGCCGGCACGTCGGCGCCCGTGTCAACCGACCTTGGCCAGGCCGCCGCACCACATCTGTTAATCCTACGGATCACGCCCGGATTTGGATTTGCGGCGAACCGTTCGCCATCCCGATGTTTTGCCGGTAAGCTAGCGGAAAATCATCCGGAGATGACATGGCTTCCCAGTCCGAAACCGAAAATCTGGCACTTTTCTGCGACTTCGAGAACGTCGCGCTCGGCGTGCGCGAGGCGCGTTATGCGCAGTTCGACATCAACAAGGTGCTGGAGCGTCTGCTGCTGAAAGGCAGCATCGTCGTCAAGAAGGCCTACTGCGACTGGGAGCGCTACAGCGACTTCAAGGCGACGATGCACCACGCATCGTTCGAGCTGATCGAGATTCCGCACGTGCGGATGTCAGGCAAGAATTCGGCCGACATCCGCATGGTGGTCGATGCGCTCGACCTGTGCTACACCAAGGCACACGTCGACACCTTCGTGATCATCAGCGGTGACTCCGATTTCTCGCCATTGGTCAGCAAGCTGCGCGAAAACAACAAGACCGTGATCGGCGTCGGCGTCAAGAAATCCACGTCGGAACTGCTGATCGCGAACTGCGACGAGTTCATCTACTACGATGACCTGGTGCGCGAGCAGAAGGCCAGAAAGCCGGCAAAGAAGAAGACCGAGTCGAAGAGCACACCGGCGACGCCGACGGCGGCAGCAACGCCCAAAGCGGACGGTGACGAGAAGGAAGCGCTGGAACTCGTCCTCGCGACCGCCGAAGCGCTGTTCGCGGAGCGCGGCGGGGAAGACAAGATCTGGGGCTCGATGGTCAAGCAGGCGCTGAAGCGGCGCAAGCCGGGATTCAGCGAAAGCGCTTACGGCTTCCGCTCCTTCAACAAGCTGCTGGAAGAAGCCCAGGCCCGCCACCTGCTCGAGCTCGAACGCGACGAGAAGTCGGGCGGCTATATCGTCCGCAGCACGATTTAGCGTACCGCCTGCGCGGGCACACCGCGTTCCTTTTTCGCCGATTCCCGCTGCACCCAACCGACAGCCGCTCCTCGCTACCGCTCATTATATACAGGCGAATATAACGCTTCCTTGCCGGCCCGCAATCATTTATCATTCGGTTTTCCTTATATCCCACTGAATATAACGAGTCGTCCGCGAGCTCTGTCGCGTGGCGCTTTTACAATCAGAAAGGAGATTCCGAATGAAGCCTCGAATCATGCAACTGCGGCAGTGGTTGCGGCCCGCGATCGCCGCCACGCTACTGATCTTCACGACCGGTCTCGTCACGCCCGCCTTCGCGCAAAAGGACGTCGTCGTGTTCGCCGCGGCGAGTCTCAAGAACGCGCTCGACGACATCAGCGCGCAATACCAGCGCGAAACCGGCAAACACACCACCATTTCATTTGCCGCCAGCTCGGCGCTGGCGCGGCAGATCGAAGCCGGCGCACCGGCCGATATCTTCATTTCCGCCAACCTGTCGTGGATGGACTATCTGCAGAAGCGCAAACTGATCAAGCCCGGCACCCGCAGCACGCTGCTCGGCAACGAGCTGGTGCTGGTCGCGCCGAAGGACGGCACCCTGAAAAAGGTCGCGATCAAGCCCGGTTTCCCGCTGGCGAAGCTGCTGGGCAAGGACGGGCATCTGGCGATGGCGAATACCGATGCGGTGCCGGCCGGCAAGTACGGCAAGGCGGCGCTGAAATCACTCGGCGTGTGGGCGTCGGTAGAGTCACGCGTCGCACAGGCGGCCAACGTGCGTGCGGCACTGGCGCTGGTATCGCGCGATGAAGCCCCGCTCGGCATCGTCTATCAAACCGACGTCGCGGCCGATCCCAACACCAAAATCGTCGGCGTGTTCCCCGAAAAATCTCATCCGCCGATCCGCTACCCGGTGGCAATCACGGCAAGCTCGACCAACCCCGACGCGCCGGCGTTCGTCACCTACCTGCACTCGGCGAAGGCGCGCCCGCTGTTCGCGAAACAGGGGTTCACCGTGCTGTCTCATAACAACAAGTGACGTAACATAGGTGCGCCCCGCGCACCACTGAACGGGCGTTCAACAGCCCACCCACGCACCGACCATGCCGCCCTGGCTCCACTTCAGCCCCGAAGAACTGACGGCAATCGCACTCAGCCTGAAGGTCTCGATATGGGCGGTGGTGGTCAGCCTGCCGTTCGGCGTGGCGGCGGCGATGCTGTTGGCGCGCTGCGATTTCTGGGGCAAGAGTCTGTTCACCGGCATCATCCACTTACCGCTGGTGCTGCCGCCGGTGGTCACCGGGTTCATTCTGTTGATCCTGTTCGGGCGACATGGCCCGCTCGGCATTTTTTTTGCCGACGTGTTTCACCTGGTGTTCGCGTTCCGCTGGACCGGCGCCGCGCTGGCGTGCGGGCTGATGGGCTTTCCGCTGATGGTGCGCGCGATCCGCCTGTCGATCGAGGCGATCGACCGCCGCGTCGAAATCGCGGCCGGCACGCTCGGCGCGAATCCGGCATGGGTGTTCATTACCATCACGCTGCCGCTGATCTTGCCCGGCGTGCTGGCCGGGATGGTGCTGGCATTCGCGCGCGCGTTGGGTGAGTTCGGCGCGACCATCACCTTCGTTTCCAGCATCCCGGGACAGACCGAGACGCTGCCGCTGGCGATCTACACGTTCACGCAGGTGCCCGGCGGCGAGCTGGGCGCGCTGCGGCTGACGCTGGTGTCGGTAATCATTTCGCTGGCCGCGGTGCTGGTTTCGGAATGGCTCGCACGCAAGGCCACGCGCCACACGCATGGAACGTGACCCCATGCTCGAAGTCGACGTCAGCCACCGGCTCGGCAGCTTCAACCTGGACGTCCGGTTCGACAGCGCGGAGGGCCTGACTGCGCTGTTCGGCCGTTCGGGTGCCGGCAAGACTTCGGTGGTCAACATCATCGGCGGCCTGATACGCCCCGACCGCGGACGCGTCGTCGTCGATGGCCGGGTACTGTGCGATACGCAGCGCCGCATCTTCGTGCCCGCGCACTGGCGGCGCATCGGCTACGTGTTTCAGGAGGGCCGGCTGTTTCCGCACCTGACGGTACGCCAGAATCTGCTCTACGGCCGCTGGTTCACGCCAGCGGCGCAACGCCATGAGCGTCTGGATGACGTCGTCGATCTGCTCGGCATCGGCCATCTGCTGGGACGCCGGCCGGCACTGCTGTCGGGCGGTGAAAAGCAGCGCGTTGCAATCGGCCGCGCGCTGCTCGCCAGCCCCCGGCTGTTGCTGATGGACGAGCCGTTGGCGTCGCTCGACGACGCCCGCAAGGACGAAATCCTGCCGTACATCGAACGACTGCGCGACGAAATCAAGCTGCCGATCGTCTACGTCAGCCACGCGATCACCGAAGTGACACGACTGGCATCAACGCTGGTGGTGCTGTCCGGCGGACGGGTCGCCGCTGCCGGCCTGCTCACCGACATCATGGGACGTCCGGACCTGTTTCCGCTGGCCGGACGCTACGAGGCCGGCTCAGTGCTGGAAGCGAAAGTCGCCGAACATGACACGGCGTTCGATCTCACCGTATTGAGTTGCGCCGCCGGCCGCCTGCGGGTACCGCGCGTCGATCTTGCGACGGGCAGCGAAATACGCCTGCGCATCCGCGCCCGCGACATCATCGTCGCCGTGCAACAGCCACAGGGTCTGAGCGCGCTGAATGTGCTGCCCGGCAGGCTCGCTGAAATCGGCCCGCTGGAGGGACCGATCGTCGAAGTCCGCATCGATCTCAACGGCCAGTTCGTGACCGCGCGCATCACCCGCAAGACCGTGCACGATCTGCAGCTCGCACCCGGCCGGGAAGTGTTTGCGGTGATCAAGACCATCGCGCTCGATCACCGCAGCCTGGGGCTATCGGGCCGGCCGCATGACACGCCGCAGCGCGCGGACCACAAGAGATTCTAAGTTCGACGAACACATTGTCCATCCGGCGGCCCATGCCCATCGCCTGCCGAACTTCAGTCCGTCGTACGCTGCTCGCTCCCTGCCGGCTTGTGTGCCGTTGAGGTCTTCACGGTCTGTGCGTTCCATCCGCCGCCCAGCGCCTTGTAAAGTGTCACGAGGTTCTGCAGCCGTGTCAGCCGCGTCGAGATCAGCGACTGTTGCGCCTGATACCAGCTTCGCTGCGAGTCGAGCACCGCAAGGTAATTGTCGACACCGTGTCTGAAGCGCATCCGCGAAAGATCGTAGCTGGTCTTCGTCGCTTGTGTCAGGTGCTGCTCCGCTGTGATCTGCTGATCCAGCGTGCCGCGCGCGGCCAGGGCGTCAGCGACTTCGCGGAATGCGGTCTGGATCGTTTGCTGATACTGCGCGACAAAAATGTTCTTTTCGACCTTCGCCAGATCGAGATTTGCGACGTTCGCGCCGCCGGCGAAAATCGGCAGCGTGATGGTGGGCGCAAACGTCCACTGCTCGGAGCCGCTCGCGAACAGGCCGGACAACTGGCTGCTCGCCGTGCCGAAGCTGCCGGTGAGCGAGATGCTCGGAAAGAAGGCCGCGCGTGCCGCGCCGATGTTCGCGTTGGCGGCCATGAGCTGGTGTTCGGCGGCGAGGATGTCCGGGCGGCGGTCGAGCAGGTCTGACGGCAGGCCGGCGGGCAGAGCTTCAAGGAAGTGTTCGTTGTCCAGGCCGGCGGCCTTGGTGAGGTCCGCGGGCAGCGGCGCGCCCAGCACCAGTTGCAGCGCGTTACGGTCCTGCGCCACCAGCCGCGTGAATTTGGAGATGTCCGCCTGCGCGGTATCGACTGCCTGCTGTGCCTGACTGACGTCCAGCGCGGTATCGACGCCGCCGTCGAAGCTCTTCTTCGTCAACGCGTAGGCGGCTTGCTGGTTGGTGTAGGTATCCTGCGCGAGCTTCAGCAGCCCACGGTCGGACAGGTAGCTCAGATAGTCGTTGGCGACCTCGGCAACGAGGCTGATCTGCGCACTCTTGTGGGCCTCGATCTGACTTAAATACTGCTGCAGCGCTTCGTGATCAAGACTGCGGACACGGCCGAAGAAACCAATCTCGTAGGATGTGAAACCGAGTCCTGCCGAGAAGGTGCGAAAAGTGCCGCCATTGCCTGAGCCGGCGCCGGAACTGCTGACGATGCCGCCCGGTACATGCTCGGCGGTTTCCGAGCCATTGGCGTTGATGCTCGGGAACAGACCGCCGCGCTGAATGCGATATTGCGCCTGCGATTTCTCCACGTTGAGCGCAGCAATACGCAAATTACGGTTGTTCTTTAGTGCGACGTCGATCAGCTCGCGCAATTGCGGATCGGTGAAGAATGCCTGCCAGCCGATGTCGGCCGCCGGCACCTCGCCTGCCGGTTGCGGATGGGCAGCCGAATAGGCGGTGCCGGTAGGCCAGGCCGAACCGATGCCACTGGCAGGCCGATGATAGGCCGGCTCCAGCGAACAGGCGGCAAGCGCCGCCGTGACGGCAAAGATCAGCAGGCACCTGCCACACGTCAGTATTCTCATCAGCGAAGCGACGGCGCTGGCGGGCCGGACGAAGAAGATTCAGTCTGCTCGGCGTTTTCCGCGTGCGACGGGTGACGGCGCGAAATGACGCGCCGCACGCCGACGAAGAACACCGGAACGAAGAAGATCGCCAGCACGGTCGCCGAGAACATGCCGCCTACCACGCCGGTGCCGATCGCGATGCGTCCGTTCGCGCCGGCGCCGGTGGCGATCGCCAGCGGCAGCACGCCGAAGATGAATGCGATTGAAGTCATCAGAATCGGACGCAGGCGCTGGCGTGCCGCGGCCACGGTAGCCGGCACCAGGTCCATGCCGGCCTTTATGTTGTCCACCGCGAACTGGACGATCAGGATGGCGTTCTTCACCGCCAGTCCCACGGTCGTCAGCAGGCCAACCTGGAAGAACACGTCGTTATCCAGCCCGCGCAGCAAGGTGAAGACGATCGCGCCGATCACGCCCAGCGGCACCACCAGTATCACCGACAGCGGAATGGACCAGCTTTCATACAGTGCCGTCAGTGCCAGGAATACAACAAGAATGGAGATCAGGTAGAGGAACAGCGTTTGCGAGCCCCCGCGCTGCTGCTCGTAGGACAGCCCCGTCCACTGGTAGCCGAAGCCGGCCGGCAATTTGGCGGCCAGCTTTTCCATCTCCGCCATCGCCTGTCCGGAGCTGTAGCCGGGCGCCGGCTGGCCGAGGATTTCGATCGATGATTGCCCGTTGTAGCGTTCCAGCTTGGGCGAACCGTAAGTCCAGTGCCCGCTCGAAAAAGCGCTGAACGGCACCATGCCCCCCGTGGCATTGCTGACATACCAGTCGCCGAACTGCCCCGGCAGCATGCGCGCATCGGGAGCGCCCTGAAGGTAGACTTTCTTCACACGGCCGTCCTCGATGAACTGGTCGAGATAGGAAGAACCGTAGGCGTCCTGCAGCGTGTTGTTGATGTCCGTCGGCGTTACGCCCAGTGCCTGGGCCTTGACCCAATCGATGTCGAGTGCGTACATCGGTGTGTCGTCCAGACCGTTGGCGCGTACGCCGACCAGCTTCGGATCCTTTTGCGCCATCGCCAGCAACTGATTGCGTGCTTTCATCAACGCACTGTGCGGCAGGCCGCCCTCGTTGATCAGCTCGAAATCGAAGCCGGTGGCGTTGCCCAGCGCAAGCACCGCCGGCGGCACGAAGGCCGCGATCCTGGCATCGCGAATACGTTTGAAATATTGGTTGGCGCGTGCCGCGATCGCCGCCGCGGAATTGGCCTCGCCGGGCCGCTCGTCCCATGGCTTGAGTCGGACGAAGCCGAGGCCCGCGTTCTGGCCATGCCCGCCGAAACTGAAGCCGGCCACCGTGAACACGCCCTGCACGTTCTTTTTCTCATTATTCCGGAAGTAATGTTCGACCTGCTTCAGTGCCGCCTCGGTGCGCGGCTGCGTGGCGCCCGGCGGGGTATTGACCTGCACGAACATGATGCCCTGGTCTTCTCCGGGCAAGAAACCCGTGGGCAGGAGCATGAACAATGCACCCATGCCGACCACGATGACGACGTAGACGATGAAATACAGCGTCAGCTTGCGGGTGACATGTACCACGCTTTTTTCGTAGGCACGGTTGGCACGGTCGAAGTTGCGGTTGAACCAGCCGGCGAAGCCACGCTGCGCCTCGTGGGCCTTGGTCGGCTTGAGCATCGTCGCGCATAGTGATGGCGTAAAGATCAACGCCATCGTGATCGACAGGATCACCGACGACACCATGGTGATCGAGAACTGCCGGTAGATAACGCCCGTCGATCCCGCGAAGAAGGCCATCGGCAGCAGCACGGCGGCCAGCACCACGGCAATGCCGAACATCGCGCTGGTGATTTCGTGCATCGACTTGCGCGTCGCCTCCCGGGGCGAGAGCCCTTCCTCACGCATCACGCGCTCGACGTTCTCGATGACGACGATCGCATCGTCCACCAGCAAGCCGATGGACAATACCATTGCAAACATCGTCAGCGTGTTGATGGAGTAGCCGAAGCTGTGCAGGATGCCGAAAGTGCCGAGCAGCACCACCGGCACCGCGATCGCCGGGATAAAAGTGGCGCGGATGTTCTGCAGGAAGATCAGCATGACCAACACCACCAGCGCCACCGCTTCAAACAGTGTTATGACCACCTCGGTGATCGAAATGCGCACGAAAGGCGTCGTATCGTAGGGGTAAAAAGCCTGCAAACCCTGCGGGAAAAAAGGCTGCAGGCGTTTGATCGTGGCGCGGACGTTGTCGGCGGTCTGCAGCGCGTTGGCACCCGGCGCCAAACTCACGGCAAGGCCTGCGGCCGGCGAGCCGTTGTAATTCGCCATCGCGTTGTAGCTCTCGGCGCCGATGCCGACGCGCGCCACGTCCTTGAGCCGCACTTGTGAACCGTCCGGCTCGACGCGCAGCAGGATGTTCTTGAACTGTTTGACGTTGGTGTAGAGCTGCGGGCCGATGATGGTGGCGTTAAGTTCCTGACCCTTGATCGCGGGTTCTCCGCCCAGCTCACCGGAGGCAACCTGCACGTTCTGAGCCCTGATGGCGTTGGCCACGTCTTCCGGCGTCAGACCGTAGGAATTCAGCTTGGTGGGGTTGAGCCAGATGCGCATCGCGTGCTGGGCGCCAAAGATGTGGATGTTGCCCACGCCGGGCGTGCGTGCGATCGGATCCTGCACGTGCGATGCAATGTAGTCGGCGACACCATAACGATCCATCTTGCCATTGATGGAACGGAAGCCCACCACCAGCAGGAAATTCTTGGTCGCCTTGGCGACGATGAGGCCTTGCCGCTGCACTTCCTCCGGCAACGAAGGCATCGCCAATTGCAGCTTGTTCTGCACCTGCACCTGGGCGATGTTCGGATCGGTGCCCTGGTCGAAATACAACGTGATCTGCGCCGTGCCATCGCCGTCGCTTTCCGACGAGAAATACAGCAGATGGTCGATGCCGGTGAGTTGCTGTTCAATGACCTGCGTTACGGTGTTCTGCACCGTTTCCGCCGAGGCGCCGGGATAGGTCGCCTGAATCGAGATTGACGGCGGCGCAATGGCCGGATACTGCGCGATCGGCATGCGCAGCATCGCCAGAATACCGGCGACCATGATCGCGATCGCGATCACCCACGCGAACTTCGGCCGGTCGATGAAAAAATTGACCATGCCTCAGCGAATCCGTAGTGCGGTGAGACCGGGCGTACGCCAGTCACAAGCAGTAAAACTTGTTCGTACGGCGATCCACACCGCGTCCGGTTTCGGTACTGGGCACAGCACGGCGTTCATCCGGCCGCTGCGTTGGTGGCGGTGTGTTGAGCCGGCTGATTCAGCCTGGCTTCCTCGACGCGCACCTTGTCGCCCGGCTTGACGAACTGCAGGCCCTTGACGATGACCCGATCGCCGGCGTTCAGGCCCTGGGTCACCAGCCATTTGTCGCCAATGGCGCGGCTGGCAACAACGCTGCGCAATTGCACCTTGTCGTCCTTGTTCACGATGAGCGCAGTGGCCTGGCCGGAGGAATCGTGCGTAACGCCTTGCTGCGGCACCAGCAGCGCGCGCTGGCGCACGCCTTCGGCGATGCGCAGATGCACGAACATGCCGGGTAGCAGAATGTGTTTCGGATTCGGGAACACGGCGCGCAGCGTCACCGAACCCGTGCCCGGATCGACCGTGACTTCGGAGAATTGCAGCTTGCCGGCCGGTGCGTAAGGTGTTCCGTCGCCAAGCGTCAGTTCGACCCTGGCCTGATGACTGCCCGAGCGTTGCAGCTTGCCGGCCGCATATTCACGCTCCAGCCGCAACAGCGTGGAACTCGGTTGCGTGGCATCGACGTAGATCGGGTCGATTTGCTGGACGGTTGTCAGCGCACTACTCTGATCGCCCGTAACCAGCGCCCCTTCGGTAACCAGCGAACGGCCGCTGCGACCCTGGATCGGCGACAAGACCCTGGTGTAGCGCAGGTTGATGTGCGCCGTCTCCAGCGCTGCCTTGGCGGACGCCACGTTGGCGCGATCCTGCTTCTCGGTGGCCTGCGCGGTGGCGTAGTCGAGCTTGCTGATGGCATTGGCCTTCACCAGCGGCGCGTAGCGTTGCACTTTCAGCGTGGCCAGCGATAGCGCCGCGTTGGCATTCATCAACGCCGCCTTGGCGCTGTCGTAGGCGGCCTGATAGGGCGCCGGGTCGATCTGGTAGAGCTGCTGGCCTGCCTTGACGGTACTGCCTTCCACATAGTCGCGCCTGAGGACGATGCCGCTCACCTGCGGGCGTACCTGAGCGATACGGTAGGCCACCGCACGTCCGGGCAAAGAAGTGGTGATGGTCACCGGTTGTGCCTGCAGCGTGACCACATCGACCAGCGGCGGGGGCGGCGAGGCCGCCGTTTTTTCGGCGTGGCTGTCGCAGCCCGCAAGCAGCACGGTGGCACAAGCCGTCAGGCAACAGACGGTGAAGCGAATGGTAGTACGCTGAGTATGAGCAGTCGTCATTGCAAGGTTTTGTGAGGGGCTGCAATGCCATGCAACAAGGCATCGCAAATGCTTCGGGCGTAGCGATCTGGTGATTCGGCGTAGGGGTAAGCCGGGTTGAAACGCATGACGTCGCGCGTCTGGAAGAAAAATGCGCAGACCGCCATCGTCATCGTCCACGCCAGCACCGGATCGACACCGCTGCGCAATTTACCGTCTGCCTGGGCGCGGCGAAAAATCTCGGTTTCGATCTCGAAGTTATCGGCGAACACTTCCTCGCTGAGCTGGCGACCGCGCAGCGCGCCGTTTTCGAGCATTTCGCGCAGAACGACACGCGACTGGGCATTCTCGCGCATCAAGTGTTGCAGGGTGCGGTGGATCATGGCCTGCAGCTGGGCAGGAAAGCCGCCCGGCATGGCAGGCACGTGCGCCAGGTCTTCGCTCCAGCTGCGGCTGGCGTTGCGCAATACCGCCAGGTAGAGCTGCTCCTTGGACGCGAAGTGGTGGAAAACATTGGCCTTGCTGACGCCGGCGCGCTGGGCAATCGCATGGATCGACGCACCTTCATAGCCGTGGGCGGCGAAGACTTCCAGTGCGGCGTCGAGGATTTGGCGCGCGCCGAGGCAGGTTGGACTTGTCGGAAGCCTGGATTTCATCAATAAAAACGACCCTGCCCGATTGGTTCAAAAGGGCCGAAGGGCGCATGCTGCTGACCGGTCGATCGGTCAGAGCAGAGTTTATAGTGACCCCCGGGTAATGGCAAGAGATTTTACATTCCGGGGTTTGCCAATACAGGTCAGAGACAGCTTTCCAGACAATTTCCCGTTCAAGAATTAGGCGAAGCCAAGCGTATCGCCACGACATTCGCCAAAACCGAAACGGCACAAAGGCAACTCTCATACACTGCTGTATGACCCGGCGTACGGCGCCCGACGCAATACCACCGCCCTTGCCATTCCATCAGCGCAATGCAATTATCCGGCTGGTTCATGCAGGGGCCGCAAGTCGCCAACGCCGATGGATATCAAGAAACTGAGAGGATTTCGTGCGGTCGTGATCAACGGCTCGCTGGGCGCGGCGGCGGCCGTGATGCACCTGAGCCAGCCGGCGATGAGCCGGCTGATATCCAGCCTCGAAGCGGAACTCAAACTGGCACTGTTCAAGCGCGAACGGCGCCGGCTGCTGCTGACGCGTGAAGGCACGGAATTCTATCGCGAGACCGAACGCATCCTGGCGAACCTCGACGAGCTGCCGCAGATCGTCGAAGACATCAAGAGCAGCAACGCGCACCGGCTGCGCATCGTGGCGCTGGCGCGCGTCGCCTACAGCCTGGTGTCCCCGGCGCTGACGCGTTTTCTCACCAACCATCCGCAACAGCGGATCAGCGTCGACGTCCGCGGCCGGCGCAACATGGAACATTGGGTCGCCGGCCGGCATTACGATCTCGGCGTCGCGGTGACGCTGCCGTGCGATCACCCGGAAATCGTGTGCCGGCCGCTGTTCAAGGCGCGGGCGATGGCGATGATGCCGAACGGCCATCCACTGAGTCACTCGCGTACAGTAACGGCGCACGACCTGTCACAACACCGCGTCATCGGTCTTGCTGCCGGCCTGCGCCCGCGCCAGCAGCTCGACGAAATCTTTCGCGCCGCCGATATCGAAATGACCTACCAGATCGAAACCACATCCACGCCGCTCGCCTGCCAGCTCGTCGCCGACGGCCTCGGCGTCACCGTGATCGATCGCATGGCGGCGCTGGCCGTCAATACCGACCGCTTCGTGCTGCGGCC
>DASSON010000077.1:0-8654 GCA_035700525.1 Burkholderiales bacterium
GTCATCGCCGTCAAAGCAGTACACGACGCGACGCGCCAGGCGCAGCAGCTTCTGCACGTGGACCGGTGTGGTCGCGGTGCCCAGCGTTGCGACCACATATTCGATTCCATGCTGTGCCAGCGCCACCACATCCATGTAACCCTCGACCACCACCGCGGTATCACGATCGCGGATGGCCCTGGCTGCCTGGAACAGCCCGTAAAGTTCGCGCCCCTTCTCGAACATCGCCGTTTCCGGCGAGTTCAGATATTTGGGGGAAGCCTGCGCCGCCGCAGCGGCGCCGTCTGCCTGCAGCACGCGTCCGCCGAAACCGATCACGTTGCCGCGCTGATCGAGAATCGGAAACATGATGCGGTCGCGGAAAAGATCGTAGCGCCGCCCTTCGTCGCTCTGCTTGACCAGCCCCGCTGCGACCAGTGCCGGCGCGTTGTAGTCGGGACACGCGGCGGCGAGATTCTGCCAGCCGGCCGGCGCATAGCCGATGCCAAAACGCCGCGCGACCTCGCCCGTCACACCGCGCCCCTTCAGATACGCGATCGCGTGCGCTGCGTCCTTCAGTTGCGAACGATAATACTGTGCCGCGTTGAACAGCGTCTCGCGCAGGCCCGCGGATTCTTCGGCTGACTGGCCTCCGCGCTCGCTGCGCACCTCGGGCACCACGAGCCCCACGCTCTGCGCCAGATCCTTGATCGCGTCCACATAGCCCAGTCCGCCGTACTCCATCAGAAAACCGATCGCACTGCCATGTGCGCCGCAGCCGAAGCAATGGTAGAACTGCTTGGTCGCGCTGACGGTGAACGACGGCGTCTTTTCGTTGTGGAACGGACACAGGCCGAGATAATTGGCACCGGCGCGGCGCAATTTCACGTAGCGTTCCACCACACCGACAATATCGACGCGATTCAGAAGATCCTGAATGAAAGACTGCGGAATCATGCACGGAAGGCAGCGGTGCGCAAATCGAAACGGCTGGTGAACCGGTGCATATGCGCTCCAGCGTCAACACTCCCGGGGTGGTTTTGTAAACCTGTCTCATTATAGGATAACTCGCCGGGAATCAAAGGCGGCTCGGAAAATCCGCCGATGTGCGCCGAAACGACGACCATGCCGCCGCCGAATCCCTTCGGAGGTATTCGGCCGGCTAGCCGGAAAGCCGGGCCTTGACCAGCGCCGACACCTGCGCCATATCAGCACGGCCCGCAAATTCCGACCTGAGCATGTTCATCACTTTGCCCATGTCCCGCATGCCGGCAGCCCCGTGCGCGGCGACCGCAGCCGCCACGGCGGCTTCCACTTCGGCCACCGACAATTGCTGCGGCATGTACGCTTCGAGCACGCCCATTTCGAATTTTTCGGCATCCGCCAAGTCCTGGCGTCCGGCTTTTTCGAACTGTTCAATCGAGTCGCGGCGCTGCTTGAGCATTTTTTCGATGATACCGACGACACCCGCGTCGTCCAGCTCTTTCCGGGTATCGATTTCGACCTGCTTCATTGCCGCCATCAGCAGGCGAATCGCCGACAGACGCGCCGCGTCGTGGGCGCGCAATGCCGCCTTCATATCTTCCTGAATGCGAAGCTTGAGGGACATCTGGATCAGGATCGAGGATTGAGCCATCGGGATTGCGGAAAACTATCCGGCACGCTGCGCGCGCCGCATCATTTACTCAACCCTCGACCCTCAATCCTGCTTTTTTCAGTACATTCGGCGCGGCAGAACCTGCGAACGCAGGCGCTTGTGGAGACGCTTGACCGCGGCGGCAAGCTTGCGCTTGCGCTCGGAGGTCGGCTTTTCATAGTACTCGCGTGCGCGAAGCTCGGTAAGCAGCCCGGTCTTCTCGATCGTGCGCTTGAAACGGCGCAAAGCCACCTCGAATGGCTCGTTTTCCTTGACGCGGACAGTCGGCATAAACGGAAATTCCTCGGGTCGATTCGAAAACCTTGTATTATATCAATTGTTGCTGCATTTCAAAAATATGTTTTTTATGCTGGTCTTGGGCATTGAAACCTCCTGCGACGAGACCGGGCTGGCACTCTATGACAGCGCCCGGGGGCTGCTGGCACATGCACTGCACTCGCAGATTGCGCTGCACGCCGCTTACGGTGGAGTGGTCCCGGAACTGGCCTCGCGTGACCACATACGGCGCGTACTGCCGCTGACGCGCAGCGTACTGGCGCAGGCCGCATGCGCGCTTTCCGATCTCAACGCAATCGCCTATACGCAGGGTCCCGGACTGGCCGGAGCGCTGCTGGTCGGCGCCAGTGTCGCCCATGGCCTGGCGTACGGACTGGGTGTCCCTGCAATTGGAGTGCACCACCTGGAAGGTCACCTGCTGTCGCCACTGCTGGCGACGCCAAAGCCGTCGTTTCCGTTCGTTGCACTGCTGGTTTCGGGCGGTCATACGCAACTGATGCGCGTCGCCGGTGTCGGCGACTACGAACTGCTGGGTGAAACGGTTGATGATGCCGCCGGCGAGGCATTCGACAAGACCGCCAAGCTGCTCGGGCTCGGCTACCCCGGCGGCCCGGCGCTGTCGCGACTCGCAGACACCGCCCGGCCGGGGCTGGTGCACCTGCCGCGCCCGATGCTCGGCAGCGGTGATCTCAATTTCAGCTTCAGCGGTCTCAAGACCGCCGTGCTCACCACGGTGCGCGGACGGGAAATCGACGACCACCTGCGGGCCGCCGTCGCCGCTGAATTTCAGGCGGCGATCGTCGAGGTGCTGGTTGCGAAGGCCGCTGCGGCGCTGGACCAGACCGGACTGTCCGACCTGGTGGTTGCCGGCGGCGTCGGTGCCAATCGGCAACTGCGTGAAGCATTTGCGCACCGCGCACGACGCGACGGCTTTCGCGTTTTTTATCCGGATCTGGAATTCTGTACCGATAACGGCGCAATGATCGCGTTCGCAGCCGCGCTGAGACTGCAGGATTCAGGATGTGGGGCTCAGGACTCAACCAATTTGAGCTTTACCGTCCGACCGCGCTGGGACCTGGAGACTTTGGGCGCACCAAAAATCTTCACCACAGAGGCGCAGAGCAAAGCCGTAAAGAACTTCTGATCCGGTTTTCCTTTGCGTCGATGCGCCTTTGCGGTTGAGTTTTTGAAGTTTTCTTGGTGTCCTTGGCGGTTGCGATTTTGTTTTTTTGCCGTTCCTGCGGCGGAACGGTTAACCGCCCGGTGTACCGGTGTTGCGCTCGCCGATGCGCCCCTCGGTGCCGGCAAGCAGATTGCGTATGTTGTTGCGGTGTCGCCACACCAGCAGCAGCGCCATCGCGATGACACTCCATGTGAATGCGTGAGGGCCGAACAGCAGGAAGCAGAAAAACGGCGCGAACAGGCATGACACCAGTGCCGCGAGCGACGACAGGCGGAAGAAAAACGCGATGATGAGCCAGGTGACCAATGTCGCCAGCCCCAGCCACGGACTGAATCCGAACAGCGCGCCGAGCGCGGTGGACACGCCCTTGCCGCCGCGGAACCCGAAAAACAGCGGATACATGTGGCCGATGACCACTGCCAGACCGGCAGCGGCGGCGGCGATCGCGACGTTCTGATCAGGCACGAAATGCCACGCCAGTGCCACTGCAATCCAGCCTTTTGCGGTGTCGCCGATCAGCGTGAGAATGGCGGCCGTTTTTCGGCCACTGCGCAGAACATTCGTCGCCCCGGGGTTGCTCGAGCCGTAGCTGCGCGGATCCGGCAACCCGAAACCGCGACTGACCAGTACTGCAAATGACACCGAGCCGATCAGATATGCAATTGCAACAAACGCTATAGTCATTGCCTGAAATCCAATAAAATCGCGTAGATTCTATCCGAAACCCGACACCACGGTGCGCTCCCGATCATGGACATCATCTTCATCAACGAATACCGGCTCACCATGCTGATCGGCGTCTACGAGTGGGAAAAACGGGTGCCGCAGACCGTGCAGATTGACCTCGAGATCGCGATTCCGGACAATCGCGCCGGCCAGAGCGACCACATTCGCGACACCATCAATTACGGTACCGTGATCGAGCACATCGAACGCTCGGTCGCCGGCCGCCACTTCGGTCTGATCGAACGCTTTGCCGAGCATCTGGCCGAACTTGTGATGCACGATTTCGGCACTCCCTGGATCAGGGTCGCGGTCGCCAAGCTCAACCTGATGCGCAACGTGAAGCGCATCGGGGTCAAGATCGAAAGAGGGGCAAGAAGCTAGGGACCGGAACAAGCTCCGTATCTCACGTACGCAAACCTACTCGCTCCTCAATCCTTGCATCAGCCCCGCGGATGATGCTTCGCGTGCAGTTGCTTCAGCCGCTCGCGTGCGACATGGGTGTAAATCTGCGTGGTGGAGATGTCGGCATGCCCCAGCAGCAGTTGCACCACCCGCAGATCGGCGCCGTGATTGAGCAGATGCGTGGCGAACGCATGGCGCAGCGTGTGCGGAGAAACGGCCTGCCTCAGCCCCGCACGCGTGCAGTAACGCCGTATCAGATACCAGAACGCCTGTCGCGTCATCGCGTCGCCGCGACGGGTGACGAACAGCGCGTTCGTCGTGCGGCGATTCAACAGCAGCGGCCGCGCATCGGCAAGATAACGGTCGACCCACGCCAGCGCTTCCTCGCCCAGCGGTACCAGCCGCTCCTTTGAACCCTTGCCGAGCACGCGCACGACACCCATATCGCGACTGACCTGAGCCAGAGTCAGCCCGACCAGCTCCGACACCCGCAGGCCGCTCGCGTACAGCATTTCGAGCATGGTCCGGTCGCGTATTCCAAGCGCGCTAACGGTATCCGGTGCCGCCAGCAGATTCTCGACGTCCGCCTCGGTCAGTGTTTTGGGGAGATTGCGCGGCCGCTTCGGCGCATCGACCTTCAGCGTCGGATCGACATCGATCTTTCCCTGCCGCAGCGCAAACTGATAGAACCGCCTGAGGCTTGAAAGCTGGCGCCCGGTGGTGCTCGGCCTGGCGTGCCCGCGCACGCGCGCCGCGAGGTAACCGAGCACGTCATCGTGCCGTGCTTCAGACAGACGGGCGCCGCGCGCGGTGTTCAGCCATGCGGCAAACTGCGCAAGATCGCGCCGGTAACTTTCCAGCGTGTTGCGCGACAAGCCGTCTTCCAGCCACAGTGCGTCGCAAAACGCATCAAGCAGCGTCGACGACGGCACGCTCATGTCTGAGGAGCCAGCGCTTGATTTCAAGATAGTAACCACCCCGGCTGTGATTGAAGCCGCCGAGCCCGTGCTGCGCCACAACGCGATGACACGGAATGATGATCGGAAGCCGGTTGGCACCGCAGGCGCCGCCAACCGGGCGCGGCGCCGTTCCGAGCACGCGGGCGATATGCCGGTACGTCACCACGCTGCCGCTCGGAATGCCGTAAATCGCGCGCCATACCCTGCACTGGAACGGCGTGCCGTCATACTGAAATGGCAGCTTGAAACGATAGTCCGGATCATCCAGATAGCGCTCGATCTGTCGGCACACTTTTTCCGCCAGCCGATCGAGCGGCGCCAGCGTTGCGACACCGCGCGGCAGATATTCAATGTCGGTCAGCCATTCGCCTGTGGTCCGGATGCCCAGCACCCCGAACGGCGCCTTCATTTTTGCAGTGTAGCTGCCGAGCGGCAGCGTCCGACCACGCGCCGCGCCGGTTTCCGATCTGATTTTTCGTTGCCCGATGTTCGCGCGCACCGTTTTTTCAACAGTCTGCTGGGTTGACGAACAGATGATACTGCAGCGCGCCCACCGGCGCCTTACGGCCGGTGCGATGAAATCATGCTTTTCGGAACAGCTGATCCGGATCGCCGAACGCCTTGAACTCCAGTGCATTGCCGCACGGATCGAGAAAGAACATCGTCGCCTGCTCGCCGGCCTGGCCCTTGAATCGGACATGCGGCTCGATCACGAATTCGACACCGGCGTCGCCGAGCTTGCGCGCCAGCTTTTCCCATTCCGGCATCGGCAGAATCGCGCCAAAGTGCCGCACCGGCACGTTGTCACCATCCACCTTGCTGGTGGTGCGATGGCCGGCCTCGTCCGGCGCGAGATGCGCAACGATCTGATGGCCGTAGAAATTGAAATCGACCCACTCGGGCGCGCTGCGCCCTTCGGCACATCCCAGTAAACCACCATAGAAAGCACGCGCCTTGTCCAGATCGGTCACTGGAAACGCAAGATGAAACAGGGGTTGTGACATTGAAATGAGCTCCTCACCCGATGCGTGGCGGAAACTGCAGACGTACGGATATCGCGCCGCGCATTATAACCGATGTACAGCAACCGGCTCGTCAGACCGATGCCGCCAGTTCCTGCAATTGCCGATGCAGCGCTTCCGGAATTTCGATGCCCTGCTGGCGTGCCTGCGCGGCCGCGCGCTGACGCCGTGCACCCGGCAGGCGCACGCCTTCGTCCTCGAGCATCGCCTGTATCAGCGTTTCGATGCGGGCAAAATAGCTATCGCGTCCGGCCAGTGCGCCCGGATCGATGACGATGATCGCATGTCCGATGCGCGGCTTGTTGCCGGGTTCGAAGTAGGAGTCGTTTTCAAAGCTGAACGCCGCACCCGTCAACGCGCAGCACAGCAGTTCCACAATCAACGCCAGCATCGTACCCTTGACGCCGCCGATCGGAAACAAACTGCCGGTGAGCGCGGTTTTCGCGTCGGTCGTCGGATTACCGGCCTTGTCCAGCGCCCACCCCTCCGGAATCGGCCGGTTTTCTTTCGCGGCGAGCAGAATTTTTCCACGCGTCACCTCGGTGATCGAAAGATCGATCACGATCGGCTCCGCATCTTTTCTCGGAAAGACGGCGGCGATCGGATTCGTTCCGTACAGCGGCTTGCTGCCGCCCCACGCATTGACCGCCGGCGGCGAAACGGTGAACGCCAGACCCGCCATTCCGGCTTGCGCCGCCGGCATCAGATGATAGGCGGCAGCGCCGAAATGATGACTGTTGGTGACGCAGGAAAACGCGACGCCATGATCGCGGGCGCGCTTGACCGCCTCCGTTACCGCCAGCGCGGCGGCTTCGAACGCAAGTCCGCCGCCGGCATCGATCAGACAGGCACCGCCGTTGTCGCGGACGACTTTTGCCTGTGCACCGCCGTTCGCACGGCCTTCGCGCAGGTGTTGCGCATAGAGCGCAACGCGCGTCACGCCGTGGGTCGCCAGCCCTTCCGCCTCGGCTGCAACCAGCGCGCGCGCCGTAGCGTCGGCCATCGCCTGCGACGCACCGGCATGTTCCAGCCCCTGTGCTGCAAGCCGGGTCAGTTCGTTGATAGTCAGTATCGGCATATTGTGTATTGCGAATTGAACCGCCAAGACGCCATGGGCGCCAAGAAGAAACAAATCAAAAACAACTGCAACTATAGAAGCGCAGAGTCTTTGCGGCTGTGGTTGCTTTTAATCTGCTTTTCCTTGACGTCTCTGGCGCCTTGGCGGTTACGCTTTTTTTTACGCCACCGCCTCATCGCGCAACAGCGTTTCGCCAGGCTTCACGCGGCTGAACTGCACCGGCCGTGTCGTGATCGAAAACTGTCCGTCGCGCGACGTGACACAGGTGAAGTGTGAATGCTCGACGTCACGTACCTCCGGAAAATCCGAACGGTAATGCGCACCGCGCGAATCCTCGCGCGCCAGTGCCGCGAAACGGATCGCCTTGCTCACCAGCAACTGGTTCTTGAGGTTGAGCCAATCGTGCCAGGTCAGGTTGAACGCAAGATTGTCGCCGGCGATGCCGGCCCGATCGAGTCGTTCTTCCAGTTCTTCGAGCGCACCGGCGGCACGCTCCAGTCCGGCGGCGTCGCGCACGATGCCGACATCGTCCCACATCACGTCGAACAAACGCTCGCGGATCGCGTTCAGATCACCTTCCGGTTTCGCCAGCGGATGGCAGCAGCGTGCGATCGCCGCGTCGATCGCCTCCCGGTCCGGTTCGTTGAACGCGCCCCGTTCCTTGATCCAGCCCGGCATCGCATCGCCGGCGACGCCGCCGAACACGGTGGAATTCGCAACGCCGTTGCCGCCCAGGCGGTTCGCGCCATGCACGCCGCCGGAGTCCTCGCCGGCGGTGAACAGGCCCGGCAGCTCGGTGGTGCAATCGGGATTGAAGACGACGCCGCCCATCATGTAATGTGCGGTCGGCACCACTTCCACCAGCCCGCCGGCAAGATCGAAGCCGCAATCGGCACAGCGCTCGACCATGCCCTTGAACGTCTTGCGTACCTTGTCCGGGCCGAGGTGTGCCATGCTGATGTAGACCCCGCCGTGCGGCGTCACGCGTCCGGCGCGCATCTCCGAGAAGATGCCGCGCGACACGATGTCGCGCGTGGCGCGCTCGCCGCGTGAATCGTAATTGTGCATGAAGCGCTCTTTCGCGCCGTTCAGCAGATAGCCACCGGCACCACGCAAGCCCTCTTCCAGCACGGTGCCGGTCATGCGCGTATCAAGGCCGGCGAGCAGGCCGGTCGGGTGAAACTGCACCATCTCCATGTCGCGCAGCGCAATCCCGGCGCGTAGCGCCATTGCCATGCCGTCGCAGCTCTTGTCGCCGGACGGCGTGTGATACTTGTACATCGTCGGCCCGCCGCCGGTCGCGAGCAGCACCGCCTGCGTCTGCACGAACACGAATTCGCCGCTGCGCATGTCGATCATCAGCACGCCGGCG
>DASSON010000078.1:0-3451 GCA_035700525.1 Burkholderiales bacterium
ACTTTGCTGCGCGTGGTGCCGATTGTCAGCAGCAGGGTCAGCGTATTGAACGTCGACTTCTCGACCTGAATGTTGTAATGGTCGAACAGCTCGCGCTGCAAATCTTCGACGGTATAACCGCAATGCGAGATGTCGACCGTGACCTTGGTCGGATCAAGCAGAATGTTGTCGTTTTTCACTTCATCCGGCAGCAGATCGTCCAGCTCCAGCACGCGGAACATACCGGTCGAATTGATTTGCGCGCGCACTTCGGCCGCCAGCGTCAGCGTGCGCGAAAGCAGTTTGTAGCCTTCCATCACCGCCTGTTTGCGCGCGACGTCGAGGCTCGCGATCATCGCGTACTGCGGACTGGTCGACGTGTGCATGTTGAAGTTTTCGCGGAACAGGTGTTCGTTGAAGTCGGGATCGTTGACATGAATCATCGATGCCTGCGAAAACGCGGACAGCACCTTGTGCGTGCTCTGCGTCGCGTAGTCGGCGCCGGCCTCCAGCGCGGTCGGCCGGAACGCCGGATGGAAATACGCGAAACCGTACCAGGCCTCGTCGATGATCACCTTGATGCCTTTCTGGTGTGCCGCTTCGACGATCGGCGGCAGATCGTAGCGCAGGCCATCGTAGGTGCAGGAGGTGAGCACCAGCGTCTGGGCATCGGGGTGAACTTCGATCGTGCGCAGGATGGTTTCCCGTGCGACCGGGCCGTAGAGTCCGTATTTGCGATTGATCGAGCAGTCGAGGTAGATCGGCCGCGCGCCGGACAGCACCACGCCGTGATGCATCGATTTGTGGCAGTTGCGGTCGAGCAGCACTTTCTCGCCCGGCGCATGCAGCGTCTGCAACAGCACCTTGTTGGCGGTCGACGTGCCGTTGGTGGCGAAGAAGGTGCGGTGCGCACCGAACGCATTGGCGGCAATTGCCTGCGCCTCCGCGATCACGCTTTTCGGCTCCATCAGCGAATCGAGTGCCGGCACCGACACCGACAGGTCGGCGTCGAAGATGTGCTCGCCCATGAATTCGTAGAACTCGTTGACCCACGGGCTGCCGCGCAGGCTGTCGCCGGACGAGTGGCCGGGCGTGTGCCACGCATCCTTCGCCATCAGCACGTAGTTCTTGAGCTGATCATAAAACGGTGTGCGCGCCTTCTCCTGAATCTGCGCGTTGAGGATGCGGTACCAGCCGCGGTAATCGCGCTCCTCGCGGTAGAAATAGCCGTCCACCGACTCGGAGAACAGCGCGTCGACGACCTCGTCCTCCTGCTCCTGCGCGATCATGATGTAGATGTCGAGCTCGGGCCGCAGGCGCGAGATTTCCTGCACCAGCTTGAGCGCGGTGATTTCCAGCGCACGGGCGCCGTGCTTGCCGTTGCTCAAAGTGTAGAGCGTGTCGTCGGCGATCACCGCCTGGATGTCGCCGTCGGTCTCGATCGCGGTCAGCGCTTCGCGCGCGGTGGCGACGCCGATGAAGGTCACACCGAGCGGGTTGTCGAGGCTTTTCGCGGCGGCGTTGAGTCCTCGCGTCAGCTCCCGCAGCACGAGCTTTTCATCATTGACAACGAGGATGCGTGAGACCGGTATGCGCATCGTCATGACGACAATTTTTGAAAAGGCGGGTTATGCGCCAAAACGCGGCGCAAATCAAGCGTGCGCGGTGCCGGACAGTCGCCCGGCACTGGAAAAAGAAGGAATTTTTGAAGCCCAGCCGGCGGAAGCCGGCCGTATCAGGACAGCGCCTTGATCGCGGCTGACAGGCGGCTCTTGTGGCGCGCTGCCTTGTTCTTGTGGATGATGCGCTTGTCTGCGATGCGGTCGATGGTGCTCGCGGCCTCGGAGAATTCGGCCTGCGCCGCGTTCTTGTCGCCGGCGGCGATTGCCTTCTTGACGCGCTTGACCGCGGTGCGCAGCGTCGAACGCAAACCGGAATTGTGGACGCGGCGCTGTTCGTTCTGACGCGCGCGTTTCCGGGCTGAGGCGATATTGGCCATGCAAACTCCTGAATGCCTTGGGAAAAGGGCGGTATCATACGAGGGTTTTTGCTTTTTTTCAAGGTCGATG
The DNA here is from genome assembly GCA_035700525.1 of Burkholderiales bacterium. Taxonomy (GTDB): domain Bacteria; phylum Pseudomonadota; class Gammaproteobacteria; order Burkholderiales; family JBDZVW01; genus JBDZVW01. The sequence continues at coordinate 2,049 of DASSON010000078.1, forward strand.
GCACTGCGCCCCGAAAATCCCGCATGAATCTGCTGAAAGCCCTGGCGACGGTGAGCAGCCTGACGCTGGTGTCGCGCATTCTCGGATTCGCGCGCGATACGATCATTGCGCGCATGTTCGGCGCCGGGCTTGCGACCGACGCGTTTTTCGTCGCGTTCCGCATTCCGAACCTGTTGCGGCGGCTGTTTGCCGAAGGCGCGTTTTCGCAGGCGTTCGTGCCGATCCTGGCCGAGTACAAGAATCGCCGCGGGCCGGCTGCCACCCGCGACCTGATCGATCACGTGTCGGGCCTGTTGCTGCTGGCGCTGTTCGTGGTGACGCTGATCGGCATCATCGCCGCGCCGATCATCGTCCACATCAGCGCGCCGGGGTTCGCCACCGAGCCGGGAAAGTTCGGCCTGACGGTGCGCATGCTGCATGTCATCTTTCCGTACATCCTGCTGATTTCGCTGACGTCGCTTGCCGGCGGCATACTGAACACCTACAGCCGTTTCTCGGTGCCGGCGATAACGCCGGCACTGCTCAACCTGTCGTTCATCGGTTTCGCGTTGTGGGCGGCGCCGCATTTCGACACGCCGGTGATGGCGCTGGCGTGGGCGGTGATCTGCGGCGGCATCGCGCAGCTTGCGTTCCAGGCACCGTTCCTGTGGCGCCTCGGACTGCTGCCGCGCTTCCGGCTCAATCTGCGCGACAGCGGCACCTGGCGCGTGGTGCGGCAGATGGGGCCGGCGGTGTTCGGCGTGTCGATCGGTCAGATTTCGCTGCTGATCAACACCATCTTTGCATCGTTTCTCGCGACCGGCAGCGTGTCATGGCTGTATTACGCCGATCGCCTGATGGAGTTTCCGAACGGGCTGCTCGGCGTCGCGCTGGGCACGGTGCTGCTGCCGAGCCTGTCGAAGCATTATGCCGACAAGTCGCCGGACGAATATGCGCGGCTGCTCGACTGGGGCTTGCGACTGACGCTGATGCTGGCGCTGCCGGCCGCGGTGGCATTGGCGATTCTGGCGGTACCGCTGATTTCCACGCTGTTTCATCACGGCGAATTTTCGGCGCATGACGTGTGGATGACGCGCCGTGCACTGGTCGCATACAGCGTCGGCCTACTCGGCCTGATTCTGGTGAAAGTGCTGGCGCCGGGTTTTTACGCGCGACAGAACATCCGGACGCCGGTGAAAATAGCCGTGATCACGCTGGTGGTCACGCAGTCACTGAACCTGGTGCTGATCTGGCCGCTGCAGCACGCCGGGCTGGCGCTGGCGATCGCGCTTGGTGCCTGCCTCAACGCGGGGCTGCTCTACCACAAGCTGCGGCAGCATGACATCTACCGGCCGCAACCGGGCTGGCGCACGTTCGCACTGCGCGTCGCGGCCGCGCTGATCGTGATGGCCGCGGTGCTGTGG
>DASSON010000079.1:0-23249 GCA_035700525.1 Burkholderiales bacterium
GGCCCTGATCGATGATCGCGTGGCTTTTCCGGCCCTTGATGTGCGCAACAAAGCCGACACCGCACGCGTCATGCTCGTGCGATGGATCGTAGAGGCCCTGGCGGACCGGCGGTTGCGGGTGATTCATGTTGAACCTCGCCCTGGGACCCCGGGGCGGGCGGCGGGTGCGCCGAAGGCTATCGTCGCGCGTCCCGGAGAGGTGTCAAAAATTTACGGCGAAACCCGGTAATTCTATAGAGTTCGGCGCACGGCTTCAACACGAATTTCGGCCCGAAGGCGCACGCCCGCAAGAAAAATGGCACGCGAACAGCACGTTACGTCGTTTCGATCGTGAACAATCGGCGGTGTTCGAGAATCGCGTAGCGATCGGTCATGCCGGCGATATAGTCGGCGATCGCGCGGGGCCGGTCGTCGGCTGCACGATTCTGGTGCTCCGGCGGCAGCAGCCGCGGTTCGTCGAAAAACGCCGCGAACAGCTCGCCGATGATGCGCTGCGCCTTGGTCATCATGCGCGTCACCCGGTAATGCTGGTAGAGCGCGGTGTGCAAAAACCGCTTCAGCGTCTGCTGCTCGCGGCGCATTTCGGCGCTGAAGCCAATCAGCGGCGCGGCGGCGCGCACGTCATCGAGGGTGCGCGGCTTCGCGCCCGCGATGCGGGCCTTGCTTTCCTGCGTCAGGTCGATGACCAGTGTGTTGATCATGCGGCGTACCGTTTCGTGGACCAGGCGGCGGCCGGTGAGTCCCGGATAATCATGTGTTGCCTGTTCCAGGTGCCGCGCAAAAATGCCCACTTCGCGCAGTTGCGCGAGCGTGATCAGGCCCGACCGCAGACCGTCGTCGACGTCATGATTGTTGTACGCGATCTCGTCGGCCAGGTTGCACAATTGCGCTTCGAGCGACGGCTGCCGGCGCTGGAGGAAACGTTCGCCGACGTCGCCCAGCGTGCGCGCGTTCTTCAGCGAGCAGTGCTTGAGTATGCCTTCACGGGTCTCGAAGCACAGATTGAGGCCGTCGAACGCGGCATAGCGCCGTTCCAGCACGTCGACGACGCGCAGCGACTGCAGGTTGTGCTCGAAGCCCCCATAGGGTTTCATGCAGGCGTTGAGCGCGTCCTGCCCGGCATGCCCGAACGGCGTGTGGCCGAGGTCGTGCGCCAATGCCACCGCTTCGACGAGGTCCTCGCTGAGATTCAGGTTGCGAGCAACGGAGCGGGCGATCTGCGCGACTTCGAGGCTGTGCGTGAGCCGCGTGCGGAACAGGTCGCCTTCATGATTGACGAATACCTGCGTTTTGTATTCGAGGCGGCGGAATGCCGATGAATGAATGATGCGGTCGCGGTCGCGCTGAAACTCGCTGCGTCCGGCCGGCGCCGGCTCCGGGTGCCGGCGGCCGCGTGATGCGCGCGGGTTCGCCGCGTAGGGCGCGAGCCTAGACATTTGCGGTGTCGCTGCTCAGTACGCTCGCCAGCGCCGTCTGCGGCACATCGGCGGTGACGAAGGCCTCGCCCGGGCGGCGCAGCAGCACGAAACGGATCCGGCCGCTTTCGACTTTCTTGTCGTGCCCCATCAGGTCCAGGTAGCGTTCGACACCGAATGGCGGCGCATCGACTGGCAGCCGTGCCGCGCGCAGAATGCGCTCGATGCGCGCAACGTCGCCGTCTGCAATCAGCCCCATTTGACACGATACCCGGGCGGCCAGCACCATGCCGGCGGCGACCGCCTCGCCGTGCAGCCACTGCCCGTAGCCCAGCCCGGTTTCGATCGCGTGCCCGAAGGTATGGCCGAAATTGAGCAGCGCGCGCATGCCGGTCTCGCGTTCGTCGGCGGCGACGATTTCGGCCTTGTTCTCGCACGAGCGCGCAATCGCATGCGCCAGTGCGGCCGGCTCGCGCGCGATCAGCCGCGACATGTTGTGCTCCAGCCATTCGAGAAACGGCAGGTCGCGGATCAGGCCGTATTTGATGACTTCGGCCAGTCCGGCCGACAGTTCACGCTCGGGCAGCGTGTCGAGCACCGTGGTGTCGGCGATGACGGCGCGCGGCTGGTAGAACGCGCCGATCATGTTCTTGCCCAGCGGATGATTGATCGCCGTCTTGCCGCCGACCGACGAATCGACCTGTGCCAGCAGGGTGGTCGGCACCTGGACGAACGGCATGCCGCGCTGGTAGGTCGCGGCGGCAAAGCCGGCGATGTCGCCGATTACGCCGCCGCCGAGCGCGATCAGCGTGGTGCCGCGCTCGCAGCGGTTTTCCATCAGCGCGTCGTAGATGCGGTTGAGCGTGCGCCAGTCCTTGTAGGCTTCGCCGTCGGGGAGGATGATCGGAATGCTGTCGACGCCGCGGCCGCGCAGCGCTTCAGCCAGTGCATCGAGATAGAGCGGTGCGACGGTGGTATTGGTGACCACTACCGCGGACGATGATAAGTCCGCACCGAGCTGTGCGAAGCGTTGCAGCAGGCCGGCGCCGATGACTATCGGATAGCTGCGATCGCCGAGTGCGACGGTCAGCGCCTGCATGCGATCGTTGGCGGACTGTGCCATGTCATCCTCGCGCCAGCGCGGCGGATCCGGTCCGGGCAAAGGCTTCCAGCCGCTGCTCGAGCTTGCGCACCAGGTTCTTTACGCTCTGATGGCCGGTGTCGACCACCAGGTCGGCGACGGCGTGATAGAGCGGGTCGCGATCGGAAAACAGTTCCTGCAATTTCTGCTGACCGTCGGCGGTCTGCAGCAGCGGCCGGTTGCGGTCGTGGCGCGTGCGCGCCCACAGGTCGGTTACCGCCGCCCGCAGATACACCACGGTTCCATTGGTGACGAGCAGCCTGCGGTTCTGTTCGAGGAGCACCGCGCCGCCACCGGTGGCGAGCACGATGTTGCGCCGTTGCACTAGCTCGGCCAGCATCACCGTCTCGCGGGCGCGGAATCCGGCTTCGCCCTCGATTTCGAAAATGACCGGGATGCCGACGCCGGTGCGCCGCTCGATTTCGTGGTCACAATCGTAGAATGTTTTGTCGAGCGTGCGCGCCAGCGAGCGGCCGACCGACGTTTTGCCGGCGCCCATCATGCCGACCAGGAAGATGTTTTCCGGCATCGCGGCGTGCGGTGAACTGTGAGAACCCGCGGACATAGCGGAATTCTAGCCGATTTTTGCACCGGGCCGGCGGCCAACCGGTTGCGGCCCTGGCGCGACACGCCGCCCGCCAGGCGGTAGTGCCGCCCCGGATGAGCGCCACCCGGTGTGCCGCTACATGCCGGTCAGACTGTTCTTGATGATCTTCGGTGTGATGAAGATCAGCAGTTCCTGGCGGTTGTCGACCTTCTGGTTGTTTCGGAACAACCAGCCGACTGCCGGGATATCACCCAGCAGCGGCACCTTGTTGGTGGTCTCGGTCTGGGTCTGCTCGTAGATGCCGCCGATGACGACGGTGCCGCCGTTTTCAACCAGCACCTGCGTCGTGATCTGCTTGGTGTCGATCGCCGGCCCTTCGAGCGTCTGCTGTCCGGGGCTGTCCTTGTGCACGTCCAGATCCATGATGATGTTGTCGTCCGGCGTAATCTGCGGTTTTACCTTGAGCGACAGCGTCGCCTTCTTGAACGTGACGCTGGTGGCGCCGCTGGACGTTCCCTGCTGGTACGGGATCTCGGTGCCCTGCTCGATGGTGGCTTCCACCTGGTCGGCGGTGACCACACGCGGGCTCGAAATGATCTTGCCTTTGCCGTCGGCCTGCAGCGCCGAGATTTCGAGGTTGAGGAAGCGCGTGAGCGAACTGTTGAACAGCATCAGCGAGAACACGCCGGCCGGCACCGAATTGATGTTGGCTGCCGGCAGATTGACGTTGAACGAGTCGGGATCGAAGCTGGTCGACGTGTTCGCCGTCTGACCGGTCTGCACGCCGGTGCTGTCGAGACTGCCGCCGAACATGGCGCGATTGCCGGCACCGACACCCACGCCGGGCGTTCCGCCGCCGTTTATCAGCGACAGGTCGGTGGTGCCGAGACGCACGCCGAGATTGCGCGCGAAGTTGTCGTTGGCCTCCACGATACGCGCCTCGATCATCACCTGCCGCACCGGCACGTCGATTTTCTGCAGCAGCTGGCGCACCTGTTCGAGGTGAGGCAGCGTGTCCTGCACGAACACGGTGTTGGTGCGGGCATCGACCACCGCGCTGCCGCGCTTCGAAAGAATGCGCTGCTTGCCGCTGGTCAGCATCTTCTGGAAGACGTCGGCCTTCTGGTAGTTGAGCTGGAAGCTCTCCGTGTGCAGCGGCTCCAGTTCGGCGATCTGCTGCTGTGCTTCCAGCTTGAGTTTTTCCTTGGTGGCCAGCTCGTCGCGCGGCGCGATCCAGATCACGTTGCCGTTCTTGCGCATGTCCAGACCCTTGGCCTGCAGGATGATGTCCAGCGCTTGGTCCCACGGCACATCCTTGAGCCGCAGCGTGAGATTGCCGTGCACGGAATCGCTGGTGATGATGTTGAGCCCGGTGAAGTCGGCGATCACCTGCAGCACCGAACGCACATCGACGTTCTGGAAATTCAGCGACAGCTTGTCACCATGGTAGCCGGGGCCGCTGCCCTGAACCAGCGCGTTGGGATTCGGGATCACCGGTTTCACTTCAAGAATGAAACGGTTGTCGGTCTGATAGGCGGATTGTTCCCAGTTGCCGCGCGGTTCGACCACGAGCTGGGTATTGCGCCCTTCCTGCCGCGCGGTCACCGTCTGCACCGGCGTCGCGAAGTCCGTCACGTCGAGGCGACGTGCCAGATTGGGCGGCAGCGTGGTATCCATGAAGTTGACGATGATTTTCTTGCCCTGCTGCTTGAGATCGATGCCGACCTTGTTGTCTGACAGGTCCACGATGACGCGGCCGGCACCGTTGCGGCCGCGGCGAAAATCGATGTTGCTCAGGTTGTGATGCTGCATGCCGGGTTCGACCTGGGCAAAATGCGACAAGGCCCCGGTGCCGTGGTTCGCGGCGACGCTCCCCGTCGTGTGCAACGTGACCAGCAGCGTGTTGCCGTGGACCTGCGCGTCGTAATGCAGCGCACGCGCCAGGTTCAGGACCAGCCGGGTGCGCGTGCCGACCTGGATCGCGTTGACGCTGCGCACCGCCGCTTCGCCGATTTCCTCGGAATTGCTGCCCAGCGCATTGGTCGTGTTCGGGAAATCGAATGCGATGCGCGGCGGATTGTTGACCGTGAATCCGGCCGGCGCCGTCGCCAGCGGCGCTTTCAGCGTGATGCGCACGACGGTTTTGCCGCCGGCTTCGGGCGCCGCGCTGACCGCCTGGATCGCGTTGAGATCGGCGTGCGCCGCGGTGGCAAATCCGATGGCGGCGGCAAGCAGCAGAAATGCCGTCGCCGGCGTGACGATTGCGCGCAGTTTATGCCGGAAACCCGGACCTGTTTTCATCTAGCTCACCCCCCCGTCGGCGTGCCTGCGCACGCTCCCGGTACAGTTTTTCGTATTTGCTCATGTGACCGCCGGCCAGGCGCCGGTCACGGTTATTTTTTTGCCACGGTTTTGTTGGTATCGATCAACTGCAGCGCACTTGCCCGCCGCGTCCAGTCGCCGCTGCTGTCCTGCACCAGTTCCTTGAGCTTGATTTCGGAATCGGTGATCTGCGTGATGCGGCCGAAATTCTGTCCGATGTAGTTGCCTGTCGTAACGTAGAACAGGTTGTGATCAGGCGCCAGAACCAGCGCATACATCTTGTTGTCACGTTCCAGCGTGCCGACCATTTTCAGCGTTTCCAGTGCGTAGGCCTCGAGCGGCTCGCGACGCCGGTTGAGATCGGGTTTCAGCTTGCTGCCGGCCGTTTTCGGGGTTTCGACCTTGCGTGGCTCGAACGGGTTCGGGATATCGAATGCGGTATATTGAAAAGGCTGGTACGGCTGCACTTCAGGCAGCGGCGGGATTTTCCCGTGCGGCAATTTGTCGGCATTCTTGACGAACTGCCGCAGGTCCGACATGCTGCCGCTTCCGCTGCAGCCGCCGAGCATGAGTGCCAGCGCGGCGAATACGATCCAGCGCATCATCTTCTTCTCTTCTTGTGTTTCTTGTTGCGCTCTTCCCGCCGCTGCTTGGCGATTTCTGCCTCGTCGAGATAGCGATAGGTCATCGCGGTGGCGTCCATCGTCAGCACGCCGTCTTTTCCGGAGTTGAGCGAAACGTTGTTCAATGTCACGATTCGCGGCAGTTTGGCAATATCGCTGGCGAACGCGCCGATGTCGTGATAGGTGCCGGTGAGCTTGATCGATATCGGCAGCGACGCATAGAAATCCGCCGTCGTTTCGTGCGCTGCCGGCTTGAACAGCTCGAAGCTCAGTCCGCGTCCCAGGCCGGCCTGGTTGATGTCGGTCAGCAGCGCATCCATTTCGGATTTTCCCGGCAACTGCTTGAGCACCGCGCCGAACTGCTTTTGAATGGCCGCCAGCTGCTGGCGGTAGAGGTCGAGATTGATCGCCTGCCGTTTCTTCGCGAGAAAAGTCGTGCGCAGCGAATCCTCTTTTTTCTTCGCTGTATCGATGTCGTTGATCTGGCTTTTCCAATCGAACCAGTAGCCGAAGAAAATGATGAGCAGCAGCAGTAGGATCAGTGCCCCCAATTTGGGCACCACCGGCCAGGAGCCGATTTTCTTGGGATCGAGACGGCGCAGTTCGTCGAGCGTCATGTCTTCCTGCCTTTGTGCGAGGCCGGCTTTTTCTCGTCATCCTTGCCGCGCGTCAGCGTGACGTTCATGCTGAATTCGAACAGGTGCTTGCCACCCTGGTTGACCGCCTTGATCTGAATCAGCGCCGGATGCTCGAGCCACGGTGACGCTTCGAAATTGCGCAGCAGCGTCGACACCCGCGCGTTGGACTGCGCGTAGCCGATGATGTGGACACTGTTGCCGTGCTGCTTGATGCTTTTCAGATAGACGCCGTCCGGCATCTGGCGCGCCAGCTGGTCCAGCAGATGCACCACTTCGGAGCGGTTGGTCTGCAGGGTTTCAATCACTTTCTTGCGTGCCAGCAGGGCCGCGGTCTGCTCCTTCAGATGCTTGATTTCGGCGATCTGCTTATCGAGCACCGCGATGTGCTGCTGCAGGAATTTGTTGCGTCTGTTCTGGGTATCGAGCTGGCTGCCCAGGTAGCTGTGTCCGAGGAACCAGACGGCCAGGCCGAGGATCGCGATGCCGCATGCCAGCACGATGAACTGGCGCTGCTGTTCCGCCCGCCGCATTTCGCGGTAGGGCAGCAGGTTGAAGCGGATCATGCGGCGAACCTCCGCAGTGCCAGCCCGCACGCGATCATCAGCGCCGGGGCGTCGCTCGCCAGATTGCGCGGCTTGACGCGCGGGCCCAGCGCCATGTCGCTGAACGGATTGGCGACGAGGGTGTTGACCTGGGTGCGCCGTGCAACGACGTCGTCGATGCCGGCAATCGCGGAACAGCCGCCGGTCAGCAGGATATGGTCGACCTTGGTGTGCTGACTGGAGGTGTAGAAGTGCTGCAATGCACGCGCCACTTCCAGCCCCAGCGTATCCATGAATGGCGCCAGCACTTCGTTCTGGTAGGTGTCCGGCAGGCCGCCCATGCGTTTGGCGGCTTCCGCCTCTTCCGCTGAGAGTCCGTAGCGGTTCTGGATTTCCTGTGTCAGCTGATGGCCGCCGAATGACTGTTCGCGCGTGTAGATCGATTCGTTGTTGCGCAGAATGTTGACGTTCATCATCGCGGTGCCGACGTCGACGACCGCGATGTTGCAATCGTGGGCGCCGTTCAACAGGCCCTTCTGCACCAGCGCCACGGCCGCCTGCGCGGCATAGGCCTCGATGTCCATCACCATCGCGCGCAGGCCGGCCGATTCCGCGGCGGCGACACGATCTTCGACTTTTTCCTTGCGCGATGCCGCGATCAGTACTTCGATTTCGTCAGGACGGTCCGGAGCCGGTCCGATCACCTGAAAATCGAGGTTGACCTCATCGAGCGCGAACGGAATGTATTGATTGGCCTCGGTTTCGACCTGCAGCTCGAGCTCGTCATCATCCTGCCCGGCCGGAACCGTGATCTTCTTCGTGATGACCGCCGACGTCGGCAGCGCCAGCGCCAGATTCTTGATGCGGCTGCCAAGCCGCTTCCAGCCGCGTTTCAGGCAGTCGCTGACCACATCCAGGTTCATGATGTTGCCGTCCACCACCGCATCCCGCGGCAGCGGCTCGATCACGTAGCGCTCGATGCGATAGACGTTCTTGCCGGCGGCCGAAATTTCAAGGAGTTTGATGCCGGACGAACTGATGTCCACGCCGATCAGCGGCGGCACCGGCGGCTTGAACAGCCGCTCCAGCATGCCCGTGTTGAAGTGTAGCCCCCCGGTTTTCATCATTCTTTTTATGGCACTTCAGGCCTTGTTATATGCTAATGATATAATTTGCATTAAATAATGGCAACAACTATAAACGGGGACAATGATTTTTATCCCATTCCATTTATTTTGCGGAATACTTTGCCCTATAATCGAAGCTTTCGACCGAGAGGCATGAAGCATTTTTCGTGCGCGCTTTCATTGCGGTGCGGCGCCGACCGCGTTCTGCATTTTTCCGGCGCCTGAGCCCGACGCGGGCTGACTGATTTCCCGGACACTTTTCAATGTCACGCTGGCTCGGCATCCCCATTCTGATCGTCGCTGCGGCAGGGCTGGCGGGGGCGCTGCTGCTGGCGTTTGCGGCAGTCATCATTTATCCGACCCTGCCGTCGCTCGGCGCGCTGACCGATTATCGGCCAAAAGTGCCGTTGCGCGTCTACACCGCGGACGGTGTGCTGATCGGCCAGTTTGGTCAGGAACGCCGCAAGGTCGTTACGCTCGCCAAGGTGCCGCTGCTGATGCGCGAAGCCATCATTTCGGCCGAGGACGAACGCTTCTATCAGCACGGCGGAATCGACTATCAGGGCGTGCTGCGGGCGGCGGTTGCCAATTTCCTGGCCGGCAGCAAGGTGCAGGGCGCGAGCACCATCACGATGCAGGTCGCGCGCAATTTTTTCCTGTCCCGGAAAAAAACCTATACGCGGAAATTCGCCGAGGCGCTGCTGGCGCTGAAAATCGAACACAATCTGTCGAAGGATCAGATTCTTCAGCTTTACATCAACCAGATCTATCTTGGACATCACGCCTACGGCTTCGAGGCGGCGGCACAGACCTATTTCGGCAAGACGCTGGATCAGCTCAATCTGGCCGAGATGGCGGTACTGGCCGGTATTCCGCGCGCGCCGTCGGCCTTCAATCCGATCGCAAGTCTGAAGCATGCCAAGCAGCGGCAGGAATACGTGCTGAGCCGCATGTACGCGTTGCATTTCATTTCCAGGGATCAATTGAAGCAGGCACGCGGGTTTCCGTTGAAAGTCGCAATGGCGCAGGAGTCCTCCATTCAGTCGCAGACCCATGCCGATTACGTTGCGGAAATGGCGCGTCAGCAAATGTATGAGCGCTACCATGACGACGCCTATACGATGGGGCTGAACGTCTACACGACGATCGACTCACGTCATCAGCAGGCGGCATGGAAGGCGTTGCGCGACGGCGTGCTCGCCTATGATCGCCGCCATGGCTACCGCGGTCCCGAAGGATTCGCGCAACTGCCGGAACACCCGACCGATGATCAGCTCGACGACGCGCTGCAGGATTATGGCGACAGCGACAATCTGAAGGTCGCGGTGGTGCTGGATGCGAGTCCGAAGCGGGTGAAGGCATATCTGAAGAGCGGTGCCAGCGTCGAGATCACCGGCAAGGGATTGAAATTCGCGGCACGCATGCTCGGTGACAAGGTAAATCCGAAGCAGCGCGTACGCCGCGGCTCGATCATACGCGTTGAAAAGGACGCGAAAGATGCCTGGGAAATCGTCGAAATGCCGACGGTCGAGGCGGCGCTGGTGTCGATGAATCCACAAACCGGCGCCATCCAGTCGCTGGTCGGCGGCTTCGATTTCTGGCGCAACAAATACAACCACGTCACCCAGGCGTTGCGCCAGCCGGGTTCCAGCTTCAAGCCGTTCATTTACTCGGCGGCGCTGGAGAAAGGCTTCACGCCGGCCACCATCATTGATGACGCGCCGCTGGTGATCGACGCCAAGACCACCGGGTCGGAGCCGTGGGAACCGAAGAATTACGATGGCAAGTACGACGGCCCGATGCGCATGCGCATGGCGCTCGCCGAATCCAAGAACCTGGTGACCATCCGCATCATGCAGTCGATCACGCCGCAGTATGCGCAGGACTACATCACCCGCTTCGGGTTCGATCCCAAACTCAATCCGCCCTATCTGACGCTGGCGCTGGGGGCGGGCGCGGTCACGCCGTGGCAGATGGTCGACGCTTATGCCACCTTCGACAACGGCGGATACAAGGTCACCCCGTACTTCATCGAGCGTGTCACCGACGACCGCGGCCACGTGCTGCTCGAAGCGAAGCCGCAACAGGCGGGAGCCGGTGCGCCGCAGATCATCGATCCGCGCAATGCGTTCATCATGACCTCGATGATGGAAGATGTGATCCGTCTCGGCACCGGCCGGCGTGCACTGAGTCTGGGACGCAAGGACCTCGCCGGCAAGACCGGCACCACCAATGACTGGGTCGACGCCTGGTTCTGCGGTTTCCAGAAGAGCCTGGTTGCGGTGGCATGGATGGGCTACGATCAACCCCATTCACTGGGGCGCGGTGAAACCGGCTCGCACGCGGCATTGCCGATCTGGATGGAATACATGGGCAAGGTGCTGAAGGGCGTGCCCGAGCAGATTCCGACGCCGCCGCCGGGCGTGGTTACCGCGCATATCGATCCGACGACCGGGCTGCGCGTGGCGCAAGGCGGTATTGTCGATTATTTCTACCAGGAATATCTGCCGCCGCTCGAGCAGCCGGTACAGCCGGCGTGGCCCGGGGCTCCTGTGCCCCCCGGATCCCAGTGGCCGGCGGGAAGTACGCCCGGCGCGGCACCTGCCGCTCCCCCCGAAAGCGCGAAGGACCAGCTTTTTTAAGGGTTCGAATGATGGCCCGCGGGCGCATCAATCATCGGCTGCGCAGCCAGATCGCCCAGATCGCCGCGCGCCTGATGGCGGAAGACGGCATTGAAGATTACGGTTTCGCCAAGCGTAAGGCGGCGCGGCAGGTGGGAGCGGTTGCTGCGAACTGGCCCGACAACCGCGAAATCGAGGCCGCGCTGCGCGCGTATCGCGCGCTCTATCAGGCCGACGAACATCGCGAAACGCTGCGGCGGCTGCGTGAACTGGCGGTTTCAGTAATGCGCGAGCTTGAACATTTCCGCCCTCATCTGACCGGCTCGGTACTGAACGGCAACGCCGGCACGCATGCCCGCCTCGCGTTGCAGTTGTTTGCCGACGATATCAAGGCGCTGGAATTTTACATGATCGACCGCGGGGTTCCGTACCGCAGCGCCAGCCAGCGGCTGTACTTCGGTAGCGATGAGCGCACCGTGCCTGCATTCGTGTTCGAGCGCGACGGGACCGAAATCCAGTTGACGGTATTGTCGACGCAGGATCTCAGATCACCGGCAAAGACGAGCCCTGCCGGGACTCCGCTCGAACGCGCGCGGCTGGATGTGGTTGAGGCGCTGCTGGGGGAAAGCTGAGGTCTGGTTTCTGACTGGGGTGACAACCGCTCCGAATTTCTCCCCGCCTTATCGAGGCGGGGAGCCCGCGAAGGCGGGCGGGGGCGGTGGGCGGTGTACAGTACGCGCGGTTTTCTCGTCAGCGCCACTGTTGCCATTTGCAGCGGCTCACCCCGACCGCCCTGAACGTAATAACAAGTGCAAGCATCGTTCTGTCGGCGGTCTTGCATTCTTCGCGGGGTCGCACCCCGCCTTCGGCGTGGCCCCTGCTCCGCCACTCACTCGGGCCGCCTCTGAATGTCAGTTGTGAATGTAAGCGACCGTTTGTCGGCGGCCGGCCGCTTTCGCCGGTCGCACCCGGCCTACCGGCCGGGCACCTGCTCTGCGGCTCAAACGGCCCACTCCGCCGCCTCAAGCGCAAAGTAGGTGAGGATGGCGTCGGCGCCGGCGCGCTTGAAGGCGGTCAGGGCTTCGAGGGCGCAGGCTTTTTCGTCGAGCCAGCCGTTGGCGGCGGCCGCTTTCAGCATCGCGTATTCGCCGCTTACCTGGTAAACGAAAGTCGGCGCCTGGTATTTTTCTTTCACGCGCCGTACGATGTCGAGGTAAGGCAGGCCTGGTTTTACCATCACCATGTCGGCGCCTTCGGCCAGATCGAGACCGACTTCCCATAATGCCTCGTTGCTGTTGGCGGGATCCATCTGGTAGTTGTATTTGTTGCTGCCGCCCAGGCTCGCGGCCGAACCCACCGCGTCGCGGAATGGTCCGTAGAAGCTGGACGCGTACTTCGCTGCATAGGCCAGAATGCGCGTATGGATCAGCCCGCGTTCGTCCAGCGCGGTGCGTATTGCCTGCACGCGTCCGTCCATCATGTCGGACGGAGCCACCACATCGGCACCGGCTTCAGCATGAGTGAGTGCCTGCTTCACCAGTATCTCAATGGTTTCGTCGTTCAGCACGTAGCCGGAATCGTCTATCACGCCATCCTGTCCGTGGCTGGTGTACGGATCGAGCGCGACGTCGGTGATCAGGCCGAGTTCGGGAAAGTGTTCCTTCAGTGTACGCAGCGCACGCGGGATGACGCCCTGCGGATCATGCGCAACGGTGCCGTCAGGCGTCTTTATCTCCGGATCGATCGATGGAAACAGTACCAGCGCCGGAATACGCAGCTTTACGCAACGCTCAGCAACATGCAGCAGACGGTCCACGGTATGCCGTTGCACACCAGGCATTGACGGCACCGGCTCGGCGCGGTCTTTGCCATCGATTACGAACACCGGATAAATCAGATCATCAACGGACAATCGTGATTCCCGCACCAGGCGTCGCGAAAAGTCATCGTGGCGCACGCGGCGCATGCGTCGTCGGGGATAAAGACCAAGTGGATTCATTAACGGCAGAATGTCGGCAAAATGGCAATCAATTGAAAGCAAAGCAACTATTTGCGCCGCGTTGCGCGGCGGAACTAAATCGCATTATATGCGTCTTATTTCGCAGACGGTGCTTTATCGTCTCCCGCTTCTCCTCCCTGAGCGGGCGCCTTAATGCTAATTAAGGCTTTTTACCCCGGTTTTACTCCCCTTTAACCGGGGTTTTTTTATCTGCGCAAATTGTCTTGCGCTGAGCGCCGGCCGCTGCCTGACCGATGCCTCGCTGTTCCTTTCCAGATTCTGATCTGCGATCGGACTTCACAGATCGACAACGACGTCGCCGACCGGCTGCGAGCAGCAAATCAGCAAATTGCCGTCAGCAGGTTTGTCCAGTGGTCGCGGTTCGTAGGCGACCATCCCTGAAACCAGACCACTCTCGCAGTTATGACAGACGCCTGTCCGACACGACCAGCGGACCGGAACATCGCATGCCTCGGCCAGTTCCAGAATGCTCCGACAGGAAGACTTCCAATGCGCAACGATGCCGCTGCGCGCGAACGATACCCGCAGGCCGGTAGCGGGGTCGTCCTGCGGTACATGTGGCGCTCGCGTTGCTGCACCGACCACACCCGGGGTCAGCGACTCGCCGCCATTGAAAAGTTCGACGTGGATTCGATTCGGGGCCACGCCCATGCTGGCAAGTGCTTGTTTCATGTCTGCCATGAACTGCGTCGGTCCGCAAAGGTAAACGTCCGCTTCCTGTGGAACGTCGACTTTTTCCAAGGCCAATCGCGACAGACGGCCGATCGCGTTGAAATCCTCACCCATCTTGTCGCGTGAACCCGGCCTGCTGTAACAAACATGACTGTGCCCGTGCGCGAGCGCGGGCATCAGGCGGCGGACTTCGGCCGCGAACGGATGATGCCGACCATCGCGCGCTGTGTGCAGCCACCAGACCTGACGCGGGGAGCGGGTCGCCGCCAGCGCGTGCAGCATCGCCAGTACCGGCGTTGCCCCGATTCCCGCACTGAGCAGCACCAGCGGCCGTTCCCCGGGTTGCAGAATAAAGCTGCCGCGCGGCGAACTGACGTCGAGCGTGTCGCCCACCACGACGTGCTGTCGCAGGTAAGTTCCCGCCGCCCCTTGCGGCTCGACTTTCACACTGATTCGATAGCGCTGCGTCGAGACGGGGCCTGACAGCGAGTAACTGCGAAAAAGCGGCGTGCCGCCTGTAGTGCGTGCCAGACGCAAGACCACGTATTGTCCCGGCAGGGCAGCCGGCAGCGGCCGGCCGTCCGGATTCCGCAGCGTCAGCGAGACGACGTCCGCAGAATCCCGATCGATGGCGGTTACCGTCAGCGGCCGGAATCCCGGTGCAGCCGGATGCGCAGCCGCTGCTGGCGCCAGACCCGCATTACCGTTTCCCGCGGCAGTCGTTTGGCTGCGCAGCAACGCCTCGAACGAAGCGCGCCATCCGGGCGAAAGTGCTTCGATGCGCAATGCACGCTCCAGCCGGTCACGCGGATGATCGGGAAAATAGAGCAGCGCGTTGATCTCTGCGACAGTCATGCGCTGCGCGGCCTCTCCCACCTTCACGATGTCGTCGCCGGCGCCGACCGCACCTTCCTGCAGCACGCGAAAGTAGAAACCCGGCCGTCCACTGGAGGTCAGCAATGCCGCCATCCGCGGCTCGTTCATGCGGATCCCGACGCGATAGCAGGTGACGCGAGGCTGAGTGACCTCGAACACGGCGTCGCCGATCCGGTAACGGTCGCCGATGCACACGGCGTCGTCGGGCAATCCCTCGATCGTGAAATTCTCGCCGAATTGCCCGTGGACAAAGCCGGTCCTTTGCAGGCGCTCCTGCCAGTAGCGGTAAGATTCGATCTGATAGACGAACACGGCCCGCTGCTCACCGCCGTGGCCGGCGCGGTCGCCCTGGCCGTCTCCGTCCAGATTCAAGCGTCCGACCCGACAGCGGCCGGGCACCGGATCCTTCCAGATCGCAGTGTGCACGGTTCGTCCCCGCCACTCGATGTCGCGCGGAAGTCCGACATTCACCGATAGCAGTCGGGCCATGTCACTTGATTCCGATCGGGACTGGCGGCTTGCCGCTAGTCGTTCGCAGCTGTTCCGGGGCCGCCGGCGGGCGCCTGGTCGCGGCCGCTGGCGGGACGGAGTGCCCCGCTAACCGTGAGGTCGCGATCGGGGCCGTGCGCGATCACCGTCTGTCCCGGTTCGAGCTGGAGCCGGGTGCCATCGAGCTGTACCGAAACGACGTCCGGCTCGAACGACACCAGATCGGAGATACGGCCGACCTCGGGATAGGCGTCGGGATATGACCATGCCGCCAGACGCGCATCACCGATGTCGTAGTAGCTGCAGATACCCTTGTACGGGCAGAAGGTGCGGCGTTCCGCGGCGGTGAGGGCGGATTCATCGATGTCGGCGCGCACAACGTACCAGCGCGGCGCGAAGCCGGATTCGTAGAGAACCAGCGGCCGCGTGGTATCGGCGATCACGCGGTCACGATGGCGAACCACCAGGTTGCGGGAAGCCTGGCGAATATCGATGCGGTGGTAGCTATCGGCCGCGTGACCCACGATGCGCTCGTCTTCTTCGTAGAACGCGTCCATCGCCCGCCAGGCAAACGCGACGCGCGCCTGCAGTTCGCTCGCGTGGGCCGGCAGACCGGTGTGCTGCCACGCCCCCCGCGGCGCAGTGTGATCGCCGCAGCGGACGGCGAACCAGGACGTGGGGCCGAGATCGGGGTGCCGGGTGGTATGGTCGGCACGTTCCAGGACATGCGGAGCGATATCGGTCTGCGGGAAGTAGGCTACCGGATAGTGACCCGGCTCGAACAGCAGGAGCGCATGCTCGCTGTCGACGATCCAGCTTCCACCAAAACGCACGCGCATGCGCCGGCGCAGCGGCTCCACGTACAACAATCTCTCGGGCAGCGGTTGCGCAACGAGAAATCGTCCGATCGCTCCCGGGGCGAGCGGACCCTGTTGCCACGACAGTCCCATGCACTTTCTCCGGTCGACGTACGAGACCAATCTTGCGGCTATTCACGAGCCGGAACAAGCGCTTTCGCGGTTCGCCAATGCCGGGATGGTTGTCATTGAACGGCGGCGCCGATCGTCTTGAATCGCTCACAGGCGGCCACGAGCGCTTCCGCCATCGGGGCATTGAACGCGGAATGGCCACCGTTTTCGACCATCACGAAATCCGCTTCCGGCCAGGCACGGGACAGCGCGCAGGCGGTTGCCGGCGGACATACCAGATCGAGGCGCCCCTGCACGATGATCGCCGGAATGCGGCGGATGCGGTCCACCCGGTTCAGCAGTTGTGTTTCATCGATGAAACAGTTGTGAACGAGATAATGTGTCTGAACTTTTATCTGCGCCAGTACCTGGTCGTCCGGCGGGGCGTTGCCGCTGCTGCTGCCGCCTGCTGCGATGATCGCGTGCACATCGTAGGCGTACCATGCGCGTGCCGCGGCCAGCGCGGCCGCCGCGTCCGTGCCGTGCACCCGCCGGTGATAGCGGGCGATCAGCTCGATGCCGGCGGCGCCGTTCACGGCCTCACTGAACGCCGCCCAGGCCTCGGGCAGGAAATGTCGCAGCCCGTCGCAGTACCACTCGAGTTCGGCACGGGTGGCGAGAAACACACCGCGCAGGATCAGCCCCGCGACGCGGTCGGGATGGGCTTGTGCATACGCCAGCGCCAGCGTTGCGCCCCACGAACCGCCGAAAACCAGCCAGCGTCCGATGCCGAACCGCTCGCGCAGCGCCTCGATATCACCGGTCAATACCTGGGTGGTGTTGTTTTCGGTAGCGCCCAGTGGCCGGCTGCGGCCGCAGCCGCGCTGATCGAAGAGGATGATGCGATAGTGGCGCGGGTCGAAGAAGCGGCGTTGCTGCGGACTCGAGCCGCTGCCGGGGCCGCCGTGCAGCACCACCACCGGAACTCCGCCGGGGTTGCCGCACTGCTCATAGTAGATCGAATGACCGTCGCCGGTGTCAAGTCGGCCCTGATCGAAAGGCTCGATCGGCGGAAACAGCGAGTCAGGCATCGAAACCCGCCATCGGTCGGTGTGACGCCATCCGGTCCGCGTCGCGGCAGCGCAATGAACGAGGCCGGATATCCGTGCGATTCATGAAAATCATGAGCCTGTTTTCAGGATTTTGTACCTGACCGTCGATCTCGGATCCGGAGACAATGATTTGGCGCCAACGGGAAAGCCGGACAGCGCATGGTTGCGGCTGACCTTGCGGAGCGTGAACGTTCACATCAGCTGGAAAGGAGTTTTACCATGAAATGGAGTAAACCCGAGTTTAGCGAAATGCGTTTCGGCTTTGAAGTCACGATGTATATCGCGAACCGCTAAGCTGTGATGCAACCGGGGCTCGCAAGAGCCCCGGCCTGATTCAGGACCCGCAAAACATTTCTGAGAATGCCGGAGTTGATGCCTCGTGAAAATCCGCGTTCTGGGATCCGCAGCCGGCGGCGGCTTCCCGCAATGGAATTGCAACTGCCCCAATTGTGACGGTGTGCGGCGCGGTGCCATCCGCGCGCAGCCGCGAACCCAGTCGTCGATCGCCGTCAGCGCCGATGATGAAAACTGGGTGCTGATCAACGCGTCGCCCGACATTCTCACGCAGTTGAAATCTGCGCCGGATCTGCAGCCGGCACGTGCGTTGCGCGATACCGGCATCCGCGCAATCATTCTGGTGGACAGCCAGATCGATCACACCACCGGGCTGTTGATGCTGCGCGAAGGCGTGCCGCTCGAGATCTACTGCACCGACACCGTGCGGCGCGACCTCACCGAGTTCAATCCGATTTTCCGCGTGCTCGGTCATTACTGCGGAATCAATCATCATCCGCTGCCGCTTGCCGACGGCGCCGGTTTTACCGTCGACGGTATCGGCGGGCTCGGCTTCACGGCGGTCCCGGTGACAAGCAAGGGTGCGCCCTATTCGCCAGGACGGCACGATGCCGACGATCCGGGCAACAACATCGGTCTTGTGATCAGCGATACCACCAGCGGGCGCTCGGTGTTCTACTCCCCGGGCCTCGCGGCCGTGGACGGACGGGTGTACGATCATATGGCGCGCGCCGGTTGCGTGATGGTGGACGGCACGTTCTGGACCGACGACGAAATGGTGCGGCTCGGTGTGTCAAAAAAATACGCGCACGACATCGGTCATCTGCCGCAGTCCGGCGCCGGCGGCATGATGCAGCGGCTGGCGCCGCTGAAAGGGCGCAAGGTTCTGATCCACATCAACAACACCAATCCCATTCTCGACGAGGAGTCGCCGCAGCGCGCCGAATTGACGCGTGCCGGCATCGAAGTCTCGTACGACGGCATGGAGATTGAACTCTGAGAGCGCGACATGGACATGAACATCGCGGAACGCCCGTGGACGAACGAAGAATTCGAGCACAAGCTGCGCGAACAGGGCAGCCGCTACCACAGTCATCATCCGTTCCAGGTGATGATGAACGAGGGCCGCTTCACGCAGCAGCAGTTTCAGGGCTGGGTTGCGAACCGCTTCTATTACCAGATCAACATTCCGCTGAAGGATGCAGCGGTGATGTCGAACTGTCCCGACCGCGACGTGCGGCGGCACTGGATTCAGCGCATTCTCGATCACGACGGCACGCACGGCAACGAAGGCGGCATCGAAACCTGGATCCGGCTGGGTGAGGCGTGCGGGCTGTCGCGCGCCGAGATCGTGTCGCTCGAACACGTACAGCCGGGCGTGCGCTTCGCGGTGGATGCGTACGTCAATTTCGCGCGTCAGCGTCCGTGGCAGGAGGCGGTGTGCGCGTCGCTCACCGAGCTGTTCGCGCCCGGCATCCACAAGACGCGGCTCGAAAACTGGCCCAGGCATTACGACTGGCTGAAGCCGGAAGGCTACGAGTATTTCAAGACGCGACTGACGCAGGCGCCGCGCGACGTGATGAATGGCCTGGCAATTACGCTCGACTATTTCAACACGCGGCCACTGCAATTGCGCGCGCTGGAGATCCTGCAGTTCAAGCTCGACGTGCTGTGGTCGATGCTGGACGCAATGATGCTGGCGTATTGCAAGATCGACATCCGCGATGAGTGACGTGTTGTTTGCATCCGATGCGGTGCTCGAGATCCCGCGGCTGTTCCGACTGCAGTGGGAGACGGCGCAGGACGCGTGGGTGCTGCTGTATCCCGAAGGCATGGTGAAACTGTCGCCCAGCGCGGGCGAAATCATGAAGCGCGTTGACGGGCGCAACTCCGTGGCCGGGATCATTGCGCAGCTCGAAGCTGCATTCCCGGGCACGGAACTGAGGCAGGACGTGATGGATTTTCTGGAGACGGCGCATGAGCGCGGCTGGATCAGACAGCACACATAAGATCACGCCACCGCTATGGCTGCTGGCGGAGGTCACCTATCGCTGTCCGCTGCATTGCGTGTTCTGTTCCAATCCGGTCGATTACACGCGCTACAGCCAGGAGCTTTCCACCGACGAGTGGCTGCGCGTGCTCAATGAAGCGCGGCCGCTGGGCGCAACGCAGCTCGGCTTTTCCGGCGGCGAGCCGCTGCTGCGCGACGATCTCGAAGTGCTGGTGGCGGAAGGACACCGGCTCGGCTATTACACCAACCTGATCGCCTCCGGCGTCGGTCTGAACGAAAAGCGCCTTGCGGCATTCAAGGAAGCTGGGCTGGACCATATCCAGCTCTCGTTCCAGGATTCGACGAAGGAACTGAACGACTTTCTGTCCAGCACGCGCACCTTCGATCTCAAGTCGAAGGTCGCGAAACTGATCAAGGAATACGACTATCCGATGGTGCTGAACGTCGTGCTGCATCGTCTCAACATCGACCACATTCAGCAAATCCTGGAGATGGCGGAGGCGATGAACGTCGAATATCTCGAGCTCGCGAATACGCAGTACTACGGTTGGGCATTTCACAATCGCGATCAGCTGCTGCCGTCGCGCGAGCAACTGGAGCGCGCCGAGCGCATCACCAACGAATTCCGCGCCCGCGTCGGCAAGCGCATGCGCGTCATTTTCGTGGTCCCCGACTATTACGCGAACCGGCCCAAGGCGTGCATGAACGGTTGGGGATCGGTATTCCTGTGCCTGACCGCCGATGGCGTGGCGCTGCCGTGCCATGAAGCGCGGATACTGCCGGGACTGACTTTCCCCAGCGTGCGCAATCACTCGCTGGCGTGGATCTGGCGCGACTCGCCGGCGTTCAACCGCTTCCGTGGCGAAGGCTGGATGAAGAAGCCGTGCCGCACCTGTCCGGAGCGCGACAAGGATTTCGGCGGCTGCCGCTGCCAGGCGTACTTGCTGACCGGTGACGCGGAAAATGCCGATCCGGTATGCGATCTGTCGCCGCATCACGATGTGGTGCTGCAGGCCGTCGCACAGGCGCAGCAGCCGCCGGTTGAGACTCGCCCCATCCTGTTTCGGGATGACGCAAATTCGCGCCGGCTGGCGGCGAAGGAGCCCGTTTCCTGACGCGCCGGCGCGCGCGGCATGCGGCGCGCTACAATAACGACCGCGGCATCCTGTCCATTTCCGGGAACTTTGCGATGATGCGCGACGCCGTGGCGCTGTCCGCCGCAACTGCCATTTCCGCACAAGGCCTTACCAAGCGCTTCGGCGACGTGCGCGCGGTCGAGCGGCTCGATCTGGAAATTCCTGCCGGCGAGTTCTTCGGTTTGCTGGGTCCGAACGGTTCCGGCAAGAGCACCACCGTTCACATGCTGGCGACGCTGATCCGCCCCACCGCGGGCGGGGCGCAGGTGGCAGGATGCGACGTGCTGACTCGCGGGTCCGAGGTGCGGCGCGCGATCGGCGTGGTGTTCCAGGAATCGGCGCTCGACCGTTCGCTCACCGCGTGGGAAAACCTGCGTTTCGCCGGCGCGCTGCACGGCCTGTCGGCGCGCGAGACGCGCGTGCGTGCCGACGAGCTGCTGGCGCTGACCGGTCTCACGGAAAAGCGCAACACGCCGCTCGCCGCGCTGTCCGGCGGCATGCGCCGCG
The DNA here is from genome assembly GCA_035700525.1 of Burkholderiales bacterium. Taxonomy (GTDB): domain Bacteria; phylum Pseudomonadota; class Gammaproteobacteria; order Burkholderiales; family JBDZVW01; genus JBDZVW01. The sequence goes on from DASSON010000079.1 coordinate 21,002, forward strand.
CGCTCGACATCGCGCGTGGCGTGATTCATCGCCCGCGCGTGCTGTTTCTCGACGAACCCAGCACCGGGCTCGACCTGATGAACCGGCGCCGCATCTGGCGCTTCATCGACGGCCTGCGCCGTGAAACCGGCATGACGGTGTTTCTCACCACGCACTATCTCGAAGAGGCGGCCGGCTGCGACCGGGTCGCATTCATCAAGGCGGGTGCGATCGTGCGCCGCGGCGTGCCGCCGCAATTGGTGGCGGCGCTCGGCGACTACATCGTCGAGATCGAGGCACCCGACACGCAGGCGCTGGCGCAGCGCTTTGCCGGGCGGCTCGGTCCGTGCATCGTCGACCACGATTGCGCATTCTTCCGGGTACGCGGTGAGCCGGCCGAGTTCGCCAAACTGCAGGCCGAGCTGGCGCCGCAAGTTGCGACGCTGCAGGTGCGGCGGCCCAATCTCAACGACGTCTTCCTGTGGGTCAACGAGCCCGAGTTTCGGTCATGACAGCGCGCGCGGTGTACGCGGTGATCGAGCGCGAGATCATCCGGCTGTTTCGTCAGCGCGGGCGGCTGCTGTCGGCGATGGTACGGCCGCTAATCTGGCTGTTCGTGATCGGCGCCGGCTTCGACGCGGTGCTGCAGCATTCCGGCGCGCCGAGCTATCAGTATTTTCTGGTGCCGGGCATTCTCGGCATGACGATGCTGTTCGGCGCGATGCTGGCGGCGCTGTCGATGGTCTACGACAAGGAATCGGGCGTGATGCGCATGCTGGTGGTGGCACCGTTCGAGCATTACTGGATCGTGATCGCGAAGCTGCTGGGCGCGGTGCTGGCGGCGGTGATCCAGGCGATACTGGTGATGGTGCTGCTGGCGATTCTCGGCTTCCTGCGCGGCGCGCTGGCGCCGGCGGCGCTGGTCGCCGGCATTCTCGGCACCGCGTTTGTCTGCGCCAGCCTCGGCATGCTGGTCGCGGCATGGACGAAGACGCTCGACAATTTCGCGGTGATGATGAATTTCGTGATCTTCCCCGTGTTCTTCCTTTCCGGCTCGCTCTACCCGATCGAGCATCTGCCGCCCGCGCTGCGCGTGGTGGCGATGCTCAATCCGTACACCTACGGCGTCGACCTGCTGAAGCATGGCGCGTCCGCCGGCGGCGGTTTGTTCGGCCCCGATTTCGCAATCACGACCGACCTCGGCGTGGTGATCGGATTTACGATCGCGGCGACGCTGGTCGCCTGTGTGCGCTTCTCGCGCGACACCGCGTACGAGCCGCTGATCCGGTTTCTGGCGAAAAATCGCAATGAGTAGCAAAGATTGTCGGATTAGCCGCAGGCGTGATCCGACGCAAGCGGCGAAGCGCCGCGTCGCGTTCTGCCAACCGGACGTTACTTATCTACCGGCTAGGCCGATCGTTCGCCAACTCTCGACGAGCCGAATGTGCATCGCATTAACCGCTGCCTCTTGCTCCGGCTTCATCAGCACCGCGCGCAGGATGTGGCACTCCGGCGCATCAGCCGTGATGCCGGGACAGCGCGCGACAATGCGATCGGTATTGACCTTCAGCAGACCCAGATAGAACGGTGGCGTGGCATCGCGCAGCGCGGCTACCAGCGCGCGGCAGATGCGATCGAGCTCGGATACGCTGCGCATCCCGCGCGGCAGAAATGTGACGATGTCGAGATCAGGGTCGGCGTACAGCACGAAATCGTCCGACTCGCGAATCAATTCCGCCCAGCGCCATGCCGCGGCAAGCGTGGCGGACAGGATGCCGGCGAATCCGTGTTCGGTGTCGAGTGGCAGACACTTCAGTGTCAGCCACAGCGCGCCGGCGGCGGCGCCGGCGCGTGAGCATTCGAGCCCTGCCGCGCCGGGATTGACTTCGCCCGGCGTAAATTCTGCATATCCCGGCGCCTTGCCGTAGAGCGACGGCGGTGGCGCTTCGCGCCATAGCATGGCGCTGCAGCCCAGCGGCTGCAGCCCGTGTTTGTGCGGATCGGTCGTAACCGAGTCGCACTGCGCCAGCGCTTTCAGCGGCGCGGCCGGAACGTGCGTGTCGCCGCGCCATGCCAGCGCTGCAAAGAAGCCGCCGTAGCAGGCATCGGCATGCAGCCGGAAACCGTAGCGCTCGCGCAGCGCGATCAGCTCGTCGATTGGATCGACCGCTCCGAGCGCGGTGGTGCCGGCAGTCGCCACCACGGTGCCGATGCGTTGCCTTCTCAGCATCTGTTCAAGCCGGTCGACGTCGATGCGGCCGGCATCGTC
>DASSON010000080.1:0-91530 GCA_035700525.1 Burkholderiales bacterium
TGACGCAGATGGGCATCCTTGAGACGCCGGCGGTGGCGACGCCGCGCCCGATGAAAGGCGCACGCTGTCCGGAATGCGGCAACAATGCAATGATCCGCAAGGACGGCTGCGACTTCTGCGTCGCCTGCGGCTACGTCGGCACCTGCGGTTAGCCGGCACGCCGTACTTTCCGCTCTACCCGAACCGGGTGCAAAAACATCCGGCCGACCGCCGCTGATCCGCTGCAACTTCATCTGCGAGCGTAGTGTCGCTCCGCATTTCGCAGGCTGACCGACTTCCAGCCCTGCTTTCGCGGCGGATTCCGCATGTCGCACGGCGCAACGATTGCGGGCGCCTGTTACACTTCCGTTTCTCCGTCTATTGAATGAAGGTCATGGCTCAATACGTTTTCACGATGAATCGCGTCGGCAAGATCGTTCCGCCCCGGCGCCAGATACTGAAGGACATTTCGCTGAGTTTCTTTCCGGGCGCCAAGATCGGCGTGCTCGGACTCAACGGAGCCGGTAAATCGACCGTGCTCAAGATAATGGCCGGCGTTGACACCGACATCGAAGGTGAGGCCGCCGCGATGCCGGGCATCGCGATCGGCTATCTGCCGCAGGAACCGCAACTCGATCCCGACAAGACGGTACGCCAATCCGTGGAACAAGGCCTGGGTGCGGTGTTCGACGCGCGCAGCAAACTGGAAGCGGTCTATGCCGCATATGCCGAGCCCGATGCCGATTTTGAAGCGCTGGCCGACGAACAGGCGCGGCTGGAAGCGATCATCAACGCGGCCGACGGACACAACGCCGAACAGCAACTGGACATCGCCGCCGATGCGTTGCGTCTGCCGCCATGGGACGCCCGCATCGCCCATCTCTCCGGCGGCGAGAAACGCCGCGTCGCGCTGTGCCGGCTGCTGCTTTCGAAACCGGACATGCTGCTGCTCGACGAACCCACCAACCACCTCGACGCAGAAAGCGTGGAATGGCTCGAACAATTCCTGACGCGCTTTCCCGGAACGGTGGTGGCAGTCACCCATGATCGCTATTTTCTGGACAACGCCGCGGAATGGATTCTCGAGCTCGATCGCGGCCACGGTATTCCATGGCACGGCAACTACAGCTCATGGCTGGAACAGAAGGAACTGCGGCTGAAACAGGAGGAAGCCGCGGAATCGGCACGCCAGAAGGCAATCCGGACCGAACTGGAATGGGTGCGCCAGAATCCGCAAGGCCGGCGCGCCAAAAGCAAGGCGCGGCTCACGCGCTTCGATGAGTTGAGCTCGCAGGAATACCAGAAGCGCAACGAGACGCGCGAAATCTTCATCCCGGTGGCCGATCGACTCGGCGACAGCGTGATCGAGTTCAAATCGGTCAGCAAAGGTTTCGGCGATCGTCTGCTGATCGATGACTTGAGCTTCCACGTTCCGGCGGGTGCGATCGTCGGCGTGATCGGGCCCAACGGTGCCGGCAAATCCACATTGTTCCGCATGATCACCGGCGCCGAACAACCGGACCGGGGCGAGATCGTGAGCGGTCCCACCGTCAAACTGGCATACGTGGATCAGTCCCGCGACGCGCTCGACGGCAGCCGTACCGTGTGGGAAGAAATTTCGGATGGTGCCGACATCCTGACCGTCGGCAAATACGAAACGCCGTCTCGTGCCTACATCGGCCGTTTCAACTTCAAGGGCACGGACCAGCAAAAACGCGTCGGCGATCTGTCCGGCGGTGAGCGTGGCCGGCTTCACCTGGCGAAGACGCTGATCGCCGGCGCCAACGTGTTGCTGCTGGACGAGCCGTCGAACGATCTCGATGTCGAGACGCTGCGCGCGCTGGAGGATGCGCTGCTGGAATTCGCCGGCTGTGTGCTGGTCATCTCGCACGACCGCTGGTTTCTCGATCGCGTTGCCACCCACATGCTGGCGTTCGAGGGCGATTCACAAACCGTATTTTTCGACGGCAACTACCACGAGTACGAAGCGGACAAACGCAAGCGGATGGGGGAGGAAGGCGCGCGGCCGAAGCGTATTCGTTATAAACCGCTGCGATGATGGACGGTATGCATGGGAGACAGATCACCGCGATGAAATTGCGGAGCGGTTCCGGCACAAGTCTCTGGTCGTGAACCGCTCCGCCGGTTTTGAGCGCTGCTCCAATCCCGGCCGCAGCGCCGGCCGCGCTATTTCAATTGCACGTTGTTCCTGACCGCTTTCACCCCCTTGACGTTGCGGGCAAGTTCCGTTGCCCGCTGAACTTCGTCAGGGTTGTCTGCAAACCCGCTCAACTGCACGACGCCCTTGTACGTCGTGACATGAATATCGAGCGCACTGACCTGCTTGTCCCCGACGAAGGCAGCCTTCACCTTCGACGTGATCGTCGCATCGTCGATGTATTCGCCGGTGCTTTCCTGTGTTGCGGTGCTGGCGCAGCCGGCCAGCACCATCACCAGCAGGCTCAGCAGCAGCCAGCCTTTTGACCACGAGTTCTTATTCATTTTGCTTCTCCTTGAAAAAGAATCATCGTTGCGCGAGGCCCACTGTTACTTGCCTGTTCCACTTTCATTGCTCGGCGGTGTCGTCGGCGGAGGCGGCGTGGTGCTGCTTCCCTGCGCAGGCGGCGTTGCTCCGGACTGCGGAGCGGCTCCCGAACCACTGGGCGGCGTCGCAGGCGGTGTCGCGCTGCTGCCGCTGCTGCCGCCATTGGAACCGGATGTGTCCGGCGCTGGCGCAGGTGCCGGGGCAGGTTCGGATGACGATGGCGGCGACAGCGGCGCCGACGGCGATGCGGGCGGCGTGGCCTGCTGATCGGATGGCGAAGAAGACGATCCTTCCTTCTGGCCGCATCCGGCCATCAACGCGATGGCCAGGATACTCAAAGGCAACCAATATGCGTGCTTCATAACGAACTCCTTTCTTTCAAACTTTCAAACGCAAGGCATTCAACATACGGTGATGGTGCGCAGCCTTCCTTTGCGGAATAACACCGCATGGCCGCCAGTCGACGTGTTACAGGCACGCACGATCCATACCAGTAATCGAGCCCATTACGGCATCCAGCTAATGCGTTTGCGATCAATGCATTAACGCGTCTCCATAACCATGGCATAGAACCGGAGTCGCGCTTTTAGCAGGTAATTTAAAGATGAAAAGCACGGTTCCGATCAGTACCGATGCGCCACTGGCGACAAACGTGGCGGTGTGTCGGAGGCGGCCGCAAGGGACTGGCCATACAGGGAAAAAACAACCTGTCACCGAATATGCCGTTTGGATAACCGCGCATCGATCGGCGATGACCCGCGATCGCGTCGCCGAATGGTGACAAAAAAAATTCATTGAAATGAAGCCATTTCGCCATCGGACACGCTAGCGCGTCGCCGCACGGCAACACTTCCGACCGCGTTGCCGATACCGACCGGGAAAGCTAAGCGTCTGATTTCAAAAATATCGCTTTGGATGGTACGGAAGTCGCTCCGCTTACCGGCGTGAACAGCGAGTTATCTTATGAAGGGATAGCAAGTACTGTGAACCGGCCACAGCCGATGCAACTTCGTTGCAGCGGCTGCGTCTTCACCTGAGCCCTCCCCCTCCTCCTGCAGGTGAAGACCTGACGCAACCCCGCACGGGGTTGCGTCTTTTTTTGCGCGTTTCTGTCGATGCGTCGTGCGGGATTTCGAATGTGTCAACGCGGCGTGCGCCGTGATGCGCGCGCGCCGAGCTTCCATGCGCCGGAACGGATGCGCTCGGCCCAGAACAGGCCGATCACGGTCTTGACGTCGGTGATCCGGCTCAATCGCACCCACTCCAGCGCCTGCTGCAGCGGCAATTCGACCACTTCGAGAAATTCGCCGTCATCCGGCACGGCTCCGACGTGGGTCAGCTTTTCCGCAGTGAAAATCTCGATGTACTCGTCGGAATAAGCGATCGTCGGATGAATCGTCGCAACGTGCTGCCAGCGCTTCGCGCGATAGCCGGTTTCTTCCTCGAGCTCACGCCGTGCCGTACGCAACGGTGCTTCACCGGGGTCAATCTTGCCCGCCGGCAATTCATAGAAATGGCGATGATGCGGATAACGAAATTGCCATTCGAGCAGCACGACGTCATCACTCAGAAACGGGATGATGACCACCGCGCCCGGATGGCGCACGTATTCGCGCTGTGCTTCACTGCCGTCGGGCAGTCGCACGCGATCTTCGCGCACATCAAGCAACCGGCCGCGGTAAACCTGCTTCGAGCGGATCCGGGTTTCGCGGAAGTTACCGGGCTTCTTCATGAATTTTTAATCACAGCGACATGGAAACACAGAGAGAACAAAGACAAACCACAAATGAAATACGAATAAGCTCGTCACAAGAAACGTGTATTTCCGTCCATCGCAATCGCGAGGGCTTTACACTTGTTCTGTTTCCCTGTGTCTCTGCGCCTCTGTGATGAAAGGATCTACCCCCGCCGTCGCCACAGATAGCGATAGACGAACCCCGGATAGCTGAACACCAGGAAAAGACAGATGGTCACGACCCAGAATACCCACCCCTGATCGTGTACCTGCCCGGTCTTGCGCTCCATCAGCCATGCGACCCCCCCGGTGATCGCATAAAAGACGATGATTTCGAGCAATCGCCACCACAGGTGCTTGGCCCCTCGGAACGGAATGATCCCGAGAAAGCGCTCGGTCAGAAACGGCAGGTTGGCCAGCACCAGCGCCAGCAGCACCAGCGCTGCAATGCTCCAGTTCACAACCGGGTTACCTCTCTTTACAGCGAGTACTGGATGGCATAGGTGCACACCACCAGCAGCGGCTGCGGCAGAATGCCCAGCAGCAGCATCGCCAGGCCGTTCGCGCTTATCAGCACCTGCGCATCCGGGTGCACAATGATCGGCGCATCATCCTGCGGTGCGTCGAAATACATCAGCTTCACGATGCGCAGATAGTAGAACGCGCCGATCAGCGCAAAGATCACCGCCACCACGGCAAGCCACACGTAACCGGCGTTGAGCACCGCCTCCAGCACCGACAGCTTGGCGTAGAAGCCGACCGTCGGCGGCACACCGGCCATCGCAAACATCACCAGCAGCATCATGAAGGCGAGCCACGGGCTGCGCTGGTTCAGTCCCTTGAAATCGTCGATCTGGTCGGCTTCGAAACCGCTGCGCGAAAGCAGCAGCACCATACCGAACGCACCCAGGTTCATCAGCACATAGACCACGACGTAGAACATCGCCGCACCATAGCCGTTGCTGTCGCCGGCGAGAATGCCGAGCAGCACGAAACCCATGTGCGAAATCGTCGAATAGGCGAGCATGCGCTTGATGTTGGTCTGCGCGATCGCGACGATGTTGCCGACCGCGAGCGACAGCACCGACAGGATGATCAGGATCAGCTGCCAATCGACCACCATGCCCTGCAGACACTGCACCAGCAGGCGCATGAAGAACGCGAATGAAGCAAACTTGACCGGCGAGCTCAGCAGCAGTGTGATCGACGTCGGCGCACCGTGATAGACGTCCGGAATCCACATGTGAAACGGCACTGCGCCGATCTCGAAACCCAGACCGGCGATGACGAATATCAGTCCGAGCACCAGCGCTGCTTCACCGCCGCCGCTGCCGCCATGCACGATATGGGTGGCAATCTGCGCGATGTCGAGTGTGCCCGTCGCGCCGTACAGCATTGACATCCCGTAGAGCAACATGCCGCTGGCTATGGCGCTCAACACGAAATACTTCATCGCCGCCTCGGTCGCCGGCCGCGAATCGCGCAGCAGCGCGACCAGCGAGTAGAGCGACAAATTCATCAGCTCGAGGCCCAGAAATACCGTCAGCAGATTGCTGGCCGAAATCATCACCATCATGCCGAGCGTCGCAAACAGCGAGAGTGCGAAGAACTCCCCGCGGAACATGCCGCGCGCCGCCAGATAGGCGCGCGAATAGGCGAGCGTCATCGCCATCCCGATATACACGGTGAGCTTCAGTACGCCGGCCAGCGCGTCGGCGACGAACATGCCGCTGAACGTATGCACCGGCGGACCGGCCAGCGTCGACAGCGTGATCAGGAAGCAGCCGAGCAATGTCAGTTGGGTCAGCGCATAGGTGACGATCCGGTTGTCGTCGCTGACGAACAGATCGGCGATCAGGATCACGCACACCATTCCGAGCAGGAACAGCTCGGAGTAGGCGGGCCACAGCGGCATGATGTATTGCATGGTCGTTCCCTATTGCACCGGCAGTTTGCTCTGCGACACCAGTGCCAGCAGATCATGGACCGGGGTATGGAGCACCGCGGCAAACGGATCGGGATAGACGCCCAGCGCCAGCACCGCCACCGCCAGCAGGCCGAGCACGATGAATTCACGCAGATTGAGGTCAGCCATCGTCTCGACCCGGGCATTACCCACCGCACCGAACACCACGCGCTTGTAGAGCCACAGCGAATAGCCCGCCGCCCAGATCAGCGTCGAAGCCGCCGCCACCGCCACCCAGAAGCTGTGCTTCATTGAGCCCATCACCACCAGGAATTCGCCGACGAAACCGCTGGTACCCGGCAGGCCGCAGTTGGCCATCGCGAACAGCATGAACAGCGTCGCGAATACCGGCATGCGGTTGATCAGGCCGCCGTAATCGCTGATCTGGCGTGTATGCAACCGGTCGTACATGACGCCGATGCACAGGAACAGCGCGCCCGAGATGAAGCCGTGCGAAATCATCTGGATGATCGCGCCTTCCATGCCGTGCGCGTTAAAGATGAAATAGCCGAGCGTGACGAAGCCCATGTGCGCGACCGACGAGTACGCGATCAGCTTCTTCATGTCGCTCTGCACCAGCGCGACCAGGCCGATGTAGACGATCGCGATCAGCGACAGCGTGATCATCAGCGGCGACAGGTAGTGGCTGGCATCCGGCGCGATCGGCAGCGACAGTCGCAGGAAGCCGTAACCGCCGAGCTTCAGCATCACCGCCGCCAGCACCACCGAACCGCCGGTCGGCGCCTCGACGTGTGCGTCCGGCAGCCAGGTGTGGACCGGCCACATCGGCAGCTTGACCGCGAACGCTGACATGAAAGCGAGAAAGATCAGAATCTGCGCAGTCAGTGAAAGCGGCAGATGATAATAGGTGTAAAGCGCAAAGCTGCCGCCCGAAACGACATACAGGTAAATCAGCGCGACCAGAAACAGCACCGAGCCGAAAAAGGTGTAGAGGAAGAACTTGAGCGCCGAATAAATGCGGTTGGGACCGCCCCACACACCGATGATGATGAACATCGGAATCAGCGTGGCCTCGAAGAACACGTAGAACAGAATTGCATCGAGCGCCGAGAAGGCGCCGTTCATCAGCCCCGACAGGAACAGGAACGACGCCATGTACTGTGCGACACGGCTCTGGATCACCTTCCAGCCGGCGATCACCACCAGTATGGTGGTGAAACTGTTGAGCAGGATCAGCAGCAGCGACAGCCCGTCGATGCCGAGATGATAATTGATGTTGAACGTCTGGATCCACGGCGTGAATTCGACAAACTGCATGCCATGCTGGTGCAGACTGAATTGCGTATAGAGCGGAATCGTCACCACAAAGCCGAGCACCGCACCCACCAGCGCGATGACGCGCGCGGCACCCGCATTACGGTCCGAGCCCGAAAACAGCACCAGCACGCCGAATACGATCGGCACCCAGATCGCGACGCTAAGCAATGGCAAACCGAATATCATTTGTTTTTGTTGTCTGTCAGCGTGGGAGGAATATCAGCAGCAGCACCAGCACGCCGATGATCATCGTGAACGCATAGTGATAAATGAAGCCGGACTGGAAGCGGCGGGCGATGCCGGAGAACCAGCCGACCATGCGCGCCGAGCCGTTGACGAAGAAGCCGTCGATCACGTCACGGTCGCCGTAACGCCACAACAGCGTACCGAGAGCGCGAACGCCGCCCGCAAAAAACCATGCGTTGAACTCGTCAAAGTAGTACTTGTGATCAAGCAGCGTATACAGCCAGTCCGCCTTCTGCCGTGCCCAGGCCGGCACGTCGGTACGGATCAGGTAGCAGTACACCGCCACCGCGATGCCCGCGATCGCGAGCCAGAACGGCAGAGTGAAAACGCTGTGCAGCGCCATCGCCGCCGATCCGTGAAACTCTTCGCCGAGGTGCGCGAGCGCGTCATGTGCCGGACTGACGACGATCGAGTGGCCGAAATAGCCGCCGAACAGCATCGGCCGGATATAAGCCCACCCGGAATAGACCGACGGAATCGCCAGCGCGATCAGCGGCAGCGTCACCACCCACGGCGATTCGCGCAGATGTTCCTGGGTGTGATGATCCATCCGCGGCGCGCCGTGGAACGTCATGAACATCATGCGGAAGGTATACAGCGCCGTGACGAACGCCGACGCCGTCACCGCGAAGTACGCGAATCCCGAGCCCGGCAGCTGCGACAGCCCGACGGCGTCGATGATCATGTCCTTCGAATAAAAGCCGGCGAACGGCGGGATCGCACACAGCGCCAGCGAGCCGGCCATCGCGGTCCAGTAGGTGATCGGCATGTAGCGGCGCAGTCCGCCCATCTTGCGCATGTCCTGCTCGTGGTGCATCGCGATAATCACCGAGCCGGCGGCGAGGAACAGCAGCGCCTTGAAGAACGCGTGCGTCATCAGGTGGAAAATCGCCGCGGCATAGGCGGACGCGCCGAGCGCCGCCGCCATGTAACCGAGCTGCGACAGCGTCGAGTACGCGATCACGCGCTTGATGTCGTTCTGCACGATCGCAACCAGCCCCATGAACAGCGCGGTGATCGCGCCGATCACCAGCACCACCGAGCGCGCAGTGTCCGACAGCTCGAACAGCGGCGACATGCGCGCGACCATGAAAATGCCGGCGGTGACCATCGTCGCGGCGTGGATCAGCGCCGAGATCGGCGTCGGGCCCTCCATCGAATCCGGCAGCCACACGTGCAACGGCACCTGCGCCGACTTGCCCATCGCGCCGATGAACAGCAGCAGACAGATCACCGTCATGAGCGACGATGAGGTGCCGGGCCACACCGTGATCGTGTTGCCGGCCAGATTATGCACGTCGGCGAACACCGTCGCGTAATCGAGCGTGCCAAAGTAGGCGAGCACCAGCGCAATGCCGAGCAGAAAGCCGAAGTCGCCGACCCGGTTCACCATGAACGCCTTGAGGTTCGCGTAGATCGCGGTCGGCTTGGTGTACCAGAAGCCGATCAGCAGATAGGACACCAGACCGACCAGTTCCCAGCCGATGAACAACTGCAGGAAATTGTTCGCCATCACCAGGATCAGCATCGAGAAGGTGAACAGCGAGATGTAGCTGAAGAAACGCTTGTAGCCGGGATCGTCCGCCATGTAGCCGATGGTATAGACGTGCACCATCAGCGACACGAAGGTCACCACCACCATCATCGTCGCGGTCAGGCGGTCGATCAGAAAACCGATGTCGAAATGCGTCGCGCCGCTCTGCAGCCAGGTGTAGACAGGGCCATTGAAGGTATGGCCGTTCAGCACGTCGAAGAACACGACCAGCGCCGCCACGAACGACACGATCATGCCGACGATCGTCGCCCGGTGTGCGGCAGAGCGGCTGATCGCCCATCCCAGCAGGCCAGCGATGATGGCACCGATCAATGGCGCCAGCGGAACAATGATGTAAAGTGTCTTCATTTTTGTCTTGTGAGGTGTGAGGGGTGAGGGGTAAGGCGTAAAACCCCGGCACCTTTCCGCTTATACTTCACACTTCGCTCCTCCCGCTTCATCCCTTGAGCTCATCCAGGTCCTCGACGTCGATGGTGTTGCGGTTCCGGAACAGCACCACCAGGATCGCCAGCCCGATTGCCGACTCTGCGGCGGCGACCGTCAGGATGAAAAACACGAAAACCTGGCCCGCCGCGTTATCGAGAAAATGCGAGAACGCGATGAAATTCAGATTCACCGCCAGCAGCATCAGCTCGATCGCCATCAGCAGCACGATCAGGTTTTTCCGGTTCAGGAATATCCCGATCACCGCGATCGTGAACAGAATGGCGCCCAGCACCAGGTAGTGGGACAAGGAAATCATGCGCGCCCTCCCGTACCATGAGGTGTGAGGTGTGAGGTGTGGGGCGAGAACGGCCGGGCCGCGATGAATTTACCCCTCACCCCTCACTCCTTTCACCTCACGCGTTTCAGCTTTCATCGACACCAGCCGCACCCGTTGCGCGCGCTGCACTTTGAGCTGGCGTGACGGATCCTGGTATTTCGCGACCCGGCGCTTGCGCAGCGTCAGCGCGATCGCGGCAACAATCGCGACCAGCAGCACCACCGCGGCCAGCTCGAACGGATAGACGTAGTGCGTGTACAGCAGCATCCCCAATTCTTTCGTATTGCTGTAGCTGGCGGGCAGCGGCGCCGGCGCCGGCGTTGCCGACAGTCCAAAAAACTTGCCGCCGAGCACGACCACCATCTCGGCGATCAGCAGAATGCCGACCAGCGCCCCGACCGGCAGATAGGTCCAGAAGCCTTCGCGCAATCGCGTCAGGTTGATGTCGAGCATCATCACCACGAACAGGAACAGCACCATCACCGCGCCGACGTACACCAGCACCAGCACGATTGCCAGGAACTCCGCCTCGAGCAGCATCCAGATGCCGGCCATCGTGAAGAACGCAAGCACCAGGAACAGCGCCGAATGCACCGGATTGCGTGCGGTAATCACGCGCACCGCCGCGAACACCATGATCGCGGCAAAAACATAGAATACGAATGCTTGGAACGTCATTTTTGAATTCGTGAGGAGTGAGGAGTGAGGAGTGAGGCGAAAACTTCGCCCACTCTGCACTCCTCACCCCTTACTCCTCTCTCCTCACTCATCTATAGGCCGCGTCTTCCGCGCGATCCTTCGCGATCTGCTTTTCGTACGCGTCGCCGACCGCCAGCAGCATCGGCTTGGTGTAGATCAGGTCGCCGCGTTTCTCGCCATGGTACTCGATGATCCGGGTCTCGACGATCGAGTCCACCGGACAGGATTCCTCGCAAAAGCCGCAGAAAATGCATTTGGTGAGATCGATGTCATAGCGCGTGGTGCGGCGGGTGCCGTCGTCGCGCTGCTCGGAATCGATCGTGATCGCCAGCGCCGGACACACCGCTTCGCACAGCTTGCACGCGATGCAGCGCTCTTCGCCGTTCGGATAGCGGCGCAGCGCATGCAGGCCGCGAAAGCGCGGGCCCTGCGGCGTCTTTTCCTCCGGGAACTGCACGGTGATCTTGCGCGCGAACATGTAGCGCCCGGTCAGCGCCATGCCCTTCACCAGTTCGAACAGCAGGAAGGTCCGGAAAAAATCTGCTATGCGACCGAACATCGGCTACCTCCACCACACCCACGCCGGCGTCTGCATCCAGAAGCCGAGCACCACGATCCAGATCAGCGTCACCGGAATGAACACCTTCCAGCCGAGCCGCATGATCTGGTCGTAACGGTAGCGCGGGAACGTCGCGCGAAACCAGATGAACAGGAACAGCATGAACGCGACTTTCGCCGCCAGCCACCAGAAGCTGTCCGGAATGCCCGGAATCGGCGACAGCCAGCCGCCGAGGAACATCACCGACGCCAGCGTCGAAATCAGGATCATGTTCGCGTATTCGGCGACGAAGAACACGGCGAACGCCATGCCGGAATATTCGACGTGGAAACCGGCGACAATTTCGGATTCGCCTTCCGCCATGTCGAACGGCAGGCGGTTGGTTTCCGCCACACCCGAGATGAAATAGACCAGGAACAGCGGAAACAGCGGGATCCAGAACCAGTTGAACAGTCCGTACTGCCCCTGCTGCGCGCGCACGATTTCGCCCAGATTCAGCGTCTGCGCCGCCATCAGCACGCCCACCAGCGCGAAGCCCATCGCAATTTCGTACGACACGATCTGCGCCGCGGAACGCAGGCTGCCGAGAAACGCGTATTTCGAATTCGACGCCCAGCCGGCGATGATCACGCCATAGACGCCGACCGACGTGATCGCCAGTACGTACAGCAGTCCGGCATCGACTTTCGACAGCGTCAGCTCGGGCGTGAACGGAATCACCGCCCAAGCCGCGATCGCCGGCATGATCGACAGGATCGGCGCCGTCACGAACAGGAAACGGTTGGCGCCGGTCGGGATGATGATCTCCTTGACCATCAGCTTCAGCACGTCGGCAAACGGCTGGAACAGGCCGCGCGGACCGACGCGGTTGGGCCCGATGCGCGCCTGCATGTAGCCGATCACCTTGCGCTCGGCGAACGTCAGATAGGCAACGCACAGAATCAGCGGCACCACAATCACGATGATTTTGACGATGGTCCAGATCGGCAGCCATGCCGGGCCGAGTGTGCTCTGCAGCGCATCCATCAGCCCACCGCCCTTTCCTTCGCCGTGACGCGCTCGAGCATGACCGTACCCAGCGCATCCCCCAGTTCCACAGTCAGCGGATGCGCGCAGGCAACCCGTACGCAATTTTCGGGCAGACGATCGTCGATCGCGAACGGCAACTGTGCCGCCCCGTCACCCTGAACCACCCGCACCGAATCACCGTCACGCAAGCCCAGCCGCCCGGCGAGCGCGTGGTTCATTGATGCAACCGGTGCCTGCGCGTCGCGTGTCTTCTGCAGTGCCGGCGCGCGGCGCACGATCGCATCCGCAGCATAGATCGGCACTTCGCCGATACGCTCGACCCCATCCGCAGCCGGCGCCGCGAACGCCGCCGGCGTCCCGCCGGCGAGCCGGTTGTCGAGACGGCTCGCGATATCGACGTCGGCGAGCGCCTCCTGCCTGATGTCGGCACTGCTGTCGTATTCGAAGCCGGCAATGCCCAGCAGGTTGCCGAGCACACGCAGCACCTTCCACGCAGGGCGCGTTTCGGCAAGCGGCTGCACCACACCGTTGAAGCTCTGCACCGTGCCTTCGGTGTTGACGAAGGTGCCGGCAGTCTCGGTGAACGGGGCGATCGGCAGCATTACGTCGGCGTAATCGGCCGCGCGATGCTGGTACGGAGACAGTACGATCACCAGTTCCGCCGCCTGCAGCGCGGCCAGCGCCGTCGCCGGATTCGCGCTGTCCAACTCCGCTTCCATCCCCAGCAGCAGATACGCCTTGCGCCGCTGCGCCAGCATGTCGGCCGCGTGCAGGCCGCGCGGCTCCGCTGCGTTCGGCACCGCGCCGGCAAGATAGCCGCCGACGCTGTTCGCCGCTTCGCCGAGAAAGCCGAAGCGCGCGCCGGTGAGGTCGGCCAGTGTCTGCGCCAGTCCCTGCAGTTGCGCCGCCGCTTGATGATGCTGTGCCAGATTGCCGAGCAGCACCGCCACGGACTTGCCCGACAACAGGCTGGCGGCGATCGCCTGCGCGGCTGACGGCTCGATCGCGGCCACGGCATCCCGAATCGCAGCCGGCAGTTCACGTCCGGTCTGCTGCGCAGCGGCCTTCACCACGGCGGCGAGCGTCATCGCCATCTGCGACGGCGCGACGATCGCCTTGTGCGCGACCCGCATCAGCAACTCGTCATCGACCGGATTGATCAGGCTGAGCTCGGTGCCGCGTTTTGTCGCCTGGCGGATGCGGTGCGCCAGCAGCGGATGGTCCTTACGCAGCGTGCTGCCGATCACCAGCACACGATCGAGCGTGTTGAAATCGGCGATTTTCATGCCGAGCCACGGTACGCCGGCCGCCAGCGCGTCGGCACTGAAATCGGTCTGCCGCAGCCGGAAATCGACATTGCCGGAGCCGAGACCGCGCATCAGCTTCTGCAGCAGATAAAGTTCTTCAAACGTCTGATGCGGCGTTGCCAGCGCACCGATCTGCGCCGCGCCATGCTGGTCGCGTATACGCTTCAAGCCGTCGGCAGCGAATTGCAACGCGATCTGCCACGGCACTTCGCGCCACACGCCGTCCTGCTTCAGCATCGGCCGCGCCAGGCGTTCTTCCGAGTTCAGCCCTTCATAGGCGAAACGGTCCTTGTCCGACAGCCAGCACTCGTTGATCGCTTCATTGTCGCGCGGCAGCACCCGCATCACGCGATTCTGCTTCACCTGCACGATCAGGTTGGCGCCGAGCCCGGTGTGCGGGCTGATCGACGGCCGCCGCGTCAGCTCCCAGTTGCGCGCGCTGAAACGGAACGGTTTCGACGTCAGCGCGCCGACCGGGCACAGGTCGATGACGTTGCCCGACAGCTCGGAATCGACGGTCTTGCCGACGAAGGTGACGATCTCCTCGCGCTCGCCGCGGTTGATCAGGCCGAATTCCATGATGCCGCCGATTTCCTCGCCGAAACGCACACAGCGCGTGCACAGGATGCAGCGCGTCATCTCGCTCGCGATCAGCGGCCCGAAATTCTTGTTCGCGACCGAGCGCTTCGGTTCGCCGAAACGCGATTCGCTGGCGCCATAACCGACCGCCAGATCCTGCAGCGGACATTCGCCGCCCTGGTCGCAGATCGGACAGTCGAGCGGATGGTTGATCAGCAGAAATTCCATCACGCCCTTCTGCGCATCGGTCGCCAGCTTCGAGTGCGTCATCACCTTCATGCCTTTGGCGACCGGCGTGGCGCACGCCGGCAGCGGCTTCGGCGCCTTCGCGACCTCGACCAGGCACTGGCGGCAGTTCGCGGCGACGGTCAGCTTCTTGTGATAACAGAAGCGCGGAATGTAGATGCCGACGCTGTCCGCGGCCTCGATGATGGTGCTGCCTTCCGCGACTTCCAGCTGTTTGCCGTCGATTTCGATTTCTACCATGGCTTACCCATCAGAATGCGGGTTCCCCGACCAGGCATTTCTTGTGGTCGATGTGATACTGGAACTCGTCGCGGAAATGCTGAATGAAGCTTTTTACCGGCAGCGCGGCGGCGTCACCCAGCGCACAGATGGTGCGGCCGAGAATGTTGTTCGCGACGTTCACCAGCAGATCCAGATCTTCCTGCCGGCCGCGGCCGGTTTCGATGCGGTCCACCATGCGCCACAGCCAGCCGGTGCCTTCACGGCACGGCGTACACTGGCCGCACGATTCCTCGTAATAGAAATACGACAGCCGGCGCAGCGCGCGCACCATGCAGGTAGTCTCGTCCATCACGATCACCGCGCCCGACCCCAGCATCGAGCCGGCTTTCGCGATCGAGTCGTAGTCCATGTCGGTCTGCATCATGATGTCGCCCGGCAGCACCGGCATCGACGAGCCGCCCGGAATCACCGCCTTCAGCTTGCGCCCGTCGCGCATCCCCCCCGCCAGCTCCAGCAGCGTCGCGAATGGCGTGCCCAGCGGCACCTCGAAATTCGCCGGACGCGCGACGTGGCCACTGACCGAGAACAGCTTGGTGCCGCCGTTGTTCGGCCGGCCCAGGCTCAGGAATTTTTCGGCGCCGTGATTGATGATGTACGGCACGCTGGCAAAGGTCTCGGTATTGTTGATCGTGGTCGGGCGGCCATACAGTCCGTGACTCGCCGGAAACGGCGGCTTGAAGCGCGGCCAGCCCTTCTTGCCCTCGAGCGATTCGAGCAGCGCGGTTTCCTCGCCGCAGATATAGGCACCCCAGCCGTGATGATTGTAGAGCTCGAAGCTGAAGTCCGAGTCGAGGATGTTGGCGCCGACCAGGCCGGCCGCACGTGCCTCGGCGAGCGCCTCTTCGGCACGCTCGTACTCGTCCCAGATTTCGCCATGAATGTAGTTGTAACCCGCGGTTGCCGTCATCGCGTAACCGGCGATCACCATGCCCTCGATGATCGCGTGCGGGTTGTAGCGCATGATGTCGCGGTCCTTGAAGGTGCCCGGCTCGCCTTCGTCGGAATTGCAGATCACGTACTTCGGTCCCGCCACGTTCTTCGGCATGAAGCTCCACTTGAGCCCGGTCGGGAAGCCGGCGCCGCCGCGGCCGCGCAATGCCGATTTCTTGACTTCGGCAATCACGTCGTCCGGCGACAGCTTTTCGGCCAGAATTTTCTTCAGTGCCGCATAGCCGCCACGCTGCACGTAGGCGTCGAGCCGCCAGTCGTCGGGCTCGCGCGTCAGGCCGGCGAAAATGACTTCGTTCATTCGAGCTCCGCCAGCAGCTTGTCGATTGCTTCCGGCGTCATGAAGCCGTGCATCCGCTTGTCGTTGAGCAGCACCACCGGTGCATCGCCGCAGGCGCCAAAACATTCGCCTTCTCTCAGCGTAAAACGGCCGTCCGCCGAGGTTTCGTTGAAGCCGATGCCGAGCTTGTGCTGCAGATGATCGGCGGCACGGGTCGCGCCCGACAATGCGCACGGCAGATTGGTACAGATCGTGAGCTTGTAGCGGCCGACCGGTTCGGTATCGTACATCGTGTAGAACGACGCCACTTCGTATACCCGGACCGGCGGTATGCCGAGATACTGCGCGACGAAATCCATCGTCGCGGTCGACAGCCAGCCCTTTTCTTCCTGTGCGATCGTCAGTGCCGCCATCACCGCCGACTGTTTCTGGTCCGGCGGATATTTCGTGACCGCCTGGTCGATCCGCGCCAGCGCTTCCGGTGACAGCGCCATCGGTGCGTTCATCGGTCCACCTCGCCGAAAACGATGTCCTGCGTGCTGATGATCGCGACCACGTCAGCGATCATGTGCCCATGCACCATTTCGTCGAGTGACGCCAGATGCACGAATCCCGGCGCACGCAGCTTCAGCCGGTACGGCTTGTTGGCGCCGTCCGAAATCAGGTAGACGCCGAATTCTCCCTTCGGCGCCTCGACCGCCGCGTAGGCCTCGCCTTCCGGCACGTGCATGCCTTCGGTGAAGAGCTTGAAATGGTGAATCAGCTCTTCCATGTTCTGCTTCATCTTCATGCGCGACGGCGGCGTCACCTTGTGGTTGTCCACCATCACCGGTCCGCGATTGCTGCGCAGCCAGTCGATGCATTGGCGCACGATGCGGTTGGCCTGGCGCATTTCCTCGATGCGCACCAGATAGCGGTCGTAGCAGTCGCCGTTGACGCCAACCGGGATGTCGAATTCCATCCGGTCATAAACCTCGTACGGCTGCTTCTTGCGCAGATCCCATTCGACCCCCGAGCCGCGCAGCATCGGCCCGGTGAATCCGAGCGCCTTTGCGCGCTCCGGCGATACGACACCGATATCGACGGTGCGCTGCTTCCAGATGCGGTTGTCGGTCAGCAGCGTCTCGTAATCATCGACCAGCTTCGGAAAGCGCTGCGTGAAATCCTCGATGAAGTCGAGCAGTGATCCCTGGCGCGCGCTGTTCAGCTTGCGCAACGCGGCACGCGACGCGTCGTACTGCGGCATGTGATCCGGCAGGTCGCGATAGACGCCGCCCGGGCGGTAATACGCGGCATGCAGTCGCGCGCCCGACACCGCCTCGTAACAGTCCATCAGGTCCTCACGCTCGCGGAAGCAATACAGGAACACCGTCATCGCACCAATGTCGAGCGCATGCGCGCCCAGCCACAGCAGGTGATTCAGAATGCGCGTGATCTCGTCGAACATGACGCGGATGTATTGCGCGCGGATCGGAATCTCGATCTGCAGCAGCTTCTCGATCGCCATCACGTACGCGTGCTCGTTGCACATCATCGACACGTAGTCGAGGCGGTCCATGTACGGCACCGACTGCAGGAAGGTCTTGTTCTCCGCCAGCTTCTCGGTCGCGCGGTGCAGCAGTCCGATATGCGGGTCGGCACGCTGGATCACTTCGCCATCCAGCTCCAGTACCAGCCGCAACACCCCGTGCGCCGCCGGATGCTGCGGCCCGAAGTTCATCGTGTAGTTGCGAATTTCAGCCATTGCGCACCCCGTCGCTGTCGCCGTAGTTGTCCTCGCGAATGATGCGCGGGACAATTTCGCGCGGCTCGATCGTCACCGGCTGATAGATCACGCGGCGCTGATCGGGGTCATAGCGCATTTCGACGTTGCCCGAGATCGGGAAATCCTTGCGGAACGGGTGGCCGACGAAGCCGTAGTCGGTCAGGATGCGGCGCAGATCGGGATGGCCGGTGAAAACGACGCCGAACAGATCGAACGCCTCGCGCTCGAACCAGTCGGCATCCGGCCACACGCCGATCACGGAATCGACAACCGGAAACTCGTCATCCGCCGCGAACACCTTCACCCGCAGGCGCCGGTTGTGCGTCAGGCTCAGCAGGTGATAGACCACCGCGAAGCGCGCCCCGTCCCACGCGCCGTCACCGTAGGTCAGGTAGTCGACACCGCACAGATCGATCAACTGCTCGAACCGCAGTTCCGCAGCGTCGCGCAGCGTCGTTGTCACCGCGAGCAGGTCCCGCGGTCGAATCGTCAGCGTGGTCTCGCCCAGCGCCTCGACGATCGCAACAGCCCGTTCCCCCAACGCCGCACGCAGCGCGTCGGCCAATGTCTTGTGATTTTCTGTCATTCCGAAGATCGCTCAGGCATTCGTTCCGCTTCAGCGAGCGATCGTATTGGTGCGTTTGATCTTGTTCTGCAGCTGGATGATTCCGTAAAGCAGCGCCTCGGCGGTCGGCGGACAGCCCGGCACGTAAATATCGACCGGAACGATGCGATCGCAACCGCGCACCACCGAGTACGAATAATGGTAGTAGCCGCCACCATTCGCACACGATCCCATCGAAATCACCCAGCGCGGCTCCGGCATCTGGTCATAGACCTTGCGCAGCGCCGGGGCCATCTTGTTGCACAATGTGCCGGCGACGATCATCACGTCCGACTGCCGCGGACTGGGACGGAACACGACACCGAAACGATCGAGATCGTAACGTGCCGCGCCGGCGTGCATCATTTCCACCGCGCAGCACGCCAGGCCGAAGGTCATCGGCCACAGCGAGCCGGTACGCGTCCAGTTGATCAGCTTGTCCGCCGTGGTCGTGACGAACCCTTTTTCAAGGACGCCTTCAATTCCCACAACAATCTCCGCTCACGAAATCTCCGTTACAACCGCTCATTCCCATTCGAGCGCGCCTTTCTTCCACTCGTAGATGAAGCCCACGACGAGAATGGCGAGAAAAAGAATCATCGCCCACAGGCCGAACGTCCCCAGGTCACGCAGCACGGCGGCCCACGGAAAAAGAAAGGCGATTTCGAGGTCGAACAGAATGAACAGGATCGCGACGAGGTAATAACGCACATTGAACTTCATGCGCGCATCTTCGAATGCCTCGAAACCACACTCGTACGGGGAAAGCTTTTCGTCATCGGGCCGATCCGGCGCCAGCAGCTTGCCGATCCCGATCAGCGCCACGCCGATCGCGATACCGACCATGATGAACAGCAATATCGGAAAATAACCTGCCAGCATCGATCAGACTTCCGTCACCTGAAAATATGGACACCTCTGATCGGCTTTGGTTTTGCTTCGCAACATGTGTCGATCTACTTGTGTTTCTTGTTTTGGCGTAACTGAAATTACTCGCACTTGCGTCATTGTATCGTCCGAAAACCGCTGCGGATACCCTGGTGCCGACGGCGAGACTCGAACTCGCACGACTTTCGCCACCGCCCCCTCAAGACGGCGTGTCTACCAATTCCACCACGTCGGCGCCTGAATCCGGTGAGGAGTAAGGAGTAAGGTGTAAGGAGTAAAACCGCCCCGAAATCAACCCCTCACTCCTTACCCCTCACGCCTCACGCATCATTTAGGTATTTCCTGTGTCTTGTCCCGCGGGGCCGATGACGGAGCCGGCGCCGGGGTCGGGGCCTTCGGCGCGACCGGGGCCGCCTGTTTCTGCGTGGCCGGCGCCATACCCGACATCACGCCTTGCGCGCTGCTCTGGTGCGACGCCAGATAGGTCAGCCCCATGCTGGTCAGAAAGAATACCGTCGCCAGAATGGCCGTCGCGCGGCTCAGAAAATTGGCGGAGCCGGTGGCTCCGAACATGCTGCCGGAAGCGCCGCCGCCGAACGCGGCGCCGACATCGGCGCCCTTGCCATGCTGCAGCAATACCAGTCCGACGACGGCTATCGCCACCAATACATGAACTACCAATAGCGCAATTTCCATCGTTCCGTTTCCGTCACGTTGCCGCGACTGCCTGCGGCGCACGGCAAATCGCAACAAATTCATTGACCGACAGCGACGCGCCGCCGATCAGCCCGCCATCAATGTCGGGCATCGCAAAAAGCTCGGCCGCATTGGCGGCCTTCACGCTGCCGCCGTAGAGCATCACCGTCCGCGCGGCCACGCCGGCATCCCGCTGCGCCAGCCGTTCACGGACGAACGCATGCACCGCCTGCGCCTGTTCCGGCCGCGCCGTTCTGCCGGTCCCGATCGCCCACACCGGTTCGTAGGCGACGACGGAACGCGCGATTCCATCCATGCCGACCGCCGCCAGCGCGGCATCGAGCTGGCGCGCGACAACGGTGCGAGTCAGCTCCGCATCGCGCTCCGCCAGCGTTTCGCCGACGCACAAAATCGGCGTCAGCCCCGCGTCCAGCGCCGCCGCCAGCTTGCGCGCGACGACGACGTCGGTTTCACCGAACAGCCCGCGGCGCTCCGAATGCCCGACGATCACGTAAGTGCAGCCGGCATCGACCAGCATGCGCGCCGACACTTCACCGGTATAGGCGCCATTATCGAACTGACAGACATCCTGCGCGCCCCATGTGACCGGCGTGCCCTGCAGCAGTTCCTGCACCTGAAACAAGTATGGAAACGGCACGCACACCGCACATCGCGCGCCACCGTCACCACGCGACGCACCGCCCAGCGCGGACACGACGCCGTCGAGCAGCGCCCGGTTACCGGCGCGGTCCCCGTTCATCTTCCAGTTGCCCGCTACCAGCTTCTCGCGCATCGACAGCCCAACACGTTTAAACCTACTAATTTTACCGGCCGCCATACAACGGGTCAATGTTGCCGATCCGAAGCAACGGCGACGCCCGCGCCATAACCCTGACCGGCATCAGCCGCAATTACCGGCCAATCGATGCCGGCGGCTGGACCAGGTAGATCAATATCAAAACCGTTGACTTCGGCGTCTCCGGCTTGATTCCGACCTGGATCGTCGCGATCGGATACGGCTGACAGGTGCTCCAGCCCGTAGCAGCGCCAGCTAAAACCCGGGGGCTTTCTTCGTCAAACTGAAGCTTCGACTGCGATCAAGCAGTACTTCGCGCTCTTTCGCTAGTTCGGTACACTTGCAAGCAGCTTGTTGGGCCGTCTAACGAGACAATTGGATATGATGACGGCTCCATGAGTTTTTCGCCGGGAATATCCCGCCGCCCCGGCGTTCATCTGACACTTATTTCGCGTTTGATATATTGAATATTCCTTTGCGGCGAAGGGGGGATAATCATCCATGCAGACGTCGACACGCTATAGTCGCGCGATTCGGATAGTGCATGCGGTCACTGCAGCAGCGATCACCTTTCAACTGCTGGTCAGCCTCGTCATGGATCATCCACACGCGACCCGGCCGATGTCCGCTGTTGGCAAGACGTATTTTCACTACCACGAATGGGCGGGACTGCTGACCGCGGGCGTTCTGCTGTGCGGCTGGATATACCGTTTACTGAACTGGCAGCGGGAATCGCAAAGCTCGCTGTATCCGTGGATCAGCGCCAATGGCTGTAGGGCCGTTGCGTCCGATCTGAAGGCATTTTTCTTATTCCGCTGGACACAAGTCCCGCCGGGCAGCGCGCTTGCCGGAACCGTGCACGGTCTCGGTCTGCTTGTTGCTTCAGCAATGGCCGTGAGCGGAGTCGCGATCTTCATCGGACTTTGGCCGGCGGACAGGGTGACGCCGGGTGTTCATAACCTGATGGAAGTGCACTCGATACTCGCGACCTTCATGTGGATTTATCTCTACGGTCACAGCCTGATGGCGCTCTGGCATCAGCTCATCGGACACGCCACGCTCACAGCAATGTTCAGCTTCAAGCAGCGCTGACTACGCTGAAATGGCAGCATTGTGACTTGTCATCGATCCGTCAGTATTTAGAGCATTTTTGATTCAAGCATTAATTTCCCGGAGCGACGCGTTTTTCCCTGAAGAGCGCTACAACTCTTTCAAATCCTTGGGACAGTCCACTCTTAAACCGAAAAATGCTCCAGCTTTCTTTCTCTTTCTGTAAGCCGCGACACCTCGTACGCAGATCAGCTGACATCGAGCGAAGCGGCTAAATCCGATACAGCGCAGCCCCACTCTCTAGCGCCTTGTCATGCCCCGCGCTCCCGCGCAAACTGCCGGCGGCGCCAGTGCAGGTAGAGCGCCGGAATCAGGTTGGTACTGCGCACGGCGCTCCAGACGAGACCGCCCAGAATCACCACCGCCAGCCCCTGCTCCGGAGCGGCACCCTGCCCGAAACCGACGGCTGTGGGAAGCATGCCAAGAATCGCTGTGACCGCCGTGAGCACGATGGGACGAAAACGCACGCGGATTGCTTCGCGCACCGCCTCCTCGGCAGGCATCCCGTCCATCTCGTTGTGCCGAGTCCGGTCGAGCAGTACGATGCTGTGTCGTAGTCCGATGCCAATCAATGTCAGAAACCCGATGATGCCTGTCGCATTGAGTCCGACGCCGCTCAGGACGAGCGCGATGGCACCGCCGGTCACGGCGAGCGGGATCTCCAGCAGCAGGATACCCGGGACGAGCAGCCCCCCGAACTGCAGAACAAGAATGCCTACCATCAGCAGGAAGGCGGCGGCCGCGGCGATGATGAGTCCGAGCGCGGCGCGCTCGAGTTCGGCATAGAGTCCCCCGAATTCGATACGGTAACCGGACGGCAAACTCAGGCCCGCCAGTGCCCGGTGCGCTGCCGCTACTGTTTTGCCAAGCGTTCCGGTCGGAGTGGCCAGGATGTCGAGCGCGCGGGCGCCAGCCACATGGCGAATCTGGTTCGGGGTAGCGACGAGATCTATTGCAGCGAGTTGGCCGAGCGGCGTCCAGCCGCCATCCGTGCGGATCGGTATGCGTGCGAGCGCCGCGAGCGACTTGTCAGGCGCGCCGGCAAGACGGATGTACAGATCGAGAGGGACATTGCCCTCCGGGACCGTGGCGAGAATCTCGCCATTAAGCAGCGGATCGATCTGCGCGTAGAATTGCGCCGGCGTCAGTCCGTACGCGGCCAAAGCTGCAGCCCGCGGCTTGATCTGTAACTGCGTGACGGGATAGCCATCATTGTTGAAGATATCCGACAGTGCAGGGATGGATCGCAGCCGCGCGGTAATCTTCTCCGACAACGCGCGCAACTCTCCGAGGCTGCTGCCGAAAACATGAATCACGAACGGCTGCGGCAGCCCTGACAGGCTCTCGCCGAGACGCTCGACCGTGGGGGTGTCGACGGATAGTTGTACGCCTGTCAGCTGCGACTCCCGCCGTACGCGCTGTCCGATCCGGTCGAGTGCGTTGACGCTGATTCCGCGCTTGAGCACGATCTGCAGCTCGCCGGCATAGGCAGGCTCGGTGTAAACGGTGCCCTGCGCCGACCCGATGCGGGCGAAGACATGCGCAACCGCCGGGTCGGCGAGTAATCTGCGGGTCATCTCGTCCACTGCTGCTCGCGTGTCGATCAGCGAACTGCCCGGCGGCAAGGTGAACGACTCAAGGAGCACGCCCTCATTCGGCAGCGGCAAAAAGTCGATCGGCACCAAGAGCAGACCGAGGAGACTGAGCAGCAGCACCCCGAAGGTAATCGCGAGGCTGAGCCGCGGAGCGCGCGACACGAGATCGAACAGCCGCTCATTCCAGCGCCGTACCCGCTCAAGCAGGCGCTGGCCGCCTGCCATCCCCGCCGGGGCGGCGTGGAAGAAACCCAATCCAAGCGGGATCAGCGTGAGCGAGACCAGGAGCGACGCGAGCAGCGCGAAGATCATCGCCAGGGAAAAGGGAATGAAGAAAAGCCCTACCAGTCCGCCGACGAAGAGCAGCGGCACATAGATTGAAACGTTGGTCAGCGTGCCGGTGATATCCGGGATGATGATGCTCCTTACACCGCGCCAGATTCCCGTCCAGTGATCGTCCCCTTCCTCCCAACAGTGGTGGATGCTCTCCAGCACGATAATGGCATCATCGGCCAGCAGTCCGATGGCAACCGTAAGGGCCCCGAGCGTCATCAGGTTCAGGTCCTGTCCGACAAAGTAGAGTGTCGCGATCGCGATAGCCAGCGACATCGGAATGCTGAATGCCAGCACCCAGATGCCGCGCCCCGTCCCGAGGACCCAGAACAACACGGCAACGGCGAGGGCCATGCCAATGAGGAGATTGCGGCCGAGGTCAAGCCCGACGATGTGTACAATGTGCCCCTGGCTATAAGTGCGGACCCAGCGCACGCCGGCGGGAAGCTGGTTCACGGTTGCGGCAAGAGTAGCCTGTGCGGCCCGTGTGACCGGGACGGTCGCCGCCCCGGGTTGCTTGCTGATCGTGAGCGCAATGCTCGGACGGCCATCGAGCGAAACGGCGATGTGGGTCGGGATCGGTGCGCGCACGACGCGCGCCAGATCGCGCAGCGGAATCGGTCCGTGAGCTCCCGACACTGGAATGTCCTCTATCTGTGCAACGTGCGTAGGGAAGTGCCGGGCTTCGATGAGGACGTCGTTGTGACCTTGAATGATGTAGCCGGCAGGCGCGAGTAAAACCGAATCTCGGACAGCCTTCGCCACCGCGTCTACGGACACTCCGAAACGGTGCAATACACCAAGGTCGGGCTGAATCCACAACGCCTCGTCACCGACGCCGTAGACATCCACGTACTGGACACCGGGCAGCGCGCGCAGCGCGGGTGCGACGTTGGCGAGCACCGCACGCTGTACTTGCGCCGGTGCAACGCCCGGCGGGATTACAGCCGTATAGTCCGCCACCTCGTTGATCGCGTTTCCCATTATCTGGGCGATCGGCCGTGCTGTCGGCGGCAGCTGGCCGCGCGCGCGATCGATCGCGCCGTTGACGGCCTGCAGATCAAGCTCGGCTGCCGTACCTTCGCGGAAACGTGCGTGGATTTCCACGGTGCCGTGGCCCATGACGGAGCGGACACTTTGCAGGTCCGGGAGCGTCAGTATCTGGCCCTCCAATGGATAGACGACCAGGTTCTCGAGTTCGCTCGCTGTCGTCCCCGGAACGTGCACCACAACGTTGATCTGCGGAAAGTTGAGTTGCGGCAGCACCTCCACCGGAATGTGCATGAACGCGTAAGCGGCGTACCCAATCAGTGCTACAAGCACGAGCACCCACAGTATGGGCTGCGTTAGCACGCGCGGCAGAGAGGGAGCAGCAGCCATGCCTCAGTCAGGCGGCGTGTAGTGCCGCGAAATTTCCCGATGAAATTCGAGATACGCGTTCTGCACCACGACCTGCTGTCCGGACTCAATGCCCTTCTCAATGAAGGTCTGCCGGCCGCGGACAGGGCCGGGTACAACAGCCCGCCTCAGATCCCCTTGCGGCGTGCGCTCCAGGACCCACCAGTGCCCTCCATAAAGGATCAGCGCGCGCGTCGGAACCGCTACCATCGATCGCGTCGCGCCTTCCACTGTCACGATTCCGCGCTCTCCGTTGCGCCACGGAGATGGCGTCTTCTCCCCGCGCACGGCCGGCTCGGCAGCCATCAGCCCGACCGACTCTCCGCCATCCGGGCCAAGCGCGGCTGAAACGGATGCGACCGTGACTGCTACGGGTGCACCTCCCGCGGCCGGTTGGAATCGTCCCTTCATGCCGATACGGATTGAGGCAGCATCTGCTCCGTAGTAAGCGGCTTTCAACCACAGGCTGCTGCTCGTTTGCACCGTGAGGACGACTTGGCCAGCCGTGATGCGCTCGCCATTGGCCGCAGAAACGGAGAGCACAATTCCGGCGGACGGCGCGTGCAGCGCGCTCATTTGCTGCGTCGCCCACAGTTGGGCGCGCGCGGTTTCGAAGGCCGCCGTTGCTGTTGCCGCCGCGCTTTGCGCCGCGGCAACAGCCTGTCGGGTACTGAGGCGCGCGCTCAACTGCTTGTGCTCGATGGCGAGCGATTGTTTGGCTGCGGTGAGGACTGCGTGTGTGCTGCGCACCGCGCTTTTCCGCTTCACGAGAAGCGACTGAATCTCGGGCCCCGTCAAGGTGGCAAGCGCCTGTCCGGCCGTCACCCGCGATCCCGGCGCTACCGTCATCGTGGCCACAATCCCCGCTACGGGGGCACGCACCGCGAGAAGCGCAACGGGCTGCACCTGAGCGTATGCCAGGAAGCGATCTGTGACGGGCTGCGCATGTACGGTGATCGTTTCCGATCCCGACGTGACAGCGGCGCCCGTCCCGATGCAATACCCGACACACAACACCGCCAGCGCGGCGCATCGCCGTGCAACCCGCATCGTCAGGACATCAGCGCGAGCAAGGGACGTACGAGATGGTCTCCGTACTCCGCACCGAGCACAAGCGCGGTCAGGAGCAGTGGTATCAGCAGAAAGGCGACCCGCTCAACGGTGAGAGTTCGAGCTTTCTCGTTGCCTGTGGACCGCACGGCCGGTGCGAGCAGGCGAGACACTCGATCCTTAAGCGCGCGCGATTCCCCTGTAAGCCTGGCGTGGGTCAATTGCATGCGGTTGGCATCGTCGGACCGATCACGTCGCATCGATGCAGCGTGATTGCCAAAACGCACGCACGCCAATACCGCCGCCGCCAGGTCTGTGCCGCTCACGCCCCGTGCCTGGGCCTCGTCGTCGCGAGCCTGCTCGAGCGCGGCAAGCCAGCTCTCCAGCCGCCGTCGTGCTGGCGGCCATGGCCATTGCAAGTCCGTGACGAGTTGCGCAAGCCAGATACGCAGCGGGTCGTAGTGCCACATATGCGCGCGTTCGTGCTCGAGCGCAGCACGGATCACCGCCTCATCGAGTTCTCTGGCGAGGAATGGGGAGAACACGACTTGCGGTCTGAGAAGTCCGACCGTGCACACGCCGCACTCGTCCGGCGCACGCAGCAACGACCAGATGGCGCGCACCGCTGCGCGGCCGAATAGCAGTGCAAATGGCGCACAGGCAGCCACCAGCACACCAGGATCAAGCCGATCCCTGACTGGATCCGGCTGCACCAGCGCCCAGCCGCACAGCCACGCGGCGACCGTGAGCATCGGCAAAACCGGCAGCCAGAGCCGCCACCAGCGCCTGCGCTCGAGCTCGGCCGAGCTTGCAACCCGGCTGCCGGCAGCCCCCCAGGAAGCGAGAGGCTGCAGCGCTATACCGCCGAGCAGTACGATGAGCAATACCAATAGCGATTCACGTTCCACCTTTCGATCTCCTTCGCGCAGCTACCTGCCTCTCGAGTTCAGCAAGCAGTTCGGGATCGACGGTATCGACTGCCTCCACGAGCGCCGCAACGGCTGCCCGGGGACTCGACCCTAACAATCGCGTCACGGCATTGCGAGCCCGTGCACGCTCCACTTCTTCACGTGCAATGCGAGGTTGGTAGAGAAACACGTTGCCTTTGCGCTGACGCTGTATCAGACCTTTTCCACGCAGCCGATCAACCACCTTGGCGGTGGTGGTGTACACCAGGCCCTGCGGTGCACCGAGTCGCTCGTGAAGCTCGCGTACCGAAGCCGTACCGAGCTGCCACAGTTCCGCCAGCACGGCGTACTCGAGATCATCGGCAGGTAGGCGGAAATGCGCCATGAATTCATTCTACGACGGATGTCGTAGTTATGCAATGAGAGGGGGTCGTTAAATTAAGGTTTAAATTCCGGTCCATCAGCAACACGACCGCGAGAACGGTCAGTAGAACGATGATCACGCCGGATCAGCGCACCTCCCGCGCAAATGCGAAACCAGAGTGCGGATCTGATGCGGCGGCCAGTAGGGCGCGCCGAGAACTGTCCGACATCGTCGGTTTACATTCTGTTACCAAAAAATCGACGCCGGTTCTGGCCGGCAGGCTCATACTTTTATGCGTGCCAGACAAGCATCACTATCAAGAACGGGAAGTGAGGTTAAGAATGAAGCGTTACCTGATCGCATTTACAGCCTGTGCTGCACTGTGCGCGGTTTCGGCTCCCGCCTTTGCTGATCACGATGATGCTGGTATCGCGATCGTCGGTGGAATCGTCGGCGGGATCATTGGCTCGACTTTGGGCGGCCCAGTCGTCTATGCTTCACCCCCTCCAGTAGTGTATGCGCCACCTCCCCCAGTGGTGTACGCACCGCCCCCCGAGGTGATCTATACACCGCCGCCGGTGGTTGTGGAGCAGCGTTACTACGCCCCCTATCCTTACTATGCGCCTCGTGCTTACTACCGGGGCGAGAACCACGTGCGATGGGTGCGGCACTGGCATCATCACGACGATGACGATGATTGACGCCTTCTGTGATACACGGCGTGTTATTGAGCGTCGTCGCTACGGTTTCAATGCCTCATTGGGCACGTCGAACAAGTCTTGATTGCGGCCAGATTCATATCCGGCGTCAAGCCCAACACATATCGCAAATTATTCGGTGACCGGAATAAACGTCGGACGGTACTGCGTTCGATCCGACCGCGGCTCACGCTTGGTACGGTAGCATGGGCTGATTGCGCTCTGACACTAATTCATCGAGCACAGCACGCTTGCAGCGATGTTCAGCTTCAGGCAACGCTGACTGCGACGGCATTGTGGCGCTCGGCCCCGTCGCCCGTTAATCCGGTGTTCAGTCTTTTTTGGTAAGCTGGCAAGCCCCGCGTGAATCCGGGCCGAATCAGCAGACGGCCTA
Source organism: Burkholderiales bacterium (assembly GCA_035700525.1). GTDB lineage: Bacteria > Pseudomonadota > Gammaproteobacteria > Burkholderiales > JBDZVW01 > JBDZVW01. The sequence continues at coordinate 28,596 of DASSON010000080.1, forward strand.
TAGACGCAACTTCGGAGCACCGCTTCAATCAAAAAGCGATGAACGGATTCGCATCAACGGGATCAGCATTCGGCATCCCAGTCGTCAAGATAGAGCACAGTCAATGAACGACGGCATCGATGACAGCCTCACGGCGATGCCGCGGTCGATCAAAACCAAAGCGTGACTTGGTGGTGGATGGCCGTCAAGAAAACCGATTTCCCACTAATCAAACGGAATAATGCATGGAATCCTGGAATCAATATATTTTCCTGCTGTTGAACGCGTCCAGTCATCCTGGCGCGATAACGGTGGAAGCTGCGCAATTTGCTGCCAACTGGTTGGTCGTCGCTGCGGCTCTGGTAATAGCTTATCTCTGGATATGGGGACTGACGTTAAAACGTAGCGCGCTGATCGCCGTCAGCGTGAGTACAGTTCTGGCACTTGGAATCAATCAGCTCTTGGGGCTGCTCTGGTTCGAGCCGCGGCCTTTTATAATCGGCTTGGGCCATACGTTGATGAACCATGCCCCCGACAATTCCTTCCCGAGCGACCACGCCACGTTTATCTGGAGTCTGGGTTTCGGTCTTATCGCGACGCGCGCCTCGCCACGATGGGGCTGGCTTGTGGCGCTCGCGGGGATAGTGGTAGCTTGGGCACGGATCTATCTGGGAGTGCATTTTCCAGCAGACATGGCTGGCTCTTTTGTCGTGGCAATGGCAAGTGCCGCCGTTGCACGCGCGCTTGTCCCCGTGGCGCAGCGCCGGTTGCTGCCGATCATCGAAGACTGCTACGAAGCGACTCTGGTCAAGCTTCGCCTCACGGCTATTATGCCGGCCAAAAGGGAAGTCGGTGAATGACTGAACAACAAAAAAGCCGCACCGCCATACCCTACAAATCATAACGCCTCGTCCGAATTAAGCATACCGCTGATTTCGCGAACAGATTGATCGGGCACGGCGAACCGGTTTGGGTGCACCAGTTGCTATGATTGTGCACGGCTCACCCGTTCAAGAAGCAAAGATCGATATGGCAATTGATAGAACTGCAGAGAGCGCCGGCAGGGAAGCGGGCTTTGGCGCAATACCAAAGGGCATCTGGGCGCTCGGCTTCGTCAGTATGTTGATGGATATTTCGTCCGAAATCATCCACAGCCTGCTTCCGATGTTTCTGGTAACGACTCTCGGCGCAAGTGCGTTGATGGTCGGCCTGATCGAGGGTTTCGCCGAGGCGACGGCGGCTATCGTGAAGATCTTTTCAGGCACGCTGAGCGATTATCTCGGTAAACGCAAATGGCTTGCCGTATGTGGCTACGCGCTGGGAGCTTGCAGCAAACCATTTTTTGCGCTCGCGCCAAGTGCAGGCTTTGTGTTTGCCGCGCGTTTTGTTGACCGCGTCGGCAAGGGCATTCGTGGCGCACCGCGGGATGCGCTCGTCACAGACATGGCACCGCCACATCTGCGCGGTGCCGCATTCGGCCTCCGGCAATCGCTTGATACGGTTGGCGCATTCCTGGGCCCATTGCTCGCGGTTGGGTTGATGCTGCTTTGGGCCGATGATTTTCGCTCCGTTTTCTGGGTGGCTGTCATTCCCGGCTTTCTCGCGGTGGCGTTGCTGCTGTTCGGGGTTCGCGAACCGGACAGACCCGCGAACAGCGTACCCATCAATCCGATCAGCGTCGATAATCTCAGGCGGCTCGACCGCGCTTACTGGCGCGTCGTGGTGATCGGTGCCGTGTTCGCACTGGCTCGGTTCAGCGAAGCATTTCTTGTGCTGAGAGCGATGCAAGGCGGACTTCCGATAGCATGGGTGCCGTTGGTGCTGGTCGCAATGAACGTGGTTTATTCACTTACGGCCTATCCTTTCGGCAAGCTATCGGATTCGGTCAGCCACGAAAAACTTCTGGCATCGGGCCTGATCGTACTCATAGCCGCTGACCTGGTGCTTGCACACGGAAATCATTGGACCATCGTGTTGCTGGGCGTCAGCCTCTGGGGCCTGCATATGGGACTGACCCAGGGATTGCTCTCCGCGATGGTGGCGCACACGGCACCTGCGGATCTGCGCGGAACGGCGTTCGGCTTTTTCAATTTGCTGAACGGACTGGCAATCCTCGCTGCGAGCGTGGTCGCCGGCCTGCTATGGGAGCAATTTGGCGCAGTGGCCACATTTTACGCGGGCGCGGGATTCGGCGTACTGACGCTCGTTGCATTAGTGTTCAGCAAGCGCGCCTGAGCATAATCCGGATCAACACCGGCGTACACGATCCAGCCGCATACGGCGTTCGGATCGCTGCGCAGCCGTCAAGCCAAGCAACATCACGTCAACCACGACGACGCCGTATACGTAATCGCAGGCAAGTGCCGGCGCAGTAGTGCCGTCGCCGATCACCTCCACGCTGCAGCCGTTCTCACGTCAGCCCCGCGCCAAGTAGCGCTGAGGCTCTACCTCATCTTCTGCAATCAGAATCGCATCGGCACACTGCCTCGCCTCACTCAAGGGATCGCACCAATCAGATTACGATGTGGAGCAGGCGCAGGCTCGTAAATTTCTTTAAAGCCGGCAATTGAGATGTCCGCGCGATCGTAATAACCCTGTAACAAATGCCCTCTACGATGCACACCGCGTACGCAAAAAACAATTATCGACACAGGAGATTCAATAATGAACATTGTCTCATCAGGCACCCGCTTTCTCGCCGCCGCGGCGCTGACGCTCGGTGCCGCGGCCGGCGCCTGCGCTGCCGGCATCACCGGCGCCGGTGCCACGTTTCCGTACCCGATCTACGCCAAATGGGCAAACACGTACCAGCAGCAGACCGGTATCGGACTCAATTATCAGTCGATCGGGTCCGGCGGCGGAATCCGGCAGATCAACGCCGGCACCGTGGACTTCGGCGCATCCGACATGCCGCTCAAGCCCGACGTTCTTGCACAGGACAAGCTGATGCAGTTTCCGACCGTGATGGGCGGCGTCGTCCCGGTCGTCAATCTCGACGGCGTGAAGCCCGGCGACATCCGGCTGACCGGTGCGCTGCTGGCGGACATCTATCTCGGCAAAATCAAGAAGTGGAACGACGCAGCGCTCGCCCATCTCAACCCGAATGTGAAATTGCCCGACCAGGCCATCACCGTGGTGCATCGCTCCGACGGCTCGGGCACCACCTTCATCTTCACCAATTACCTCATCAAGGTCAGCCCGGAATGGAAAAGCAAGGTCGGCAACGACGTCTCGGTCAAATGGCCGGCTGGCGTCGGTGGCAAGGGCAATGAAGGCGTGGCTTCCTACGTGCAACGCATCAAGGGCGCCATTGGTTATGTGGAGTACGCCTACGCGCTGCAGAACAAGCTGACCTATGCCATGCTCAAGAATCGGGATGGCAGCTTCGTGAAGCCCGACGCCAAGAGTTTTCAGGCGGCGGCTGCCGGTGCTGACTGGAACAACGCACCCGGCATGTACATGATCCTCACCGATGAACCTGGCGCCGCCAGCTGGCCTATTACAGGCGCCACCTTCATCCTGATGCACAAGACCCAGGAAAAACCTGAAACCGCGCGGCAAGTGCTCAAATTCTTCGACTGGGCTTATGCCAATGGCGATCAGATGGCGGAACAACTGGATTACGTTCCGATGCCGGACAGTGTCGTCAAGCTGATCAAGTCCGAATGGAAAGCGCAAATCAAGGACAACCGGGGTAAGCCCGTTCTGTAAACGGTACCACGGCAGGCGAGGCCCGAAGCCTCGTTTGCCGCTCACACCGACTTTTTCACATCGATACAAGATTGCGCGAAATGTCTGACCAGACTACTGCTGCGCTGCTCCGGCGCTATTCGGCAGCGAACGCACGGCCCGCATCCGCAGCAACGTCGATCGTTGCCAATCCCGCAACACTCAGACGGCAGCGCCGGTTCGACCTGCTGTTCCGCCATGCGGCCCGGCTCGCCGCCTTTATCGTGTTTGCGCTGCTGGCCGGCATCATCATTTCACTGATCATCGGCAGCTGGCCGGCGTTCAGCGCATTCGGCTTCGGTTTCCTTTTCAGCACGGAATGGAATCCGGTCACTAAGCATTTCGGCGCGCTGATCGCGGTTTACGGCACACTCGTCACGTCGGCGATCGCGATGCTGATCGCAATTCCGGTCAGCTTCGGCATCGCACTGTTTCTCACCGAGCTTTCCCCGCGCTGGCTCAAGCGTCCGCTGGGACTGGCGATCGAAATGCTCGCCGCGGTGCCCAGCATCATCTACGGCATGTGGGGGCTGTTTGTATTCGCGCCATTTCTCGCCGAACACGTCCAGCCGTGGCTCATCAGCCGCCTCGGCGATCTGCCGGTGGCGGGCGTGCTGTTCCAGGGGCCGCCGATGGGTATCGGCATGCTGACGGCCGGCATCATTCTCGCGATCATGGTGATTCCATTCATCACCGCGGTCATGCGCGATGTCTTCGAGCTGGTGCCGGCACTGCTGAAGGAATCGGCCTACGGCCTCGGCGCCACCACCTGGGAAGTGGTATGGCGCATCGTCCTGCCCTACGCCCGCGTCGGCGTCATCGGCGGCATCATGCTCGGGCTGGGGCGCGCGCTGGGCGAAACCATGGCGATTACGTTCGTCATCGGCAATGCGCAGCAGATCAATCCGTCACTGCTGGCCGCCGGCAACACCATTTCATCGGCGCTCGCCAATGAATTCACCGAAGCGGTCGGCACATTGCACACCGCGGCGCTGATCGAGCTGGGGTTGATACTGCTGCTGATCACGACACTCGTGCTGGCCGTGTCCAAGCTGCTTTTGCTGCGGCTCGACCGCCGCGGAAGGGGAGCATGATGAACCGGACGATCCACCGCCGGCGCCGGATCGTGAACCGGCTGATGCTCGGCGTCGCCGGCGCCGCGATGGCGTTCGGGCTGCTGTGGCTGGGCTGGATCCTGCTGACACTGTTCGCCGCCGGGCTGCACGGACTCACACCCGCGCTGTTCACGCAGACGACGCCACCACCAGGCAACAACGGCGGGCTGTCGAACGCCATTGCCGGCAGCGTGCTGATGGCAGCGGCGGCGACCGCGATCGGCACGCCGATCGGCATCCTGGCCGGCACTTATCTGGCCGAATTCGGACAGCGCGGCTGGCTCGCACCAGCGACGCGTTTCATCAACGACATTCTGCTTTCCGCGCCGTCGATCGTGATCGGGCTCTTCATCTACACGATCTACGTCGTCTATGTGCGGCATTTCTCGGGCTGGGCCGGCGCGTTTGCGCTGGCGCTGATCGTGATTCCGGTGGTGGTCCGCACCACCGACGACATGCTCAAGCTGGTGCCGAACAGCCTGCGCGAAGCGGCGATCGCGCTTGGCGCGCCGCCGTGGAAAATGGTCACGCTGGTTTCGTGGCGTGCCGCGCGCGCCGGCATCGTCACCGGCGTGCTGCTGGCGGTGGCGCGCATCAGCGGCGAAACCGCGCCGCTGCTGTTTACCGCGCTCAACAACCAGTTCTGGTCACTCGACATGAATGCGCCGATGGCCAACCTGCCGGTGGTGATCTTCCAGTTCGCGATGAGCCCGTACGACGACTGGCACCGGCTGGCGTGGGCCGGCGCAGCGCTGATTGCGGTCGGCGTGCTCGGCATCAACCTCCTGGTGCGTGCGCTGTTCCGCAGAAAAATCTGATGTTCCTGAACGAAAGAATGCGATGAACGACAAGCCTTATCCAATCGATTCCAAGCTGACGATACGCGACCTGAACTTTTACTACGGCCGGTTTCAGGCGTTGAAGTCGGTGACGCTGGACGTGCCCGTCAACCAGGTGACGGCATTCATCGGCCCCTCCGGCTGCGGCAAATCGACGCTGCTGCGCACCTTCAACCGTTTGTACGAACTGTACCCCGAGCACCGTGCCGAAGGCGAAGTGCTGTTCGACGGCGTCAACATTCTTAGTCGCACCCAGGACGTCACGCTACTGCGCGCGAAGATCGGCATGGTGTTCCAGAAACCGACACCGTTTCCGATGTCGATCCATGACAACATCGCGTTCGGCGTGAAGCTCTACGAAAAGCTTGCGCGCTCCGAACTGGACGACCGCATCGAATGGGCATTGACCAAGGCCGCGCTGTGGAACGAAGTCAAGGACAAGCTGCACCAGAGCGGCAACAGTCTCTCCGGCGGCCAGCAGCAACGGCTGTGCATCGCCCGCGGCATCGCGATCCGGCCGGAGGTGCTGCTGATGGACGAACCCTGTTCCGCGCTCGACCCGATATCGACCGCACGCATCGAGGAGTTGATGCGCGAACTGGTCGAGGACTACACCGTCGTGATCGTCACCCACAACATGCAACAGGCGGCGCGCGTCTCCGACTATACCGCCTACCTGTACCTCGGCGAGCTGGTCGAATTCGATCGCACCGAAAAGCTGTTCACCTCGCCCGGCCGCAAGGCAACCGAAGACTACATCACCGGCAAGTTCGGCTAGACCGATTTTCACCAGGGAATCCGAGATGCAAAACGATCACACTTCGAAACAGTTCGACAACGAGATGGAAGCGATCCGCGGCGCCGTGCTGACGATGGGCGGCATGGTCGAGCGGCAGATCGAGCGCGCGATCGATGCACTCGGAAACAGTGACGCCGATCCGCTGGCACCAATACTCGATGATGAGCGCATCGTCAACAACATGCAGATCGAAATCGATCGCCAGTGCGGCAATGTCATCGTGCGACGCCAGCCGGCGGCCATCGATCTGCGCATCGTGATGACGGTGATACAGATCGTCAACGATCTTGAACGGGTCGGTGACGAGGCCAAGAAAATTGCGCTGAGAGCCCGGCCGCTGGCGGGCATCGAGGAACAGTTTGCGCCGGCGCGCGGCAAAGAGATCGGCTACATTTCGGAAATGGCGCGTGCGATGCTGCGGGCCGCACTCGACGCCTATGCCCGGCTCGACGTGGTGGCGGCGGCCGAAGTCATCGCGCGCGACGAGCAGGTTGACATCGAGTTCGCCGCGATCACACGCCGGCTGATGGATGGCATGATGGCAGATCCGCGCACGATTTCCGCCACGCTCGATGCCCTTTTCATTGCCAAATCCATCGAACGCATCGGCGATCATGCCACCAACATCGCCGAGTACGTAATCCACATCGTCAAGGGCAAGGACATACGGCACGCCTCGCTGGACGAAATCCGCCGCGAGGCGAAAGCTTGACGAGAATTGAAGACTGAAGGTCGAAGAAAAAGTCACCTCGAAACTTCGTTGTGAGCTGATTTGACGCGGCACGTCGGATACGACGGCCGCACTACAATGCGCTGATTCCCCGCCCCCGACCCGCTTTCATCACCCAATTCTTCGGAAATCGCACGCCGAGCGGTGTTTTCATCCGGCTCGCCGGCAACACCAAGGCTTGCCCGGTGGCTCATGACGGCGCGTTTGACGGTTGCCGGCCTGTTTTTACGAAATCTTTACGAACCGCCGCCAAATCTCTATGCCATTTTAATACGGCAGAACCTATAGTTCGTGGCGTGGACAACGCCATTACAAATGGGGCTCCAATGATCTGGGTGGCAGGCGTACTGGTGGCAGGCGTTTTCGTCTATCTGTTTTACGCGCTGATCAAGCCGGAACGGTTCTGACAAGCCACCGTTCTGCAGCGGCACATCTTTTACGCCATGAACGACCTGATATTCATCGCTGTTGCGCTGCTTTTCTTCGCCGCATCCGTGACATTCACCATCGCGCTGGATCGAATCTGAGGACACTTCGGCATGTTCGACAATGTCGCCCAGTTTGCCATCGTGGTAGTGGTGATGACACTGCTGGCAATCGCGATGGGGAAATGGCTCGCCCGCGTGTTCACCCGTACCCACCACGGTCTGCCCGAGCGCTGGACGTACCGCCTGCTCGGGATCGATCCGGATGCAACGATGTCGTGGAAGCGCTACAGCATGGCTTTGTTGCTCGGCAACGCCGCCATGATGCTGCTTGGCTATCTTCTGTTGCGGCTGCAGGGAATGCTGCCGCTCAATCCAGCCGGTCTTGCGCCGCAGAGCCCCGATCTCGCATTCAATACGGCGGCCTCCTTTATCACCAACACCAACTGGCAGGCGTATGCCGGAGAAACCAGTTTATCCAATTTCTCGCAGATGGCGGCCATCACCTTCCTGATGATGGTCAGCGCCGCCACCGGTCTGGCGGCTGGAGGTGCGTTCATTCGCGGCTTGAGTCGCAGGAGTACGGCAGAGATCGGCAACTTCTGGGTCGATCTCACCCGCATCATCTATCGCGTGCTGCTGCCATTGTGTTTCAGCCTGGCGCTGATTTACGTGTGGCAAGGCGTACCGCAAACGCTGTCGGCCGGCATCACGGCCACCACCCTCGAGGGCGCGAAACAGCACATCCTGATGGGGCCGGTAGCCAGCCTGGAATCGATCAAACACATCGGCACCAACGGCGGCGGCTTCTTCGGCATGAACAGCGCGCACCCGTACGAGAATCCGACGCCGCTGACCAATACGCTGGATATTCTCGGCATGCTGCTGATCGCGTCGGCGCTGACCTACACCTTCGGCAGTATGCTGATACGCCGGCGCCAGGGCTGGGCGTTCTTTGCCGCGTGTCTCGTCATGCTGCTGGGTTTTCTCGCTGTCGTCTACAGCGCGGAGCAGAACGGCAATCCTCTTTTTGCCGGAGTCGGCGTGGACCAGCAACCCGGGCCGCTTCAGCCGGGCGGCAACATGGAAGGCAAGGAAATGCGTTTCGGCATCGCGCAGACCAGCCTGTTCATCGCGACCACGACCGGCGCCACCACCGGCTCGGTGGACGCAATGCACGATTCGCTGACGCCGCTGGGCGGACTGGTGCCGCTCGCCGAAATGATGCTCAACTGCGTGTTCGGCGGAAAGGGTATCGGTCTGATCAACCTGATCACCTACGCGATTCTTGCCGTGTTCCTGGTGGGCATGATGATCGGGCGGACGCCCGAGTTCCTGGGTAAAAAGATCGAAGCAACGGAAATGAAACTGGTGATGCTGGCGGTGCTTGCACATCCGTTGAGCATCCTGGGGTTCACCGCGCTGGCGACCGCGTGGCCCGGTACCATCGACAGTCTCGCCAATCTCGGCCCGCATGGCTTCAGCGAGGTGCTCTACGCCTATACGTCGGGAACCGCGAACAACGGTTCAGCGTTCGCGGGATTGAACGCGAACACGCCGTTCTACAACACCACCCTCGGCCTCGCAATGCTGACAGGCCGCTATTTCACGCTGCTGCCGATGCTCGCGGTGGCTGGATCGCTGGCAATGAAAAAGAACGTGCCGGAGAGTCCAGGAACACTTCGTACCGACACCCCGCTGTTCACCGGCCTGCTGGTCTTCGTGGTGCTGGTCGTGGGCGGGCTGACTTTCCTGCCCGCGCTCGCGCTCGGGCCGATTGCCGAGCAGTTTCTGATGTCGTCCGGCCATCTGTTCTGAAAGATCGTCATGAACAAGACGGGCGTAACCGACCGCCGGTGTGAACCCCTGCTGCGGGATCTGCTGCGGCCCGCGCTGACTTCCGCGGTCTTTTTCATGATCCTGACGGGGCTTGCGTACCCGCTGCTTACCACCGGCGTCGCCCAGCTGCTGTTCCCACATCAAGCCAACGGCAGCCTGCTGGAACGTGATGGCCATGTCATCGGATCCGCGTTGCTGGGCCAGAATTTCATTCGTCAGCAGTATTTTCATCCGCGGCCGAGCGCCACCGTGACATCGGATCCCGCCGATCCGGACAAAACCATAGCCCTGCCCTATAACGCTGCGTTAAGCGGCGCAAGCAATCTCGGGCCCAGCAGCAGAAAGCTGATCACGCAGGTGGCCGAGCGGGCACGAGCATACCGTCGGGAAAATGGACTCAGCGCGAATGCACCGGTGCCGGTGGACGCGGTGACCGCTTCGGGATCGGGCATTGATCCGGACATTTCGTTGGCCAACGCGCGGCTGCAGGCCGGGCGGATTGCGCGCGCCCGAAAACTGCCTGAAAAACAGGTGCTGATGCTCATCACGCAGCAGGTGACGCCACGCCAGTTCGACGTGCTGGGCGATCCCCGTGTGAACGTGTTGAAGCTTAATCTGGCGCTGGATGCCAATATGAATGCGATACGGCGTCCCGCGGCTCAATGATCAAAAAGGATCAATACCGTGTCGCACGAAGACGCTTACAGGGCAGGCAGACCGACGGCATCGCGGCTTTCAGGCATCCCGTTTTGGTACGGGATAGTGATCGAAGCGGCCAGCAAGCTGGCGCCCCGGACGCAATGGAAAAACCCCGTGATGTTCGTCGTCTATCTCGGCTCCATTGCCACGACGCTGCTGTGGCTGCAGGCGCTGTTGGGCCACAGCGACGCGCCGGCAGGCTTTATTCTGGCAATCACGATCTGGCTCTGGTTCACCGTATTGTTCGCCAATGCCGCGGAAGCCGTTGCCGAGAGCCGGGGCAAAGCGCAGGCCACGGCGCTGCGCGCGGCAAAGAAGAGCGTCCCTGCAAAGGTGCTGCACGAACCACGGCACGGCGCGACGTGGCGTTCGGAGCCGGGTGACAGGCTCGCTGCCGGCGTGGTCGTACTAATTGAGGCGGGCGACACGGTTCCGGCTGACGGTGAGGTCATCGAAGGCGTGGCTGCGGTCGATGAGTCCGCCATCACCGGGGAATCCGCCCCGGTGATTCGCGAATCGGGCGGCGACCGTTCGGCCGTGACCGGTGGCACCCGAGTGCTGTCCGACTGGATCATCGTGCGCGTCACCGCACGGCCCGGCGAAGCCTTCCTCGACCGCATGATCGCGATGGTGGAAAGCGCCAGGCGCGGCAAAACGCCGAACGAAATCGCGCTGACGATTCTGCTGGTCGCGCTGACCATCATTTTTCTGCTGGTGTGCGTCACGCTGTTGCCGTTTTCGATCTTCAGCGTGCAGCTTAACGGCAGCGGCCAGCCGGCAAGCGTGACGGTGTTGATTGCGCTGCTGGTGTGCCTGATTCCGACCACCATTGGTGCACTACTGTCCGCGATCGGCATCGCCGGCATGAGTCGCATGCTGCAAGCCAACGTGATCGCCACCTCCGGTCGTGCGGTGGAAGCGGCAGGCGACGTCGATGTATTGCTGCTCGACAAGACCGGCACCATCACGCTTGGCAATCGTCAGGCCACCCGCTTTCTGCATGCTGCCGGCGTGGGTGAAAACGAACTGGCCGAATCGGCACAGCTCGCCTCATTGGCGGACGAAACGCCGGAAGGTCGTTCCATCGTGGTGCTGGCCAAGCAGAAGTTCGGATTGCGCAGCCGCAGCGTGCATGAATTGCATACTCATTTCGTTCCGTTCAGCGCCCAGACGCGGATCAGCGGCGTCGATCTGAATGGTCGCGAGATTCGCAAGGGCGCGGCCGACGCGATACGTGCCTGGGTGGGTGCCCGGGACGGGCGCTTTCCCGTTGAAGTCGAGATGGAAGTGGAGCACATGGCGCGGCGCGGCGCCACGCCGCTCGTGGTGGCGGAGCGTATCGCAGGCGCAGCGCGAGTGATGGGCGTGATAGAACTCAGGGACATCGTCAAGGGCGGAATCAAGGAACGCTTCACCGAGCTGCGACGCATGGGGATCAGGACGGTGATGATCACCGGCGACAACCGGCTCACCGCCGCTGCGATCGCGGCTGACGCAGGTGTCGACGACTTTCTGGCCGAAGCCCGGCCCGAGGACAAACTGGCGCTGATTCGCCGCTACCAGGCGGAAGGGCACCTGGTGGCGATGACCGGCGACGGCACCAATGACGCACCGGCATTGGCACAGGCCGATGTCGCGGTAGCGATGAACAGCGGAACCCAGGCCGCCAAGGAAGCCGGCAACATGGTCGACCTGGACAGCAACCCTACCAAGCTGCTGCAGGTAGTCGAGGTCGGCAAGCAGATGCTCATGACACGCGGAGCGCTGACTACTTTCAGCGTGGCCAATGATATCGCGAAGTACTTTGCCATCATTCCGGCCGTTTTCGTCGCAACCTACCCCGGGTTGGGTGCGCTCAACGTCATGGCGTTGCACAGCCCGGCGTCGGCCATTCTTTCGGCAGTGATCTTCAACGCGTTGATCATCATCGCGCTGATTCCGCTCGCGCTCAGAGGCGTACGCTACCGCGCCGATTCGGCGACCGTACTGCTGCGGCGCAACCTGCTGATCTATGGCGTGGGCGGGTTGATTGCCCCGTTCATTGGTATCAAGCTGATCGATCTCGCCCTTTCCGCGTTCAGTGTGGCCTGACGTCGGAAAATGGAACACCGCCGGTGTCGGCAAACCGGCCGACTAACGCCTGATTGCGGTCTGCGATAAGATGGCTGCCATCGAATTGCATGGGGCGCACCATGACCGACGAGCGTCCTGATCCCGATGTTCTGCTTGCCAGAGTCCAGCGCGACGAAGCGCGGCACGGGCACGGCCGGCTGAAGATTTTTCTGGGCGCTGCCGCGGGAGTCGGCAAGACTTACGCAATGTTGTCGGCTCTGCGTGAAAAGCGTGCCGGCGGGACGGACGCCATCGTCGGCGTGACAGAAACACACGGGCGCTCCGATACCGCGGCGCTGCTCGACGGACTTGAGGCGCTTGCGCTTCGCAGCATCGTTTATCGCGGTGTGCAAGTCCGGGAATTCGACCTTGATGCCGCTCTTGCGCGCCGTCCACAGCTCATCGCAATGGATGAACTGGCGCACACCAACGCCACCGGTTCGCGCCATCGCAAGCGCTGGAACGACGTGCAGGAGCTGCTGGATGCGGGGATCGACGTCTACACCACGCTCAACGTTCAGCACCTGGAGAGTCTGAATGACGTGGTAGGGGGAATCACCGGCGTTCGAGTCTCGGAGACGGTCCCCGACAGCATTTTCGATGCTGCCGACGAAGTGGAGCTGGTTGATCTGCCGCCGGATGAATTGTTGACACGGCTGCACGAAGGCAAGGTTTACGTTCCGGCGCAGGCGCAGCACGCCGTTGACAATTTCTTCCGCAAGGGCAACCTCATTGCGTTGCGCGAACTGGCACTGCGGCGAACGGCGGAACGGGTCGATGCGCAGATGCGTGATTATCGCGACGGCCACGCGATACGTGACGTGTGGCCGTCGGGCGAGCGCGTGCTCGTATGCATCGGATCTGGCCCAACGTCGGAGCGGCTGGTACGCGCCGGTCGCAGGCTCGCCGTCACGCTTCACGCCGAGTGGATCGTCGCTTACGTCGAAACTCCCGCGCTGCAACGCCTGTCACCCCAGCGCAGGGACGCGGTGATGGCGTCGCTCCGGCTCGCCGAAGAACTGGGTGCCACGACAGTGACCTTGAGCGGGCCCGACATGAGCGCCGAAATCCTCGCGCTCGCGCGCGCTCAAAACGTCACCCGCATCATGCTCGGCAAACCGCGCCGCAGCGGCTGGCGGCGCTGGCTGCTGGGTTCGGTAGTCGATACCATCGTGCGCCAAGCGCACGGCATCGACGTCCACTTGCTGAGCGCCGAGCCGCGCGCACAGTCGGCCATACCGGAGACCTACTTCGATCGCAGCCGGCTCTACCTGGGCATCAGGCCCGAACGCCGCCGCATCACTGCGCAGCAGCGTCGAGCCTATCTGTGGAGCATCGCCGTCACCGCTGCATGCACGCTGGTGGCTACCGTGATGGCCGGACATTTCGATCTGTCCAACGTTGTCATGATCTACCTGCTCGGCGTTGTTTACGTCGCCGCACGCCATGGTCGCGGCCCCGCGCTACTGGCGTCGGTCCTGAGCGTTGTGGCCTTCGATCTGTTCCTGGTGCCGCCCTATTTCAATTTCGCGGTGTCGGACACCCAGTTCCTCATCACCTTTGGCGTGATGCTGGTAGTGGCACTGGTCATCAGCGGGCTGACGGCAAATGTGCGATCACAAGCAAAGGTGGCCAGTCATCGCGAGCGGCGCACGCGCGTGTTATACGATTTGAGCCGAGAACTCGCGGCGGCACGCACTGAACAGGATATCGTGAAAGCGGTGGTGCGCCACATAGGGGGCGAGTTCGAAGGGCAGAGCGCGGTCCTGTTCCCGGATTCCGCCGGGAAAATCAGTTATCCGACGGAGGACGGTATCCAGTATTCGTTTCATGGAGCCGATCTCGGTGTTGCACAATGGGTGTTCGATCACACCCGGATCGCAGGCAACGGAACCGACACGCTACCCGGCGCCGATGGTGTCTACCTGCCACTCGTCGGTTCGTCTGAAAAAATCGGTGTGCTGGCACTGCTGCCGGTCAATCTGCGGCGGGTGTTTCTACCGGAGCAGCAACGCCTGCTTGACACATTCATGACACAGGCCGTGCAGGCGATCGAGCGGGTACGGCTCGCGGAACAGGCGAGAGTTGCTCAGGTGGCGGCGGAAACGGAGCGTCTGCGCAATTCTCTGTTGAGCGCAATCTCGCACGACCTGCGCACGCCGCTGGCGACGATCGTCGGCGCATCCAGCAGCCTGGTGGAAGAAAGCGGACATCTGGATCCGAAAGCGCGCCGGGAACTCAGCCACAGCATCTACGACGAGGCGCGCCGCATGACCCGCCTCGCCAATAACATCCTGGATATGGCACGACTTGACGCGGGTGCGGTGAAACTCAATCTGCAGTGGTACCCCGTTGAAGAAATCATCGGGGGCGTACTGACGCGCCTGCAGCTCGATCGTCACCTGGTCAATGTGTCACTGCCTGAAAATCTGCCAATGGCGCTGCTTGATGCCGTGCTGATCGAGCAGGTGCTGGAAAATTTGCTCGATAATGCAGTCAAGTATGCCGCTGCGCCAATCGACATCAGCGCCCGGGTTCAAGAAAACGTGATGATCATCACGGTGGCGGATCGCGGGCCCGGTGTGCCGAAAGGGAACGAGAAGCGGCTGTTCGAGAAATTCGAACGTGCCAACATGGAAGGCGTGCATGGCGGTGCCGGTCTGGGGTTGACGATCTGCCGTGCGATCGTTGTCGCGCATGGTGGTCGCATATGGGCAGAGCAACGGGCGGACGGCGGCGCAGCGTTTCACTTTACGTTGCCCCTCGAAAAAACCCCACCGGCAATTGAACCGGAATATGATCCAGATGCGGCAGCGGCATGAGTGACCCGATGCCGGCAGTCGTCATCATTGAAGACGACGCACAGATCCGGCGCTTCCTGCGCACGGCGCTGGGGGCGCAGGGCTTCCGGATTCACGAAGCGGCGTCCGGCCAGCAAGGCTTGGTCGAGACCGCTACCCGCAAGCCGGACATCCTGATCCTGGATCTGGGGCTTCCCGATATCGACGGGGTTCAGGTGGTGCGCGAATTGCGTGCCTGGACGACGCTGCCAATCATCGTACTCTCGGCACGCAGCCAGGAGGATGACAAGATCGCTGCGCTCGATGCCGGAGCGGATGACTATCTTACCAAGCCGTTCGGAGTGGGCGAATTGATCGCCCGTATCCAGGTCGCGTTGCGCCATCGCAGCGCTGGCGTAAAAGATGGAGCCGATGGAATCTTCTCGGTGGCCGACGTCAAGATTGATCTCGGACGGCGGCAGGTTTTCGTCGCAGACTGTGAAGTGCACCTGACGCCAATCGAATACCGGTTGCTCGCGCTTCTGATCCAGCATGCGGGGCGGGTCGTGACCCACCGGCAACTGCTCAAGGAGGTATGGGGCCCGTCCTATGTCGAGAATAGTCACTATCTGCGCGTCTACATGGGTGCGCTGCGGCACAAGCTCGAAGCTGATCCGACGCGCCCCCGATTTTTGCTGACGGAGGCCGGCGTCGGTTACCGGTTGTCTCCTGACGAAAAGTAACCTCAAAAAAACCGATACGGTTGCGGCCGGAGCCACCTGGCTCCGGCGCCGAGGCTGACACCCAACATCAACTCGACGACATCTTGCCGCGTGCCGGCAAGTTCGATAGAATTTTTAATCGTTTTTTTTCGGCATTCCCTTTACTTTACGCACAGGGAGGTGTTGCATGTCCATGCCAAATCTCACCATCCCGCGGGTGGCACTCCTGCATTTCGTGCAGCATTAGATTGCCGTCCACGCGGGTCTTCCCGCTTGCAGCAGGCATCGTAAGCGCATTTGTATACGCCTTGCGTCAATCTCCCCAGAGGACCGCTCAGCACTGATCGCCGGCATACGCCGGCTACCGGAGTCGTCCTTGTTTCTTTTTTTCTCGAATGGAAGCCCGGAGGTATCGCGCCGCCGGGTGATGGCAAATGGTTCGTAAAAAAGTCGATTTCCATGAACAGTCTTTTGGCCGCGTGCTGAGATTCATCCTGCGACATTGGACCAGGCAGCCGTGGCGCATCGGTCTGATTGCGTTGCTCGCACTGCTCTCCGCGGTAGCCGACGTGTTCACGCCGCTGTTCGCCGGGCGGCTCGTCGACGCGCTGGCATCAGGTCCGGCGATCCAGGTCAAAGCGTGGAACGCCGCCTGGCTGGCGTTCTGGTTACTGACCGGTCTCGGACTGGGCGGCATGGCGCTGCGCCAGCTCGGCTTCATGAACATCATCACCCTCACGCTGAAGATGATGAGTGAAATCGCCGCCGACGCATTTCATCGAGTGCAACGACTGTCGACCGACTGGCACGCCAACAGCTTCGCCGGCTCCACGGTGCGCAAGGTCACGCGCGGCATGTGGGCGCTGGATCTGCTCAACGACACGCTGCTGATTGCGCTGTTCCCGTCCGTGGTCATGCTGGTCGGCACTACGGTACTGCTCGGCGTACACTGGCCGGTGATGGGTGCGGTAGTGGGCCTGAGCGCGGCTCTCTACATCAGCGTGATGGTGGCGCTGTCGCTTGGCTATGTGGCACCGGCCGCGCGGGCAGGCAACGCATGGGATACGCGTTTGGGCGGCGCGCTGGCCGACGCAGTCAGTTGCAACGCGGTGGTCAAGGCGTTCGGCGCCGAAACGCGCGAGGAAAACCGGCTGGCGCGCATCATCGGCAAATGGCAGCGGCGCACACGGCGCACCTGGGTGCGCCACACACTCAACGGCGGGGTGCAGGCGGTGATGCTGACAGCGATGCAGGCAGCCATTCTGGGCGCTGCGCTATGGCTGTGGGCGAGCGGCCGCGCCAGCGTCGGCGATATTGCATTCGCGCTGACCATGTTCTTCATGCTGAAGGGCTATTTGCGCGACGTGGGCATGCACATCCGCAACCTGCAGCGTTCGGTCAACGACATGGAAGAGTTGGTCGCGCTGGACAGCCTGCCGCTTGGAGTAGACGACAAACCCGATGCCTGCGCCATCGCGGTCGCACGGGGCGAAATCCGCTTCGAACGCGTGAGCTTCAGTTATGGTGCCCGCGCGCGGCCGTTGTTCAATGATTTTTCCGTGCGCATTGCACCCGGTGAGCGCGTCGGGCTGGTCGGCCATTCCGGCTCGGGCAAGACCACTTTCATCAAGCTGGTACAGCGTCTGTACGATGTGAACGATGGTGCGATCACGATCGACGGACGGGACATCGCGCAAGTCACGCAGGCGTCGCTGCGCCGCCAGATCGCGATCGTGCAGCAGGAGCCGCTGCTGTTTCACCGTTCGCTGGCCGAAAACATTGCCTATGCCCGACCCGGCGCGAGCCATGCCGAGATCAGGCAGGCGGCGCGGCTGGCCGGCGCGCACGATTTCATCGCAGGGCTGCCCGACGGCTACCAGACACTGGTCGGCGAACGCGGCATCAAGCTCTCGGGTGGAGAGCGCCAGCGCGTCGCCATCGCGCGTGCGTTCCTGGCCGATGCGCCGATCCTGATACTGGATGAAGCCACCTCCAGCCTGGACAGCGAAAGCGAAACGCTGATCCAGCAGGCGATGGAACGGCTGATGGTGGGCCGCACCACGCTGATCATCGCGCACCGTCTGTCCACCGTACGCGCACTCGATCGGCTGCTGGTGATGGACCGCGGCCGGATCATCGAGGAAGGCACGCACGATGCGCTGGTGTGCCGCAAGGGCGGCGTATACAAACGGTTGTTCGAACGCCAGGCGCTGGCGCTGGTCGAGGCCCCGGCCGACGCGGCACTGCACGCCCGAGCAGCGCACGCTGCCTGAACTAACATTTCTATCAGGCGTTGTCACGTTGCGCGTGGACGGGCGGCGACGTGCCACCGGTATTCCGCTCTACTGACGCTCAATCTCGGGGCGCTGTACCGATCACCCGGTTCGCCGGAAATCGAACGCTGAAACAACTGCCCTTTCCCGGCTCGCTGACGACGTCGAGGATCGCCTGGTGGCGCATGACGACGTGCTTGACGATCGCCAGTCCGAGCCCGGTGCCGCCGGTCGCGCGCGAGCGGCTGCGGTCCACCCGGTAGAAACGCTCGGTCAGCCGCGCGATATGCCGGCGGTCGATGCCAATGCCGCTGTCCGTCACGGAGAACACGCCGCTGCCGTCCGCAATGCGCCACGCGAGCTCGATGCTGCCGCCGGCCGGCGTGTAGCGGATCGCATTGCTCATCAGGTTGCCGAACGCGCTGTGCAATTCGGTTTCCGCCCCGCGCAGCACCGCGTCCTGCGCGATTGCCAGCGTGATCCGGTGCTGCCCGGCGGAAAGCGTCAGCGCCTCATCATGCACCGCCTGCAGCAGCTGGGCGACGGCGACGTGTTCTTCGCGCAGTACGTTGCCACTGTTTTCCAGCGCCGACAGTACCAGCAAATCCTCGATCAGACGCTGCATGCTGCGCGTCTGGACCAGCATCAGATCCACGTAGTGCTGCAACTGTTCCCGCGCGGGATCGGTATCTTCGATCGTTTCCAGAAACCCGGCCACGACGGTGAGCGGCGTCTTCAGTTCATGCGAGACATTGGCGACAAAATCGCGGCGCACGGTCGTCACCCGTTCCAGCTCACTGACGTCACGGCTTATCACAAGCCTTCGATCGACGCCATAACGCACGATCTGCACTGACAAAACGGGTTCCGATTCCCGTTCCGAGCGCAACACCAATGGCTCGCTGTAGTCATCCGCCTCCAGATAAGCGCGAAACTCCGGCTGGCGAACCAGGCCGAGAATCGGTCGCTTCATATCGCGTTGGCGGTCAATGCCGAAGTGGCGCTGCGCGGCAGCGTTGCTCCACTCGATATGATGCATGCCGTCCAGCGCAATGACGCCGTCGGGCAGTGCCTGTGCCGCGTTTCGGAAACGTTCGAGCACCATCGCCAGCTCGCTCTCGCGGCGCACCCGCTGGCGGGCGAAACGATACAGCTTCGAAAACACCGGAGCCCATGCGCCGGACGCATCCGGCAGCGGAACCTGCAACGGGCCATCCAGCCATCGATCCAACCGGTGAAGATTGCGCGCGTGCAGAAAAACGATGATCGCGAGGCCGGCCGCGACAGCCGCCAGCGCCCACGCAATGCCAGCCGCGAGCCACACTGCCAGCGCTGCGACGACGATCATTCCGCACGCTGACAGCGTGCGCTTTACGACGGCGGTCATGGCCGGCCACGCGGACCGGCACCGTCTGCCGCCGAACGATTGTCTGCCGAATGGTGCACCGGATCTATTCGCCGCCCAGGCGGTAACCGCTGCCGCGCACGGTCTCGATCAGCCCGTCGTGCGCCGTCGGTTCCAGTGCCGCGCGCAGGCGCCGAACGTGCACATCCACCGTGCGATCTTCCAGAAACGCATGGTCGCCCCACACCTGGTCAAGCAATTGCGCGCGCGTGTAAACGCGATTCGGATGCGTCATCAGAAAGTGCAGCAGGCGAAATTCGGTAGGGCCCAGTGTAATCGAATGGCCGCCACCGAAGACGCGGTGCGCCGCGGGGTCGAGCCGCAGGCCGGCGATTTCGACGGCATCTTCGGTGGCGTGCGGCGTGCGCCGGCGCAGCACCGCCTTGATGCGCGAATTAAGTTCGCGCGGCGAGAACGGCTTGGTGATGTAATCGTCCGCGCCGATTTCAAGCCCCGCGACCTTGTCACGCTCCTCCGAGCGCGCGGTCAGCATGATGATCGGGATCGCGCGCGTGCGCGCATCCTGGCGCAGCCGGCGCGCGAAATCGAGTCCCGACAGGCCCGGCAGCATCCAGTCGAGCAGCAGCAGGTCGGGCAACGCGTCGCGGATGATCATCATCGCGCTTTCGGCGTCACCGGCCGACTGCACGCGATGGCCGGCATGCCGCAGATTGACCGCGATCAATTCCTGGATCGCGGGTTCGTCCTCGACTACGAGGATATTGGCGGACATGGGTTCCATCGGATCAACATGGCAATCGTAGTTTATGACGATTCTGTTACGGTTTTGTGACAATCGCCAGTCCTCTGTCGGAAAGCAGCCATTAGCAGAACCATGCATCAGTCTTGCCGAATCGAATGGGTAAAGCACGCAAGAACTCGTACGATTTTCTTGACTTTTTGGGGGACAAGGAAAATACTGCGCGCCGTCGCATTAAACGGAGACACTCGTGGACAGCTGCAGTAGATACAGGTCCATCGCTGGTTAGACAGCGGGACGCACTGGCTCGGTTGTTTCTTTCCCTGTCCCTGCCGCCGTCTCGCTGAAATAGGCGGGACGGTACGCGCAAAAGCTTCATCTTCATTCAAGCTTTACTTCGGCCCTGCCCTTGCGGGCGGCGTCGTTGCGGACCCTCCCAGGTTTTAAACGTCGTGGCCTGCCGTGCTCTGGGTAAAGCCGGAGTCGCACGTCATGGTGTGGACGGCTGTTGCCTGACATCGGTCAAGTCGTCAGCACGTCGGGGCCGTTGGAGGGACACGCGATGGGCCGAATGAAAAACACGGTGTCGCACCGTTACTTGTTCAACAGTTTGACATAACGGGTGACAAGATGGACCAAATCAAGATTCCGGGCTCGCTGTTAGGGACCAATAACGAAAACCCCGAACGGCAAGCCCCCTTGCGCAAGGATGCCGTCCTCGATGACGCTCACGTCGGCGATATTCACGGCGCATTCGGGGCAATCAGCCGCAATGATCCCGTTGGGCATCGCGCCTGGAGCGATCGTCTCAAGACGCTGCTCGCCATCGTCGGTCCGGGGCTCATCGTCATGGTCGGCGACAACGACGCCGGCGCCTTCGGAACCTATACCCAGGCCGGCCAGAACTATGGCACCTCGCTGCTGTGGACACTACTGCTATTGATCCCTGTGCTTTATGTCAATCAGGAGATGGTATTGCGTCTGGGGGCAGTATCGGGCGTGGGCCACGCCCGTCTGATTTTCGAGCGCTTTGGCAAGTTCTGGGGCGCTTTCAGTGTCATCGATCTATTGCTTCTCAATGCGCTCACCCTCGTCACCGAATTTATCGGCATCAGTCTCGGGCTTGATTACCTTGGCGTGTCCAAAGTCTGGGGGGTTACGATTTCCGCTATGGTCGTCATGGTCGCTGTCAGTACCGGCAATTTCCGCCGTTTCGAGCGCTTCTCGCTGACTCTGGTCTTCGGCAGCCTGTTGTTGATTCCGGTATTTGTCATGGTTCATCCGCCTCTGGGACAGGTGATGCACGACTTGTTTGTGCCGCAATTGCCCGAGAGCGGAAAGCTGAACGAGGTGATGTTGCTGATCATCGCCATCATTGGCACTACCGTCGCCCCATGGCAGCTCTTTTTTCAACAAAGCTACGTGGTCGACAAGCGCATCACGCCGCGTTTCATCCGTTACGAAAAAATCGACTTATGGCTCGGTATCGTGCTCGCGATTGTCGGGGCCGTAGTGATGATGGCGTTTTGCGCGGCGACGTTTGGTGGCAGGCCCGAATTCGGGCACTTCACCAACGCGGGTGCCGTCGCCGCCGGCATGGACCGCTACTTCGGCAGAACGCCGGGTATTCTCTTCGCCCTCGCATTGATCGATGCCAGCATCATCGGTGCTGCCGCAGTGTCGCTGGCCACCGCTTATGCATTGGGCGACGCGCTTGCAATCCGTCATTCATTACACCGCAAACCGGCCGAGGCCAAGGGGTTCTATGCAGTCTATTTCAGCCTGGTCGTCTTCGCGGCGGCGTTGGTTCTTACTCCCGGCACGCCGCTCGGATTGCTCACCAATCTGGTGCAGACACTCGCCGGCGTGCTGTTGCCGAGCGCGACGGTATTTCTGCTCCTGCTTTGCAATGACAAAGCAGTACTCGGCCCGTGGGTCAACTCGCGTGGGGTCAACTTCTTCACCGGCACCGTGATTGCAGCTCTGGTGATGCTGTCAGTCATTCTGACTGCATCGGTGCTATTCCCCGGCATCACGGAGCAGCAGACTCTGGAAATTCTCGGTGATGGGACGATCGCCGCAATCCTCGTCGTGGCCGGCGTAAAGTTCTACGAGAGGCGGCACGGAATCGCTCGTGTAACAGCCACCGAACAACCCGACAAATCGCTGCGCGACAGCTGGCGGATGCCGCCGCTCAGCGAGTTGGCGCCGGCGCGGCTCACATTGATCAATCGCGTATGGATGAGTGTACTGCGTGCTTATCTGGCGATTGCCGCGGGACTGTTGTTGTTCAGGATGATCGAGCTCTCGATCAAATAGGTCGGGCAGCGCTTCGAAGCAAAATCAACGGCCCGAAAAAGCCCCAGGATTTCTCCGGCCCCGGGCCAGATAGCGACACGCGGTTTGGTCACGCACCTGTCGCGCGGCGCGCCACCTCGGCGATGTGCTCCGCGCACTTCCGGATCTGGTCTTCGGGATGACCTTCGACCATCACGCGCAGCAGCGGCTCAGTGCCCGACGGCCGGATCAGCACGCGGCCGCGGCCGTCGAACTCTTTTTCCGCCGCCGCCACCGCTTCGCCGATCGCGGCATCGGCGCGAAAGTCGAATCCCTTCGCAACGCGCACGTTGACCAGCACCTGTGGGTAAAGCGTCACTGGCTGTGCCATCTCGGCAAGAGTCGTTTTTTCGGCCTGCAGCGCGGCCAGCACCTGCAGTGCCGAGACGATCGCATCGCCGGTCGTATGTTGATCGAGACACACGATATGACCGGAGTTCTCGCCGCCCAGCTGCCAGTCCCGCTCGAGCAACAGTTCGAGCACGTAGCGGTCGCCGACGTTGGCACGCGCGAACGGAACGTCGAGCGCGGCCAGCGCCTGCTCCAGCCCCAGATTGGTCATCAGCGTGCCGGCCACACCGCCCGGCAGCCTGCCGTGCCGCCGGCGGTGGCTGGCGATGATGTAGAGCAGCAGGTCACCGTCGTAGAGACGGCCTTCCGCATCGGCCATGATCAGACGGTCGCCGTCGCCATCGATCGCGATGCCGATGTCGGCGCCATGGTGGCGCACCGCCTGCTGCAATGCGGCCGGATGTGTCGCACCGCACGCATCGTTGATGTTGAAGCCGTCCGGGGCGTCACTGATCGCGACCACGTCGGCGCCCAGTTCATGAAACACGTGCGGTGCCGCGTAATAGGCGGCACCGTGCGCACAATCGACCACCAGCCGCAGCCCGCGCAGATCCGCACGCGTCGGAAAGGTGCTCTTGCAGAACTCGATATAGCGTCCCGCGGCATCGTCGATGCGCTGCGCCTTGCCCAGGCTTGCCGTCGCGACACAGTCGAGCGGCTTGTCGAGCTCGGCTTCGATCGCCGTTTCAACGCTGTCCGGCAGCTTGTACCCGTCTCCGGCAAAAAATTTGATGCCGTTGTCCTCGAACGGATTGTGCGACGCGCTGATCACGACGCCGGCCGCGAGCCGCAGCGCGCGCGTCAAATAGGCGATGCCGGGTGTCGGCAGCGGTCCGGACAGCAGCGTGTCGATGCCGGCCGCCGCGAATCCCGCCTCCAGTGCCGATTCCAGCATGTACCCGGAAACCCGCGTGTCCTTGCCGATGAGTACCGCGGGGCGGGCGCCGTCGCCGATGCCCGTCGCCGCCAGCACCTTGCCGGCCGCATAGCCGAGCCGCATCACGAAGTCCGGCGTGATCGGCGCTTCGCCGACCCGTCCCCGCACGCCGTCAGTGCCGAAATATTTTCTCATGGTTGGTTCATTCCTGTCCCTGCACCGCAGCCAGCACCATCAGCGCGTCGCGCGTTGCGGCAACATCATGCACGCGCACGATGTGCGCGCCGTTCTGCACTGCAATCAGCATCGCCGCGATGCTGGCAGGGACGCGCTCATTCACTGCACGGCCGGTGATCAGACCGAGCGCCGATTTGCGTGAAAGTCCCGCGACGATCGCCGCGCCCGCTGGTTCGAATTCGCGCAAGCGACGCAATAAGGCCAGATTATGCGCCAGCGTTTTGCCGAAGCCGAAACCGGGGTCGATCGCCAGCCTCTCGCCGGCCATGCCCGCGGCGCGCGCCGCCGCCAGCCGTTCTTCCAGAAACGCCCTCACCTCCGCCACCACGTCGTCGTAATGCGGCGCATGCTGCATGGTTTTCGGATCGCCCTGCATGTGCATGAAACACACGCCGGCATCGGTTGCCGCCACTGCGTCCAACGCGCCGGGTGCGCGCAATGCGTTGATGTCGTTGATCATCGCCGCGCCGGCGGCGATCGCTTCACGCATCAATTGCGGTTTCTGCGTATCGACCGACAGCGGCACCGGAACGTCGCGCAGCGCATCGAGGACCGGAAGAATGCGCCGCCGTTCTTCATCCAGCGGCACGATATCCGAGCCGGGCCGGGTTGATTCGCCGCCGAAATCGAGAATGTCCGCACCCTCGTCGATCAGCCGGTGCGCCTGCGCGATGGCAGCGTCCGCCGTCGCGAATCGTCCGCCGTCAGAAAAGGAATCGGGCGTGATGTTGACCACGCCCATGATCAGCGGACGGTCCAGGGACAGTCTGAACTTGCCGCACCGGAAAAACATGGTGAGGAGTAAGGTGTGAGGTGTGAGGAGTAAGGGGCTTGAAGTTTGCGGCGCGCTCGGCGCGCAGCGCTACCAACTCCTCACTCCTTACCCCTCACTCCTCACGGGGAACTTCAGGTTTCCTGTGCCGGAGTCGTGGTGGCTGCCGCGGTCGGCGGCGGATCCTTCGGCGGCGGCGCAGTGGTGGCGAGTGGTTTCGGCGGTCGCGGCGGACGCCCTTCCATGATGTCGGTGATCTGGTCGGAATCGATGGTTTCCCATTCGAGCAGCGCTTTCGCCATGATCTCGACCTTGTCGCGGTTGTCCTCGATCAGCTTGCGCGCCAGGCTGTACTGTTCGTCGATGATGCGACGGATTTCAGAATCCGCCCTCTGCAGCGTCGATTCGGAGACATTCTTGTGCGTCGTGATCGAACGTCCGAGGAACACCTCGCCATCGTTGTCGCCGTAGACCATCGGCCCCATCGCCTCGCTCATGCCCCAGCGCATCACCATGTTGCGCGCCATCTCGGTCGCACGCTCGAAATCGTTCGACGCGCCGGTGGTCATCTGCTTCATGAATATTTCTTCGGCGATGCGGCCGCCGAACAGCACCGAGATGTTCTGCAGAATATGCTCGCGATCCATGCTGTAGCGATCCTGCACCGGCAGCTGCATCGTCACGCCCAGCGCGCGTCCGCGCGGAATGATCGTCACCTTGTGCACCGGGTCGGTTTTCGGCAGCAGCCGCGCGGTCACCGCGTGGCCGGATTCGTGATAGGCGGTATTGCGGCGCTCTTCCTCGGGCATCACGATCGAGCGGCGCTCGGCGCCCATGATGATCTTGTCCTTCGCGCGCTCGAAGTCGTCCATGTCGACCAGGCGCTTGTTGGCGCGGGCCGCGAACAATGCCGCCTCGTTCACCAGGTTCGCCAGATCGGCGCCCGAAAAACCCGGGGTGCCGCGCGCCAGGATATCGGCGCGCACGTCGGGGCCCATCGGCACCTTGCGCATGTGCACGATCAGGATCTGCTCGCGCCCGCGGATATCGGGCAGCGGCACCACCACCTGGCGGTCGAAACGGCCCGGCCGCAGCAGCGCCGGATCGAGCACGTCGGGGCGGTTGGTGGCGGCGATCACGATCACGCCGGACGTGCCTTCGAAGCCGTCCATCTCGACCAGCAACTGGTTCAGCGTCTGCTCGCGCTCGTCGTTGCCGCCGCCGAGACCGGCGCCGCGCTGGCGGCCGACGGCGTCGATTTCGTCGATGAACACGATGCACGGCGCGTGCTTCTTCGCCTGCTCGAACATGTCGCGCACGCGCGCGGCACCGACGCCGACGAACATTTCGACGAAGTCGGAACCGGAAATGCTGAAGAACGGCACCTTCGCCTCGCCGGCAATCGCACGCGCCAGCAACGTCTTGCCGGTGCCCGGATTACCGACCATCAACACGCCGCGCGGAATGCGCCCGCCCAGCTTCTGGAACTTCCCGGGATCGCGCAGAAACTCGACCAGCTCGGAAACTTCCTCTTTCGCCTCCTCGCAGCCCGCGACGTCGGCGAACGTGACCGTGTTGTTCGATTCGTCCAGCATGCGCGCGCGGCTCTTGCCGAACGAGAACGCCCCGCCGCGGCCGCCGCCCTGCATCTGGCGCATGAAGAATATCCAGACGCCGATCAGCAGCAGCATCGGGAACCACGACACGAAGATGTTCATCAGCAGCGACGGCTCGTGCTCCGGCTTGGCGTCGATCGTGACGCCGCTCTTCAGCAGGTCAGACACCAGCCATGGATCGGACGGCGAATACACGCTGAAGTGCTCGCCATTGGTCTTGATGCCCTTCAGCACGTGGCCTTCGATCGTCACCTTGCTGATCTGGCCCTGCTTCACGGCGTCCAGAAACTGCGAATACTCCATTTGTTTCTGGACCGTATGCTGCGAACTGAACTGGTTGAACACCGTCATCAGCACCAGCGCAATGACCAGCCAGATCGCTACATTTTTAATCAGATTGTTCAAAGCTGCTCCTTAAACAGCAGACAGGCTCCACGGCCTCATTTTAAACTCATTCTAATCGTCATTGTTAGCGTCCTGGCCACCAAATGTGCCCGAGTGTCTGTTTTTCCCCAATAAATAGACTTCGCGGCTGCGATCACGGGATGCACCCGGCTTGCGCACATGAACCTGTTCGAATACCTCGCGCATGCTTTCCCGGAATGCTTCAAAGCCCTCTCCATTAAACACTTTGACTACGAAAATACCTTGTGGTTTCAGGTATTTCCCGGCAAATTCACAGGCCGCTGCAGCAAGCTCGCAAATGCGTGCCTGATCGATTGCCGCTATACCGCTGATGTTGGGGGACATGTCGCTCAATACAAGATCGACTTCGCGATCCGCCAGCGTCCGCGTCAATTCCATGACACAGTCAGGGTCACGAAAATCGCCGCGAATGAAATGTACGCCGGCGAGTGCCGGCATCTCCAGCAGATCGACCGCGACCACACACCCACTCCGCCCCACCGCCTGCGCCGCGACCTGCGACCAGCCGCCGGGGGCCGCGCCCAGGTCGACGACAGTCGCACCGTGGCGCAACAGACGATCACGGCGGTCGATTTCGAGCAGCTTGTACGCGGCGCGCGAACGGTAGCCTTCGGCGACGGCACGTTTGACGTAGCTGTCGGTGACGTGCTCGCGCATCCACGCCCGGCTGGTTTTGGTCCGTTTCATCGATTACACTGGCCGCTTTTTCCGGGCAGTCCCATGTTGACGTTAGCCGCCCGGCGCCGCCTGCGCGCCGCGGCCCATGCACTCGATCCGGTCGTCCTGATCGGTGCCGCCGGCCTCACCGCCGCGGTGCTGAAGGAAACCGACCGGGCGCTGACCAGCCACGAACTGATCAAGGTTCGCGCTCACACCGCGGAACGCAGCGAGCGCGAAACGCTGCTTGCCGAAATCTGTGAAGCGCTCGATGCGCAGCCGGTGCAGCATATCGGAAAAATCCTTGTGATCTACCGGGAAAACCCGGACAAGAAGACGAAGCCGTCGCCGCGCGCCAGCCGCACGAAAATGAAAGCGGCGCAAGATGAACGCGCAGCGCGCCGCCGATCACAGCCGCGGCCGGCCGTCAGCAGCACTCGGCGTCCACGCCGCCCCGCCGTCAGTACGGCACCCGCCGCTGCAGCAAAACCAGCATCAGCCCGAGCACGCACTGGATCAGGTAAAGCGTCCCCGAAACGCCGTGCCAGGCGCTGAAGCGGTTGCGCAGCACGCTGCGCATCACATCCTGCGGCAGCGCCTGTGCCTTCAGATGTTCGAGTATCGGCTGAATACCGAAGTGGCCGGCCAGCGTCAATAGCAGCATCGCCAGCACGATCCAGAAAAAGAGCTGTCCGAACGCGCGCAGCCGGAAGCGCGCGAAGCGGAACAGCAGCAGATACAGTCCGCAGCCGATGCCGACGTACGCGGTCAGCGTGAACAGGTGGCCGGCCAGCGTACCCGCCAGCATTCCCGGAAGCCCCTTGAACAACACCGGCGCCGCGATACCGCCGATCGCCCACAGTGCGCCGACCCATAATGTCACCGCAACCGGATGCAGCGCATCCGCGAGCTTCCTCATCGATCAGATGTACTTGACGTCGAGTATCTCGTATTCGCGTACGCCGCCCGGCGCCTGCACCTCGGCCACGTCGCCGGGATACTTGCCGATCAGCGCGCGCGCCATCGGCGAACTGATCGAAATCTTGCGTTCCTTGATGTCGGCTTCGTCTTCGCCGACGATCTGGTAGGTCATCGCCTGCCCGTTGTCGTCTTCCAGCTCGACGGTCGCACCGAACACGCAGCGGCCGTCGGCGTCGATACTGGTCGGATCAATGATTTGTGCATTGCCGAGCTTGCCCTCGAGCTCGATGATGCGGCCCTCGATGAAGCTCTGCCGTTCCTTCGCGGCGTGATATTCCGCGTTTTCCGAAAGATCGCCGTGCGCGCGTGCTTCGGCGATCGCGCCGATGATCGCCGGGCGTTGAACGCTCTTCAGCTCCTGCAATTCGGCGCGCAGCCTTTCCGCGCCGGTTACGGTCAATGGAATATTCGCCATACTCTCCAGATCCTCGAATGGGCAAAATAACGCCCCCACCGGCGCAAACCGGTGCGGGATGAGTGCAAACCTATCTTACCAATATTTACTTACGTGATGGGTTTGCGGGCAGAAAACAGTGAATTCCGGGCATTCTCGTGTCCGGCGCCGATCCAGAACAACCCGTGCGCGGGACACACCGGCACACCGGCATCTCCTCCCGTCGCCGCCTCTGCCGGCCGCGATCTTTTTCTAGTTTACCGTTTCCGGCAGCCGTCTGTGCAACTGCTGGATCGCATACGCGGTGAGTTCCGCCTTCTGCTCCAGTCCGGTGCATGCGGCCCGAGCCCCTGCCAGTGTAGTATAAATCGCGACCCGCTGCTGCAGTGCCGCGCGGCGGATCGAATAGGAGTCGCGAATTGCCGTGCGCTTTTCCTCGACGGTATTGACCACCAGCGCAATCTCGCTGTTCTTGATCATGTCGACGATGTGCGGACGGCCTTCCGCCACCTTGTTCACCGGCGTCACCTGCAGGCCGGCGGCAGTGAGCGCCGCCGCGGTGCCGCGCGTCGCCAGCAGCGTGAACCCGAGCCGCGCAAAACCGCGCGCGATATCCACCGTGCGCGCCTTGTCGCCGTCACGCACGCTGATGAAGATTTTTCCGGATGCCGGCAATTTTTCGCCCGCGGCAAGCTGCGATTTGATGAAGGCCTCGCCGAACGTGCGGCCGACGCCCATCACTTCGCCGGTCGACTTCATTTCGGGGCCCAGAATGGTATCGGCACCGGGGAAGCGGATGAACGGAAACACCGCTTCCTTCACCGCGCAGTACGGCGGAATCACGCTACCGGTGATACCCTGCACGGAAAGCGACACGCCGGCCATGCAGCGCGCAGCGACCTTGGCAAGCGGCACGCCGGTCGCCTTCGAAACGAACGGCACGGTGCGCGACGCGCGCGGATTGACTTCGAGCACGTAGATCGTGTCACCCTGGATCGCGAACTGCACGTTCATCAGTCCCACGACGTTGAGCGCACGCGCCATCGCCTCGGTCTGCTGTCGGATATCGTCCTGCACCGCCGCCGGCAGACTGTATGGCGGCAGCGAACAGGCGGAATCGCCGGAATGCACGCCGGCCTGCTCGATATGCTCCATGATGCCGCCGATCACGACCGACGTGCCGTCGCATACCGCGTCGACGTCGACTTCGATCGCATCGTTCAGAAAACGATCGAGCAGCACCGGTGAATCGTTCGACACCTTGACCGCCTCACGCATGTAGCGCTCAAGGTCGCTTTTTTCGTAGACGATCTCCATCGCGCGTCCGCCCAGCACGTACGACGGACGCACCACCAGCGGATAACCGATCTCCTCCGCCAGACGCAGTGCCTGCTCGGGATCGCGCGCAGTGCGGTTGGCCGGCTGCCGCAGTTTGAGCCGGTTCAGCATCTGCTGGAACCGTTCGCGATCCTCGGCACAGTCGATCATGTCCGGCGTGGTGCCGATGATCGGCACGCCGTTCGCCTCGAGGTCGCGCGCCAGCTTCAGCGGCGTCTGCCCGCCGAACTGCACGATTACACCTTCCGGCTTTTCGACGGCGACGATCTCCAGCACGTCCTCCAGCGTCAGCGGCTCGAAATAGAGGCGATCCGACGTGTCGTAATCGGTCGACACGGTTTCCGGATTGCAGTTGACCATGATGGTCTCGTAGCCGTCTTCGCGCAGCGCCAGCGCCGCATGCACACAGCAATAATCGAATTCGATACCCTGGCCGATGCGGTTGGGTCCGCCGCCCAGCACCATGATCTTCCGGCGCGATGTGGGCTGCGCCTCGCACTCGTCCTCGTAGGTCGAATACAGGTAGGCGGTATGGGTCGCGAACTCCGCGGCGCAGGTGTCCACGCGCTTGTAGACTGGCCGCACATCCAGCTCATGACGCCGCGCTCGCACGCGATGGGGATCCGTATCGAGCAATCGCGCGAGGCGGCGATCCGAAAAACCGTTGCGTTTCAGCGTGCGCAGTGCGTGCCGGTCGAGCGCCTCCAGCGGCGTGCCGCGCAACGCCTGTTCCTGATGCACGATGTCCTCGATCTGCGCCAGGAACCAGTGATCGATATGCGTCAGCTCGTAGACTTCATCGAGCGTCATGCCGCAGCGGAACGCGTCGGCCACATACCAGATGCGATTCGGCCCGGCATCGCCCAGTTCGTTCTCGATCTCATCGCGGTCGGTGGTCTGCTCATCGCAGCCGTCGGCGCCGGTCTCCAGTCCGCGCAATGCCTTCTGGAACGACTCCTGGAAAGTGCGCCCGATCGCCATCACTTCACCGACCGACTTCATCTGCGTCGTCAGGCGGTCGTCCGCCTGCGGGAATTTCTCAAACGCGAAACGAGGAATCTTGGTCACGACGTAATCGATCGTCGGCTCGAACGACGCCGGCGTCGCGCCGCCGGTGATTTCGTTGCGCAGCTCGTCCAGCGTATAGCCGACCGCCAGCTTGGCGGCAATTTTCGCGATCGGAAAGCCGGTCGCCTTCGACGCCAGCGCACTCGAACGCGATACCCGCGGATTCATCTCGATCACCACCATGCGTCCGTCGCGCGGATTGATCGCGAACTGCACGTTGGAGCCGCCGGTATCGACACCGATCTCGCGCAGCACCGCGATCGACGCGTCGCGCATGATCTGGTATTCCTTGTCGGTCAGCGTCTGTGCCGGCGCCACCGTGATCGAATCGCCGGTGTGCACGCCCATTGCGTCGACGTTCTCGATCGCACACACGATGATGCAGTTGTCGTTGTGATCGCGCACCACCTCCATCTCGAATTCCTTCCACCCGATCACCGATTCCTCGATCAGCACTTCGTGGGTGGGCGACGCTTCAAAGCCGCGTTCACAGATGGCGACGAATTCCTCGCGGTTGTAGGCAATGCCGCCGCCGGCGCCACCGAGCGTGAATGACGGCCGCAGGATGGTCGGAAAGCCGACCATCGCCTGCAGCTGCAACGCCTCTTCCATGCTGTGCGCGAGCGCCGAGCGCGGGCTGGCGAGACCGATACCGCTCATTGCCTGCTTGAACTTTTCGCGGTCCTCGGCCTTGTCGATCGCGTCGCGCGACGCGCCGATCAGCTCAACGCCGTAGCGTTCGAGCACGCCGTGGCGCACCAGGTCGAGCGCGCAGTTGAGCGCGGTCTGCCCGCCCATCGTCGGCAGCAGCGCATCGGGGCGCTCGAGCGCGATGACCTTCTCCACCATCTGCCACTGGATCGGCTCGATGTAGGTCGCGTCCGCCATCTCCGGATCGGTCATGATCGTCGCCGGATTGGAGTTGACCAGAATGACGCGATAGCCTTCCTCGCGCAGCGCCTTGCACGCCTGCGCGCCCGAATAATCGAACTCGCACGCCTGGCCGATCACGATCGGGCCGGCGCCGATGATCAGGATGGATTTGAGTTCAGTACGTTTGGGCATTATTTTTTAACCGCCAAGCCGCCGAGGACGTCGACATAAAACACAGCACAATATGGACAAACAACACGAATCTTCCGGTCGACAACACCGGTATTCATCTGTAGTTTCAAACAGACGTTCCCGCGTGGCGCCCCTGGCGGCTTGGCGGTTCGCTTTTGTGCTTTTCCATGAGCGTCACAAACCGATCAAACAAATAATCGACATCATGCGGCCCCGGGCTCGCTTCCGGATGCCCCTGAAAGCAGAACGCCGGCCGGTCGGTAAACGCAAAACCCTGCAGGCTGCCGTCGAACAGCGAAACATGCGTGACGCGGCAGTTGGCCGGCAGCGTCGCCGCGTCGACGGCGAAGCCGTGGTTCTGGCTGGTGATCACGACACGGCCGCTGTCGAGATCGTGCACCGGATGATTCGCGCCGTGGTGCCCGAACTTCATTTTTACCGTCTTCGCGCCGCTCGCCAGCGCCATGAACTGATGGCCGAGGCAGACACCGAACAGTGGCAGCCTGGTCGCCAGGATTTCCTTCACGGTCGCAATGGCGTAATCGCACGGCTGCGGATCGCCCGGCCCGTTCGACAGGAAGATGCCGTCAGGCTCGAGCGCCAGCGCCTGCTGCGCGGTGGCCTGCGCCGGCAGCACGGTCACGCGGCAGCCGCGCGACGCCAGTTTTCTGAGGATCGTGTGCTTGGTTCCGAAATCGTAGGCGACGACGTGAAAGTCCGTCCGCTCCCGCGGCCGGTAGCCATGCTCCAGCGCCCACACGCCCTGATCCCAAGTGTAGGATTCGCAGCAGCTCACCACCTTTGCGAGATCCATGCCGTCGAGCCCCGGGAATGCACGTGCCGCGGCCAGCGCCTCCTGCTCGTCGATGCGGCCAGCCATGACGGCACCGCGCTGCGCGCCCTTTTCGCGCAGGATGCGCGTCAGCTTGCGGGTGTCGATATCGGCAATCGCGACCACCGCATGCTGCTTCAGATAATCGGCGAGCGTGTGGGTCTTGCGCCAACTGCTGGCAAGCAGTGGCAGGTCGCGAATCACCAGCCCTGCCGCCAGCACTTCCCGCGCCTCGACATCCTCGGCATTGACGCCGGTATTGCCGATGTGCGGATAGGTCAGCGTGATGATCTGGCGGCAGTACGAAGGGTCGGTGAGAATTTCCTGGTAACCGGTCATCGCAGTGTTGAATACCACCTCTCCTGCGGTGAGCCCTTCGGCTCCGACTGCCGCGCCGCGAAAAATCGTGCCATCCTCAAGCACGAGAATGGCAGGCGGACATTGCGGCAAGAAAAGCTCCCGGTTGCGGCTACTGACATGGAAAGCGGGACAGATCGCCGACCCATCCCGCTTAAAGCTGGGGAAATATTCTACTACAAAACCGGTTTTGTTTCAACGCGCGCCGGTGCCACGAACGCGCGGCTTGCCGTTCAGCGCAGTCGCAGCACGTCCTGCATGTCGAACAGGCCGGAAGGTTTCTCCATCAGGAATCGCGCGGCGCGTAACGCTCCCTCGGCATAAGTGGCGCGGCTGGCAGAGCGATGGGTGATTTCGATGCGTTCGCCGGTGCCGGCGAACATCACCGTGTGATCGCCGACGATGTCGCCACCGCGCACCGAGGAAAAACCGATGGTCGATGCATGGCGCTCGCCGGTGACGCCTTCGCGCCCGTAAACCGCACACGTCTTCAGGTCGCGGCCCAGCGCCTGCGCGACGACCTCGCCCATGCGTAATGCGGTACCCGATGGTGCATCGACCTTGTGACGGTGATGTGCCTCGACGATCTCGACGTCATAACCGTCGAGCGCACGCGCCGCGACGTCCAGCAGCTTCAGCACGATATTGACGCCGACGCTCATGTTCGGCGCGAACACGAGCGCGATGTCGCGCGCTGCGGTCCGTATTGCTTCCTGTTGTGCCGGCTCGAAACCGGTGGTACCGATCACCATCTTCACGCCGTGCGTGCGGCAGGCGGCGAGGTGGTCGAGCGTTCCCTGCGGCCGCGTAAAATCGATCAGCACGTTCGCCGTTGCCACCGCGGCCGCAATGTCGCTGGCAATCACCACGCCACACGGCGCCCCGACCAGCTCGCCGGCATCCTTGCCGACAAACGGGCTGTCCGGCTGCTCCAGCGCAGCGACCAGATGGAAACCGGGATGTGCGGCCACCGCTTCGAGTAGCGCCCGCCCCATGCGGCCCGACGCGCCGGCAATCGCGACACCGATTCGTCGGCTGTCGGCCGGCTGCTCCTGCACAGGGCTCGCCATGCCGTTCACTGGGCCGCCGGCGGATTGTTCGCGGCGCCCGAAACACCGCCAGCGCCCGGATAGGGCGTCTGCGCGTCCGTTGGAGCTCCCATTGGTGGCGCAACCGGCATCACCGGTTTCAAACCGGCCGGCGTCGATGACGAAGGTTTGGCGCCGGGCGTTGCCGGCAATCCGGCAGCAGCCGGTGCCGGTGGTGAAACGTTGCGCGGCGGCACCGATGATGATGCGCCTTCCGGTACCGATGATGATGATGCGCGTTCCGGCGCCGGCGCAGATGCACTGTCCGGTAACGCCGACGACTCACTTGCGGAGGCCGGCGAAGATTCGCCTTCCGGCGTCGATGCCGCAGCGTCCGCCGGGGCTGACTTCGCGTTCGGCGCCACGGCTTCGGGGACAGTGGATTCCGGCAGCCCGTTGTTGGCGGCGGCCGCTTTGCCCGGCACGACGTCGCCTTCGATGTGCGCGAGCCGGTCCTTGTCGAACACAATGGTGATACGCCGTTCCTGCGGCTTGCCGCCGTGCTTGCTGAACATGTAGACGTAATCCCAGCGGTTGGGATGGAATGGATCCGCAATCATCGGCGTGCCCATCACGTAACGCACCTGCGAGTGCGTCATGCCGGGCTTGAGCTTCGCCAGCATTTTCTGGGTCACGACATTGCCCTGTTGCACATTGATTTTATACGGCGTGATGCCCGGAATGCCGGTGGCCGAGCAGGCGGCGAGCGACAGCACCAGCAAAGGCGCTAGACGCAATATGGACAACGGTCGATGGCGGCGCAATCTTTCCCCCGCGGCGGCTGCAAGCAATAAGGTTGCAAAATAATGAAAAGTTTATATGATAGCCGAGATAGCCTGACTTCGACAGAGACGATTCCGTGACTTATACCTCCGAACTGAAGAATATCGGCCTCAAGGCGACGCTGCCACGGCTGCGTATTCTGGAGCTGTTCGAAAAGAGCGAAGAACGGCATCTGGGCGCCGAAGACGTCTACAAACTGTTGCTCAAGGAAGGCACCGATACCGGACTGGCAACCGTGTATCGCGTGCTGACCCAGTTTGAACAGGCGGGTCTGCTGGTGCGCCACCATTTCGAAGGCGGCCGGGCGGTATTCGAACTCAATCGCGGCGATCATCATGATCACCTGGTTTGCCTGCAATGCGGCCACGTCGAAGAGTTTTTTGACGAAACCATCGAAAAGCAGCAAACCACGATCGCGAAAGATCGCGGCTTTACCATCCACGATCATTCACTCTATCTTTACGCCGATTGCACCAAGGTGAACTGTCCGTTTCGGCACCAGGGATAGGGCGTGAGGAGTGAGGCGTCAGGGGTGAGGGGTGAATAATGCGGCGCGCCAGGCGCGCCGGAAACGTCGACTCCTCACTCCTCACCCCTCACTCCTAACATCTCGGCCGCATGCCGCCGCGTCGTCGCGGTGATCTTCACGCCACCCAGCATGCGCGCGATTTCCTCGACGCGGGCGTCGCGGCCAAGGGGGGATACGTGGCTGGTGACCTTGTCCTTGCCGGCATGCTTCACCACCTGCCATTGCGCATCACCGGCGGCGGCGACCTGCGGCAGATGAGTCACGCACATGACCTGGTGATTGCGGCCGAGCGTCTTCAGCATGCGGCCGACAATTTCGGCAACGCGCCCGCCAATGCCGGCATCGACTTCATCGAAAATCAGTGTCGGCACCTGCGCGACCGAGCTGGTCACGGTCTGAATCGCAAGCGAAATGCGTGACAACTCGCCGCCGGAAGCGACGCGGCCGAGCGGACGCAGTTCCGCGCCGGCATGCGTGGCGATCAGAAATTCGATCCGTTCCAGCCCGTGCGCATTGCCTTCATCGAGCGCATCGAGCACGATTTCGAAACGGCTGCCCCCCAGCGCCAGCCGCTGCATCAGTTCGCTCACGTCGCGCGCCAGACGGCGCGCGGCTTTCGCCCGTCCCGCGCTCAGTCGGCGCGCACGCTCCAGGTAGCGCGTGTGCGCTTCCTGTTCACGCTGCCGCAGCGCCTCGAGGTCGCTGCCGGCATCCAGTGCCGCAACGCGCCCGCGCGCTTCATCGAGCAGTGCCGGCAGCGCCTCCGGCTGCACGCGATACTTGCGCGCGGCCGAATGCAATGCGTCGATGCGACTTTCCACCGTCCGCAGCCGCCGCGGGTCGAGCTCCAGACGTTCACAATAGTGACGCAATGCATAGACCGCTTCCTGCGCCTGTGCCTGCACCGGGTCAAGGATCGCGATGATGTCACCGAGACTGGTGTCGTAATCCTGCAGATGACGCAGCCGCGACACGACGGCATTGATCTGTGCCAGCACCGACTGTTCGCTTTCGGAAAGCGCATCCGACGCAAACTGCGCGCCTTCGAGCAGGCTCGCGGCATGGGCCAGGCGCTGGTGTTCCGCGGCCGTTTCTTCCCATTCACCGGGCGCCGGCGCCAGCGCCTCGAGTTCACGCAGCTGCCAGTCCAGCCGTTCGCGCTCGGCCTCGAGCGCCCGCGCGTCATGTTCGACGGCGGCACGCTGCGCCCGTGCTTCCTGCCACGCGCGATGGCCCTGCGCCACGTCAAGGCCGTACTGATGCAGTCCGGCATAACGGTCCAGCAGTTCGCGCTGCACCGCCGGGCGCAACAGCGACTGGTGCTGATGCTGACCATGGATGTCGACCAGGAATTCCCCGGCTTCGCGCAACTGCTGCACCGTACAGGGCCGGCCGTTGATGAAGCTGCGCGAACGTCCGCCGGCGTCGATCACGCGCCGCATCAGACAGCCGCCCTCATCGATTGCCAGCGTATTGTCGGCCAGCCAGCGACCGACCGCACTGTCCGCGGCAACATCGAATGCTGCGCTGACGTCGGCACGCTCCGCGCCGGCGCGCACCACGCCGGCATCCCCACGCCCCCCAAGCGCCAGCGCCAGCGCATCGATCAGGATCGACTTGCCGGCGCCGGTTTCACCGGTCAGCACCGTGAATCCCGCATCGAATTCGATGTCGAGGTGTTCGACGACGACAAAATTATGGACGCTCAGGCTGCGCAACATTGAAAGTGCGTGAGGAGTGAGGAGTCAGGTGTGAGGCGTTAAAGTTTCCGGCGCGCTCGGCGCGCCGCATTTTCTACTCCTCACTCCTCACACCTCACGTTTTTAAAGAAACTCGCTCCAGTGCAGTTTTCCGCGCAGCATATTGTAGTAGCTGTGCCCCACCGGATGCAGCAGCCGCACCATGTGATCGTAGCGCCGCACCATCACGCGATCGCCTTCGCGCAGGTCGAAGTGGGAGTGACTGTCGCAGTGCGCGCGCGCATCGGCGGCGTCCTTGATCACGATCTCGACCAGCGAATCACCGCTGATCACGATCGGGCGGTTACTGAGCGTATGCGGGCACACCGGCACCAGCGCCAGCATCGACAGCGACGGATGCACGATCGGGCCGCCGGCGGACAGCGCATAGGCGGTCGAGCCGGTAGGCGACGCCACGATCAGTCCATCGGAGCGCTGGGTGTAGATGAATTCGCCGTCGATGCGCATGTCGAATTCGATCATGCTGCCTTTCACGCCCTTGCTCACGACCACGTCATTGAACGCCAGTACGCTGAACACGCTGGACTCGCCGCTGAACACTTCGACCGACAGCAGCATGCGGTCCTCGGTCATGTAGTGCCCGTCGAGAATCGCGCCCAGCGTCTCGAACATCGTGCCGATCGAAATGTCGGTCAGAAAACCGAGGCGGCCCTGATTGACCCCGACCAGCGCGACATCGAATGGCGCGAAAGTGCGTGCGATGTTGAGCATCGTGCCGTCGCCGCCCAGCACCACCGCCAGATCGGCGCGCCGCCCCATCTCCTCCAGCGTCAGCGCGGGATAGGAATGGGCGCTCGCATGCGCACCGGACAGCCGGTCGAGCAGCACGTCGACACCGCGGCCTTCGAGAAATCGCGCGAGTTCGAGCAACGGCCCGATGATTTCCGGACTTTTGTACTTGCCGATCAGCCCGACGCATGAGAATGACGGTTTCATGGCGGCATTAAACCATAATTCGCCGCGCCACGGCAGCGTGAAATCCGCAGATAATGAAATGGTTACTTCGCGTGACCGCGAACCTTGTGACGCCCATTTCGGTATGTGTAGAATACCCGTCGAGATCCGCCATGAATCTGATACTCAGCGAACGCGCCCAACTCCTGCTCAAAACACTCGTCGAACGCTATATTGCGGAAGGCCAGCCGGTCGGGTCGCGCACGCTTTCACGCTACTCCGGACTGGATCTGAGTCCCGCCAGCATCCGCAACGTGATGGCGGACCTCGAGGAGCTGGGGTTCATCGTCAGCCCGCATACTTCGGCCGGACGCATTCCGACCGCACGCGGCTATCGCTTCTTCGTCGATACCCTGCTCACCATCCAGCAGCTCGGCACCATCGAAATCAGCCAGCTCGGCGGCCAGCTGCAGGCGGAGAACACACACCGGCTGGTGTCGTCGGCATCGCAACTGTTGTCCGACCTGACGCGCTTCGCCGGCGTCGTCGTCACCCCGCGCCGCAGTCCGG
This sequence comes from Burkholderiales bacterium, assembly GCA_035700525.1. Taxonomy (GTDB): domain Bacteria; phylum Pseudomonadota; class Gammaproteobacteria; order Burkholderiales; family JBDZVW01; genus JBDZVW01. Next base: position 67,674 of record DASSON010000080.1, read on the forward strand.
CGTTCCGCCACATCGAGTTTCTCGGCCTGTCGGAAAAGCGCATCCTGCTGATCATCGTCACGCCCGACGGCGACGTGCAGAATCGCATCCTCGTGACCGAAAACACCTATTCGCCGGCGATGCTGGTGGAGGCCGGCAACATTCTGAATCAGAATTATGCCGGACTGTCGTTCGACGAAATCCGCCGGCGCATTCAGCAGGAGCTGAAGGAGCTGCGCGAAAACATGACGCGTCTGATGACTGCCGCGCTCGAGGCCGGCAGCCAGGCCGCCGACGAATCGTCCGAAAACTACGTGATCTCGGGCGAAAGCAATCTGCTGGAAGTGCAGGATCTGTCATCGAACATGGCCAGCCTGCGCCAGTTGTTCGACCTGTTCGAGAAAAAGACCGGCCTGCTGCAACTGCTCGACAGCAGTTCGCGCGCGCAGGGCGTGCAGATCTTCATCGGCGAGGAATCCGGGCTGGCGCCGCTCGACGAGTGCAGCGTGGTGACCGCCTCCTACGAGGTGGACGGCCAGGTCGTCGGCACGGTGGGCGTCATCGGACCCACGCGCATGGCTTACGAACGCGTCATTCCGATCGTCGATATTACCGCGAAGCTGATGTCGAGCGCGCTGTCGCAGCACCCGTAGCGAGTGAGGCGTGAGGTGTCAGGAGTGAATAACGCGGCGCGCCATACGCGCCGGAAACTTGAACTCCTCACTCCTTACCCCTCACGCCCCACGCCTTGCTAATGTCCGTTTTCCGCGCCTCTCCCCCGTATCATCACGGCACGCCGGCAAAAACCGGCGTGCTGCTGGTCAATCTGGGCACGCCGGAAGCACCGACGGCGCAAGCGGTCAAGCCGTACCTGCGCGAATTTCTGAGCGATCCGGCGGTGGTGGAACTGCCGCGCCTGATCTGGCAGCCGCTGCTGCATCTGTTCGTACTCACCACGCGGCCGCGCCGTACTGCGGAAAAATACGCCGAAATCTGGATGGCCGACGGCTCGCCGCTCAAGGTCCATACCGAGCGCCAGACGAAACTGCTGCGCGGCTATCTCGGCGAGCGTATCCGGACACCGCTGGCGGTTGAGTACGCGATGCGTTACGGCATGCCGGCGATCGGAGAAAAACTCGACGCGCTGATCGCGCACGGCTGCGACCGCATCCTGATCGTGCCGCTTTATCCGCAGTACGCGGCAAGCACCGTAGGCAGCACGTGCACGGCCGTGTTCCGCCACGCCGCCACACTGCGCAGGATGCCGGCGCTGCGCACGATCACGCATTTTCACGACCATCCGGGTTACATCGCGGCACTCGCGCAGAGCGTGCGCGAGCACTGGTCGCGCAACGGCCGGCCCGACCTGCTGCTGATGAGCTTTCATGGCGTGCCGCGCTACACACTGACCAAGGGCGATCCGTATCATTGTGAATGCCAGAAAACGGCGCGCCTGCTGGCACGTGAGCTGAATCTGCCCGAACATGCGTACCGGGTATGCTTCCAGTCCCGTTTCGGTCGCACCGAATGGCTCAAGCCGTACACGTCGGCCACGCTGGTCCAGCTCGGGCGCGAACAAACCGGACGGGTCGACGTGATCTGCCCCGGCTTCGTATCGGATTGCCTGGAGACGCTGGAAGAAATCGCGATCACCAACAAGGCGGCATTCCTCAACGCCGGGGGCGGCGAATTTCATTTCATTCCGTGCCTGAATCAGCGCGATGACTGGATGCGCGCGCTATCCGACATCGTGTTCGACAACCTGCTGGGCTGGCCCGCGGGCACGCCCGACGCCACCGAGGCGGAAACGGCGCGCCGGCGCGCGCTGGAAATGGGCGCCCAGGATTAGCAAATACTGATGCCGGTATGCGAAACTTGCGGTTTTTTTCCTGTTCGTCCTTGAAATTTTTTCGACCATCCCCAAAGTAGCTTTGAAATCATCCGGGAGACTACGTAATGCAGGACAAACCGCGAATCGAGCCGCGACTGAACGCTGATCCTGACGAAACCATCAAACCGCAGGAAAAGCCTACCGCCGCACCGCGCGCAAAATCCGAGGACCGCGCGCCGGCTTCCACTGATCGCACGCCGACTCCTGCCCAGCGCGCACCGGCTTCAGCCGATCGCACACCGGCCGCCGCAGGTGCCGACGAGGCCACCCGCGCCGCTGCCGGACACGCTGATGCGGCGCTGCAGGAACGCCTGAAGCAGGCCGAACAAGCAGTGCAGGAACACCGTGAGGCGTGGCTGCGTGCCGTGGCCGAAGCCGACAACATCCGCAAGCGCACGCGGGCGGAAGCGTCCAATGCGCAGCGCTTTGCGATCGAGTCGTTCGCGAAGGAACTGCTGGCGGTGCGCGACAGCCTGGAAGCAGCATTGGCGGCCGACAATACGACGGTGGAAGCACTGAAAAACGGCGTGGAGTTGACGCTCAGGCAGCTCGATGCGGCCTTTTCCCGCTTCAACGTGACGGAGGTCAATCCGCAAGGCGAGAAATTCGATCCGCATCGCCACGAGGCGATGACCACGATAGAATCCGACGCTGAACCGAACACCGTGATCAACGTGCTGCAGAAGGGATACGTGCTGCACGATCGGGTGCTGCGTCCGGCACTGGTCACCGTGGCCAAGTCGAAATCGGTTGAAAGCTAGCGCGCAAGCCCTCATATAACAAAGCAATGATTTGACGAGCCGCGCTGCGGCGGGCAATTTACAGAAACAACGGTTGAGGAATCACTATGGCAAAGATTATCGGTATTGACCTGGGCACCACCAATTCGTGCGTGGCCGTGATGGAAAACGGCCAGCCCAAGGTGATTGAGAATTCGGAAGGCGCGCGCACCACGCCGTCGATCGTCGCCTACGCCGAAGACGGCGAAATCCTGGTCGGCGCGTCGGCCAAGCGCCAGGCGGTGACCAACCCGAAGAACACGCTGTTTGCGGTGAAACGGCTGATCGGCCGGCGCTTCGAAGAAAAGGAAGTGCAGAAAGACGTCGGACTGATGCCGTACCAGATTCTGCGCGCCGACAACGGCGACGCCTGGGTCGAAGTGCGCGGCAAGAAAATCGCGCCGCCGGAGATCTCGGCGCAGGTGCTGATCAAGATGAAGAAAACCGCCGAGGACTATCTCGGCGAGCCGGTCAGTGAAGCCGTGATCACGGTCCCCGCCTATTTCAACGACTCGCAGCGCCAGGCAACCAAGGATGCCGGGCGCATTGCCGGCCTCGAGGTCAAGCGCATCATCAACGAGCCGACCGCGGCGGCGCTCGCATTCGGCATGGACAAGAAGCAGGGCGATCGCAAGGTCGCGGTCTACGATCTGGGCGGCGGCACCTTCGACATCTCGATCATCGAAATCGCCGCGGTCGAGGGCGAGCACCAGTTCGAAGTGCTGTCGACCAACGGCGACACCTTCCTCGGCGGCGAAGATTTCGATCAGCGCGTGATCGAATATCTGTGCGACGAATTCAAGAAGGAACAGGGGATCGACCTGCGCAAGGACATGCTGGCGCTGCAGCGCCTGAAGGACGCGGCCGAAAAGGCCAAGATCGAGCTCTCCAGCGCGCAGCAGACCGACGTCAACCTGCCGTACATCACGGCCGACAGCTCGGGACCGAAGCATCTCGCGGTCAAGATCACGCGTGCCAAGTTCGAAAGCCTGGTCGAGGATCTGATCGAGCGCACCATCGAGCCGTGTCGTACCGCGGTCAAGGACGCAGGCATCAAAATTTCCGACATCGAGGACGTGATCCTGGTCGGCGGCCAGACGCGCATGCCGAAAGTGCAGGAAAAAGTGCGCGAATTCTTCGGCAAGGACCCGCGCAAGGACGTCAATCCGGACGAGGCGGTCGCCGTCGGCGCCGCGATTCAGGGCGGCGTGCTGAAGGGCGACGTCAAGGACGTGCTGCTGCTCGACGTGACGCCGCTGTCGCTCGGCATCGAAACATTGGGCAGCGTGATGACCAAGCTGATCCAGAAGAACACCACGATCCCGACCAAGGCGACGCAGGTATTCTCGACCGCCGAAGACAATCAGACCGCGGTGACGATCCATGTGCTGCAGGGCGAGCGCGATGTCGCGTCCGGCAACAAGAGCCTCGGCCAGTTCAACCTGACCGACATTCCGCCGGCGCCGCGCGGCATGCCGCAGATCGAAGTCACGTTCGACATTGACGCCAACGGTATCCTGCACGTGTCGGCGAAGGACAAGGCGACCGGCAAGGAAAGCAAGATTACGATCAAGGCCAGCTCCGGGCTGGGCGAGGATGAAATCCAGCGCATGGTGAAGGATGCCGAGGCGCATGCCGAGGAAGACCGCAAGGCGCTGGAGCTGGTGACCGCCCGCAACCAGTGCGACGCAATGGTGCATTCGACGAAGAAGTCGCTCGCCGAGCATGGCGACAAGATCAGCAGCGATGAAAAGTCCAGGATCGAGACGGCGCTGAAAAACGCCGAAGAAGCGCTGAAAGGCAACGACAAGGACAAGATCGAGGCGGCGACGCAGGCGCTGGCCGAAGCAGCTCACAAGCTTGCCGAAAAGATGTATGCCGAGCAGAATTCGGCGCAGGGCGGAGCCGCCGGCGGCACCAACAGCGGTGGCGGCGGCGACAGTGGTGAAAAGACCGACGACGGCAACGTGGTGGATGCCGAATTCGAGGAAATCAAGGACGGCAAGAAGTAACTCCCGCGGAGGGAGCGGCATGAGGCGCGGGGTGAAGCGAAATCGCTTCACCCCTTCGCGCATTTGCGTCTCACAGCCCGCGCAGATTATTCAAACATAGAAGATAGATGGCCAAACGCGACTACTACGAAATTCTCGGCGTCAATCGCGACGCATCGGAAGATGCGATCCGCAAGGCATACCGCAAGCTGGCGATGAAGTATCACCCGGACCGCAATCCGGACAATCCGAAAGCCGAGGAACACTTCAAGGAAGCGAAGGAAGCGTACGAAGTCCTGACCGATCCCAACAAGCGTGTGGCCTACGACCAGTATGGTCATGCCGGGGTCGATCCGTCCGCTGCAGCAGGCGCCGGCGCCGGTTTCGGCAGTTTCGCCGAAGCCTTCGGCGACATCTTCGGCGACATCTTCGGCAGCGGGCGCGGGCGCTCGAACGTCTACCGCGGCGCCGACCTGCGCTACAATCTCGAGATCTCGCTCGAAGACGCCGCGCGCGGCACCGAAACCAAGATCCGCATCCCGACGATGGCCGAATGCGCGACGTGCCACGGCAGCGGCGCGCGCCCCGGCACCTCGCCCAGCACGTGCCCCACCTGCGGTGGCCACGGCCAGGTCCGCATGCAGCAGGGCTTCTTCTCGATTCAGCAGACGTGTCCGAAGTGCCACGGCAGCGGTCGCGTCGTCACCAGCCCGTGCGGCGACTGCCACGGCGCCGGACGCATCAAGCAGCACAAGACGCTGTCGGTGCGCATCCCGTCGGGCGTCGATGACGGCGACCGCATCCGGCTCTCCGGTGAAGGCGAGGCCGGTGTCAACGGCGGCCCGGCGGGCGACCTCTACGTCGTCATCCATATCACGCAGCATGCGGTGTTCACGCGCGATCACAACGACCTGCATTGCGAAATGCCGATCAGCATCACGACGGCAGCGCTCGGCGGCGAAATCGACATTCCGACGCTCGACAGTTCGGCCAAGATCAAGATTCCGGCGGAAACCCAGACCGGCAAGATATTCCGGCTGCGCGGCAAGGGCATCAAGGGCATCCGCTCCAGCAGCCGCGGCGATCTGTTGTGCCACGTCGTGGTTGAAACGCCAATCAACCTCACCGCGCGCCAGCGCGAACTGCTGCTCGAACTGGAGCAGATCAGCCACAGCGACGAAGGCAAGCACACCCCCCGCGCCAAATCATGGATGGACAAGGTAAAAGAATTTTTTGAACCCTAAAAATTCTTTACTTGCGGCGGAGGCTAACATGCGTAGCGTGTTAAGCCGCGCAGCGGCGGCCGGAGCCACAAGTCCCGGAATTCTGAACCCTAAAAAATTCTTTGCTTGCGGCGGAGGCTAACGTTTGCAACGCAAACGTTAAGCGCCTGTGGCGCGGGCCGGAGCCACAAGCCCCCGAGAATTCTTCGAACCTTGAAGAATTTCTTGACCTTGTGGCGCAGGCCAAGCTGCGCAGCAGGTTAAGCCCGTAGCGGCAGCCTTTTCGGGGCGGCGATAAAAGCGTAGCGTGTAAATCGGGCCGCAACGGGGCTGGAGAAACGGCAATGTCATGGTACGCGGACCATGTGTTTCCGCATCTGATGGACTGGACAATGCGCACCCCGCGCGTTCGCACGGAGCGCACCGCTGCCCTGCTTCCGGCATCTGGTCACGTACTCGAGATCGGTTTCGGCACCGGCCTCAATCTGCCGTGCTATCCGCGTGCGGTGACGCGGCTCACCGCGCTCGAACCCGCGACATTGCTGGAGTCGCGGGTCGCGCGGCGTATTGCGGACGCCGCGATGCCGGTGGAGCTGGTACGGCGTGGCGCCGAAACGCTGCCGTTCGAAAACGGCCGCTTCGATTGCGTGGTCAGCACGTTCACGCTGTGCACCATAGCCGATGCGCGCGCCGCGCTGTGTGAAATCCGGCGCGTGCTGAAACCGGACGGGCGGTTCATATTTCTCGAACACGGCCGCAGCGACGATGCGCGGACGGCGCGCTGGCAGGACCGTCTCAACCCGATCCAGCGCGTCGTCGGCTGCGGCTGCAATCTCAATCGCCGGATCGACCTTCTGATCAGCGCCGGTGGTCTCGGCATCCGGCAGCTCGACCGTTACCTGCTGCAGGGCGTGCCGCGCGTCGGCGGCGAACTCTATCGTGGCGTTGCCGTTCCGGCAGACGCCGCCTGAACCCGCGCCGCAACCGTCTGTTCCCCTGCCGGGCGCGCACGGTTGGAACCGCTGCCAGGGAACATCGGGCGGCGGCCGACTTCCCGGTTCGTGGCAGGCCGCCCGTAATGGGGACGCCACACCACACACGTCCGTTGCTTGACACCTCCCGCCGACGGCGTAATGTAATTCGAATCCGCTCTCGTGGGGGAACGCAGAATCGGCGTTCCCGGCTCAAGGTGGGGGATGTCACATGGCCGATATCCGTGGTTGGGCCGCCGGTTTGTATGCGGCATTTCTAATCTGCCAGCCGGCAGCAGCGGCCGCCGCACACCCGCTGTCTCACGGCAGCCACCCGGCTGCGCCACAGTCATCGGCACCGGCCAACGCCGATGACATGCCGGCACTCAACCGTGCGTTCAAGGCGCTGACCGATGCGGCGGACCAGGACAAGATCGATACGGTCCGCACCGCGACGCAGACCATTATCCACACCCTCGGCACCAGCGTGCTGGTGCCGCATGAACTGATCTCGGTGGCACGCGAGCTTGCCCAGCGCGGCCAGCTTGCAGCAGCGCAGGCGGTACTGGAGCCGACGATCAGCGCCTATCCCGAACGCGCCGACGCGGTCGCCCTGCTCGGCCATGTCGACCTGATCATGGGAAAATATCACCGTGCGATAGACCATCTGCGTGCGGCGCTGGATGCAGGCGTCGACTGGCGCACCGCATCGCGCCTCGGCCTCGCTTATGAACTGGCCGGGAACATTCCGGCGGCGCGCGCCGCACTCGATCGTGCTTATCGCATGGATCCGTGGCTGCACGACCTCAAGTTCGAACAGGCGCTGCTCATGCTCTACAGCAACAAAGCCGCCGCGGTGCACGGGCTGCGCCTCTATATCCAGCAGTATCGGGAACTGGATCACGGCATCGAAAGCGATTCCGCGCAGCAGGTGCTCGACGCGCTGACGGCCAAACAGGAAGCCGCGGCCCTGGTCAAGGCCGCCACCGGCCTTGTTGCGGCGAACGCGGCACCATTTGTGCTGCCGATCGCCGCGTATCTGCAGCACCTGGACGCGCACAGCGCACAACCCTACCTTCTGCGCGCGCTATTTTTTCATGCGTTGCACATGACTCCGCAGGAACGCGACGAATGGAGCAAGGCGTTCGTCCATCTTTCCGCAGCACACGACCCGCGTGCCGAAACGGCGCTTCGCAGCGGCGTTTCGCTGAGCCTGCAGCTGAACAACGCGAAGCAGGCGCGCACATTGCTCGACCGGGGCAAGCGTTACGCTGCCGCGGGCTGGTATCAATATGCGTACGGGCGCACGCTGGATGCGCTGGGACGGCACGCGCAGGCAAAGAAGCGCTTCCAGACCTGCGCCCGCAGTCGGGCGATCACCGAAAACTGGCGCCGGCGTTGCGAAGACGCGGGCAACGGCATGGCGCCGCATGAAGCCGGAAAATATACCGGCACCTGAACGCCATTCAGCACTGCCGCGTCGCGCCATCCTCCCGGGTATCGCGACCGCCGATAGTCACGAAAATCATTTCTTTTTTCTGCTTGCGGAAATGATGCTACGGTAACGGTCGGCAAGCTTGACCATGTTGTCAGCGTATTTCGCGCACACCTCGCGATCGCCATACTGGATCGCGGCCCACGGTGCCTTCGTCTTCGCATACACTTTCTTGTATTCGGGGTCGGTGAACACCGCTTTGGCGGTGGCGTTGAGCTTCTCGAATCGCTGCGGATATCGCTTCGGCACGTCGGCATGAATTGCCCATGCGCGCGATGATGGCAGGTCCGGAATGTGAGTGCCGAACACCTTGTTCACCGACGGCGCACCGCCCATCTGGTCGGCCAGCTTGTTTTCATCGCTGAACACGCCCAGCACGCGCACCTGGTCGCCGATACGGATTGCCACACCGGAGCTTGCGGTACCGCACTGTGCTTCCCCGGTGATGACGGCGCTCACGGCAGGGTTGCTTCCACCGTACGGCACCAGGTTGAATTTCGCGCCGGTCGCCTCGGCCAATGCCAGCATGCCGATCGACGCCGGATGCGGCAGCCGGCTGGTTGCCACCGGCACCGTCTGCTGCTTCGCGTGCGCCACCAGATCCTTCAGTGTCTTGAACGGACTGTTCTTCGCCACAAAGACGACGTTGTCGTCAACATCAACGCGGCAGAAGTAAATGTAGTCCTGCGGATACTGGTACGGCGGCTTCTGCACCACGTACATGATCGTCTCCGGCCCCATGTTGCCGAACAACAGGTTGTAGCCATCGTGCGCACGCTTGCCGAGATACACTTCATACCCGACCTCGCCTGACGCACCGGGATAGAACTTGAACTCGAATTTGGCGCCGATATGATTCGACCATATGTCGCAGAACGTGCGTGCCAGCCGGTCGGCCGAACCGCCTTCACGCGTCGGAACGACGACACTCAGATTGTGGTCAGGGAAATTTCCGGCTGCCGTCGCGCGCTGCAGCGGCGCCAGCCCCAAGCCCACCGCGACCGCAGTCGACGTTTTCAGAAAGTCCCGGCGGGTGGCCGGTTTTTTGATTTCAGACATGATGTCCTCCATTTTTCGATGATTTACACATCGCCGCGCTCGGGCATCGTCAGAAACGCGTGCATCACGTGCCAGAACCGATGACGGTTGACGCCGATAGGCGCGACATGAGCCTGGCCCGGCAGGATCACGAACTGCTTGTCCTTGTTGGGCAGCGCCTGATAAAACGCCAGCAAATCCTCCTCGGTCGCAATGCCATCGTGTTCGCCCCGTATGATCAGCACCGGGCACAGCACCTGTCGCGGATCGACAATCGGCAGGTTGGCGCACATGTCGATATAAGTACCGGTCGGCACCGAATCACCATACTGCAGCTCGGCGTCGGCGAGTGCGTTGATCACGGCATCCTCGTACATACCCGGCTTGTCACGATTCAAAATGTTATGGAAGAATGCGCGGTCAATCGGGCGCGCATGATGGCTGCGGAACCAGGGCAGTTTTTCGCGGCGCTGCGCCAGCGTCGGCGAGCCGGTACCGGTCCACACCAGTGCGGCCAGCACCAGCCGCTCGGCACGCTCGGGACACGCGGCGGCAAAGGCCGCCACGCGCAAGGCGCCGGAAGACTGACCATAAAACGCGAAACGCGAACTCCCGGTCTCACGTTCGACAAGCGCAGTACCCGCCCGCAGATCCTCGACGCCGCTTGCAATGTCGGAATTGCATGAGGTACGTGACGAACGGCCATAGCCTTCGTGATCCATCGTCCACACATCGAATCCGTATCCGGCAAAGCGGTCCATCAACGAATAATCGGATCGTCCGGGCACCGTCAGATCGAAGGCGGAACGCCCGCAGTACGACGAACCATGCACCAGGAACAGTACCGGACGACGCCCATGGCCTGCCGCCCCGGTGAGGCGCTTGCGGTAGAGATACAACTCCACATCGCCTTTTTTCGCCCAGTACTCACTGCTCTCGACTTCAGCCATTGGTCGTTCCATCTCCTTTTGATTACCCGGCCTTCGCGGCATTGAAATCCGGGGTGCCCGGGAACGGTGATGGGTGCGATATGTCTTCGCGACCAGCCGGAAATCATTGCCGCTGTAAATGAACGCAGCGCGACCAGGCGGCGGCGCCCGCATGGAGCCGTGTTGCTGCGGGCACCGCAACGTGCTGCCGATCGTCCGGCTGCCGGAAGATCGCGGTTCAGCGCATCAGAACACGTGAGTCATCGTCAGGCCGTAGACGGTCTGATCCTGACCGATGTTCTGCACCGCCTGCTCCTGAAAGTAGCCGGCGTTGTCGTCATTGTTCAGCCGTGCATACGTGAGCGTGACCAACGTGCGCTTGGAGAACTTGTAGCCGTAGCGCAGCGCCCACATGTTGGCCCCGGTGTTGCCCGCGCCATCGTTGCCGACCACGCCCCCGAACGTGCCGACTTGCGAGCCGCTGGTGTCGTTCGCCTTGATGTACTCGACATGCAGACTGTGCGGCCCACTGATGTGCCAGTCGCCGAACACCCCCCACGCATTGCGCTTGGTGTCCCCGCTGCCGGCTGCGACATCATCGGAGAACTTCAGGTGCTCATAGGTCAGCCCCACCCGGAACACCTTCGCGAACTTGTAGGCACCGCTGATATTCCACCCGTCGTCGCTGCTGCCTTCGCGCGCAAAGTCCTTGTGCTTCTCGTAGCCCAGCCCCACCCGGATCGGGCCATTGTGGTAGTCCAGCGCCAGCGAATACAGCCGCGGGCTGCCGTTCACCGTGTCGGGCGTGTTCACGCCGCCGATGGTGTCCTTGCCGCGATTATCCGACACCGCGCCACTGATCTGAAGGCCGCCGAACCTCGGGCTGTCATACCAGATCAACCCCTTGTGCCGACGGGAAAAGCTGTACACGCCGCCATCGTTGCCATTGGTCGTCGTGTCGTTGCCGATGATCGCCTGCACGCCGCCGATGTCGGTGCGGCCAAATGACTGCCATTTTCCGGAACCGCCGTTGATGCGCTTGTACGGGGTATCCCATTGCCCGACACCGAACAATCCCCAGTCGCCCTTGAGCCCGATGCCGGTATTGCGGTCGGTCCACTTGCGATCGGCACCATCAAGCGGGAAAGTCTGCTCCAACTGGAACCATGCCGCGTTGCCACTGCCCAGATCTTCGGTGCCCTTGACCCCAATGGCCGAACTGCCGGGATTGAACACCGCGTCCCCGGCGTTGGTGCCATTGCCCGAATCAATGTGCGCATACCCCACCCGCGCCTTGCCGTAAATCTGCACCGTGCTCTTCGCCGATGCCACCAGCGGTACTGCACAAGCTCCCGCTACTGCCAGTATGATCAGCTTTCTCTTCATCGATTGCGCCCTCTTTAAGGTTTCATCACTGGAGAAGTTATTCTCCGCCTCCATGGATGCCGCCCCCCTTCTCAAGAGATTGACTCCATTTGCTGCTTGCCCGATTCAAGGCCGTCGGCCTGTCCCGGGCGCCTCGGAAGATCCGTCGAAATTTCGCGACGGATCGCTCCTGTGCTTCCGCGCTAAGTGCCGTAGTGAACGGTCAGGTCACCGACGCCGTCGACATGGCCGTCGAGCCGGTCGCCACGCTGCACCCGCCCCACACCGGCCGGCGTCCCGGTGAAGATCATGTCCCCAGCCTCCAGCCGCACCAGCCGCGACAAATACGCGATCTGCTCCTCCACCCGCCAGATCTGCTGGTTCAGGTCCCCGTGCTGCTTTACCTCCCCGTTGACCTTCAGCCAGATCGCCCCCTTGTCCGGATGACCAATCTGCCCCGCCGGCTGCAGCGCCGTGATCGGCGCCGAGTTGTCGAACCCCTTGCCCATCTCCCACGGCCGCCCCATCTTCTTCGCCTGCCCCTGCAGGTCGCGCCGCGTCATGTCCAGCCCCACCCCGTAGCCATACACACAGTCGAGCGCCTGCTCCACCGCAATGTCCGCCCCGCCGCTCTTCAGCGCCACCACCAGCTCGATCTCGTGCTGCAGGTCCTCCGTGGCCGGCGGATACGGCACCGTCGCCCCCGAGAGCACCAGCGCATCGGCCGGCTTCATGAAGAAAAACGGCGGCTCACGCTCCGGGTCATGCCCCATCTCGCGCGCATGCGCAGCATAGTTGCGTCCCACACAATAGATGCGTCGCACCGGAAACGTCGCCTCGCCGCCAACCACCGGTACCGCCGCCACCCGCGGCGCTTCAATTACATAATTCATGTGATGAGATATCCCTCCCTAATCGGGATAACGCCTAAACGATTGTCCGAAGCCCGAACGGCTTACTTTTTTTTGCCGCGGCTCGCCGAGATGATGCCGCTGTAGCGTTGGGCCAGCTTGATCATGTTGTCGGCGTATTTTTCGCAGACTGCGCGATCACCGTACTGGATCGCCGCCCACGGCGCCTTGGTCTTCAGGTACACCTCCTTGTACTTCGGATCGGTGAACACCGCTTTGGCCGTGGCGTTGATCTTCTCGAATCGCTCCGGATATTTCTTCAGCACGTCGGCATGAATCGCCCACGCATGCGCGGACGGCAGATCCGGGATATGAGTGCCGAACACCTTGTTCACCGACGGCGCACCGTTCATCTGGTCGGCCAGCTTGTTCTCGTCACTGAACACACCCAGTATGCGCACTTGATCGCCGGCGCGAATCGCGACACTGGCCGGCAGGATGCCACATTGCACTTCTCCCGTAATTACCGCGCTCAGTGTCGGGTTGCCGCCGCCGTACGGCACCAGATTGAACTTCGCGCCGGTCGCTTCCGCCAGCGCCAGCATGCCGATCGATGCCGGATGCGGCAGCCGGCTGGTTGCCACCGACACCGTCTGCTGCTTCGAATGCGCCACCAGATCCTTCAGCGTCTTGAACGGGCTGCGTTGCGGCACGAACACGACGCTGTCGTCGACGTCGACACGGCAGAAATACACATAGTCCTGCGGATATTTGTATGGCGGCTTCTGCACCACGTACATGATCGTTTCCGGCCCCATGTTGCCGAACAACAGGTTGTAGCCGTCGTGCGCACGCTTGCCGAGATACACTTCATAGCCCACCTCGCCCGACGCACCCGGGTAGAACTTGAATTCGAACTTGGCGCCGATGTGCTTCGACCACACGTCGCAGAACGTGCGTGCCAGCCGGTCCGCCGCTCCGCCCTCGCGCGTCGGAACCACGACGTCCAGATTGTGATCCGGAAATTTTCCGGCGGCCGATGCATGACGCAGCGGTGCCAGTCCCAGACTCGCTCCGACCGCGGCCGAAGCCTTCAGAAAATCCCGGCGTGTCGCCAGCTTCTTCAATTCAGACATTTCGCTCTCCTTCTCGTTGTCATAACAGGCGTTTCCGTTGACTGCCTCAACACCCTCACGGGTTACCGCGCACCCGCCTCATCGCAACGGCCCGAGCCGCTGCCCGTCCCGCGATCGCTCTACGTAGGCGATGCCGATACGATCTTTTTCCGCCACCACTGCCGCAACACCGGAACCAGCACGGTCAGCACCAGCATTGCCCACAAAATGTTGCCCAGCGTCGACGAGAACAGAATGCTCACGTGCCCCTGCGAAATACGCAGCGCTCGCATCAGGTACTGCTCGATGAACGGACCGAGAATGACGCCGATCAGCAGCGCCGCCACGTGATAGTCGGTCTTGCGGCAGATATAGCCAAGCACGCCGAACACCAGCGCGATCACCATGTCGAACAGATACTCGCGCGGCGCGAATGAACCCACCAGCGTGAACGCGATGATGACCGGCACCAGATACTGCGTCGGCACCACCGTCACCCGTGACAGATAGCGCGACATCGGCAGAATCGTGAGGAACATGAATACGTACGCGAACAGCATCGCGATGAACACGCCGTAGGCAAGCGTCGGCGTGGTCAGGAACAGGCGCGGCCCCAGCACGATGCCGTGATACTGCAGCACGATCAGCATCACCGCCGCGGTTTCTCCGCCCGGCACGCCCATTGCCATCAACGGCACGATCGTTCCCGGGCCGACGCCGTTGTTCGCCGCTTCCGGTGCAATCAGGCCTTCCGGATGGCCGGTTCCATACAACTCCGGCGTCTTCGAATAGAAGCGCGACTGCTGATATGCGACGAACGATGCGATCGCCGCGCCGGCGCCCGGAATGATCCCGATCACCAGCCCGAGGAAGCTCGTCCACACGATGGTCCACCAGCGCTCGCCGGCCATCCGGATGCCCTCGAGCGTCTGCGCCCACACCGCCTCCCGGTCCTGCGTCGCGCCCTTGGCTGCGATCATCTTGTGCTCGATCATCAGCAGCGCTTCCGAGATCGCGAACAGCCCGATCAGCACCGGCACCAGCGGCAACCCGTCGTAGAGTGACAGAAAGCCGAAGGTGCCGCGCGGCGCGGAATAAATGGTGTCCGTGCCGATTCCGCCCAGCATCAGACCGAACACACCGGCGATCAGCCCCTTCAGCATGTTTTCCGCGGCGATCGCGGCGATCAGCGTCAGGCCGAGCAGCATGATGACCACCATCTCGACGCTGTGCACGTAATAGCCGATGCGCGACAGAAATGGCAGCAGGAACAATGTTGCCAGTGCCGCGAGAAAACCGCCCACCGTCGACGCGACGAAACTCAGCACCAGTGCCTGCTGCCCCTGTCCCTTGACCGCCATCGGATAACCGTCGAGCGTGCTCGCCGCCGCACCGCCGGTTCCCGGGACATTGATCAGGATCGCCGGAATGCCGCCGCCGAGGTGAGTTGCGCAATACAGCGAGACCATGAACATCAGCCCCACCTCCGGTTTCATTGCGAGCGTCAGCGGTAGCAGCAGGATGATGCTGTTGGCGGCGTTCAATCCCGGTATCGCGCCCACCAGGATGCCGAGCAGCACCGACGGAATGATCACCCACCAGTAGCCGAGCGTGTGTACAAACAGGCCCAGCATGTTGATGCCGTCTGCGCCCATCAGAACAACCTCCCGAGCAACACTTCGAGGGGGCCATGCGGAAACGGCGTATCGAGTATGACGATGAACATGAGATAACCGCATAACGCGGACCCGAGGGCGACCCCGATCAGCTTGCGCCACGATCGCACGCCGAGTACCAGCATCGCCAGCACCAGGAACAGGAAGATCGTCAGCGTAAACCCGAAGTACGGGATGACTGCGATGAATCCGATCATCAGCACCACCAGGCCCCACCGCTGCGTCTGGAATTGCCGCGGCTCAAACAGACGGCTCAGGCTCAACGATATCGCCCCGCGCAGCAATGAACGCGCGGTCAGCACGAAAAAAAGCGCCACCAGAAAAAGCAGCACACTGCCCAGCACCAGCCCGTTCGCTTTCGCTTCCCACGGCAGGTGCCAGATCGTGCTCATGTAATACACGGCGAAGGCCGCCGCCAGCAGCGGGATGATCAGATCCGCTCCCGCGGGCCGTTTCCCGTTGTGGTTATTCCGGTCGTTCATTGTGCTCGCATCCCCTCTCGTCATACGTCGGCCGGCGACGTCAGCCGGCGCGGCACCCTCTCCAGAATGCCCGAGTCCGTCATTTCATCCGGTAGCGCGCCACCGCCTCGTCGTTCCATGAAAGGCCATTTCCCGGCGCTGTCGGAGTCATTGCCGCGCCATCGGCAATGCGCAACGGTTCGGCCAGAATCGGCGCCGCCCAGTCCACGTACTCCAGCCAGTGACAGGTCGGCGTCACCGACAGCAGATGGGCACTGACCTCCGGAAACAGATGCGACGACAGCTCTATTCCAGCCGCACTCGCCAGACCGGCGGCGCGCTGCCAGCCGGTGACACCGCCGATGCGCTCGAGATCGGGCATCACGTAATCGCACGCGCGCGCGTCGAGCGCCGCGGCCATGTCCTTGACGCCGGAAAAATTCTCGCCGATCTGCACTGGCGTCACGAGTTCATGCGCAACGGCAGCGCAGCCGGCATAGTGATCGTGCCGAATCGGCTCCTCGATCCAGTACACGCCTTCCGCATCCAGCGCATGGCCGCGCCGTATCGCCTCCGTGGTGCCGAGCGCCTGATTGAAATCAACCATCAGCGCCACGTCATCCGGCAGGCGCCGCCGTACCGCACGCACCGTCGCAAGATCAGCTTCCAGTGTCGGATGACCCAACCGCAGCTTCACGCCGCGAAAGCCGCCCGCGAGCAGCTCCAGCGCTTCGTCCGCCGCGGCTTCCGGCGCCATCAGCCCGAGACCGTTGCTGTTGTACGCGGGAACTGCCTTCGGCACGCCGCCGAGAAAAGCGGCGAGCGGCATGCCGGCAGCAATGGACAGCGCATCCCAGCACGCGACATCCAGCCCGGCCAGCGCCATGCGCACGATACCCTGCACACCGATCAGCGTGTAGCGGCGCGCGAGCTTCGCCGCGATTTCGACGGGCGCCACCCGATCGCCTTTCACCGCCGCGATCATCTCGTTCAGCACGCTCGCGATGGCCGGAGCGGCGGACCGCACGTAACAGAACAGATACGAACGCCCGCTGACACCTTCATCGGTTTCGAGATCGATCAGCAGCAGCGGCGCCGCGCGCACCGTCGCGGCACTGGTGCCGAGCGGCCGCGCCATCGGCACTTCGACGCCGACGGCCCGCAGCGAGCGGAGGGTGAGCAGCGGCGCCATCCGGAGTATCTATCGTCCCTGCGCGTACGGTGCAAGAATGTCACGTACCGCACGGTTCGCCGGTGCCGGCACGCCGACCGTTGCGCCCAGCTCGACGACGGCGCCGCTGAGCCACGTCACTTCGAGCGGCTTGCCACGCTGCAGATCATGGTGCATCGACGCAGTCATGTCGGCCGGCAGGCCGTCCACAAACTTGAGCCGGTCTTCGGCATAATTTTCCGGCAACGCCACGCCCAACGCGCGGCCGACCGTCACGGCTTCCCGTATCAGGTCGAACAGAAACCCGCGCGCCAACGGGTTTTCCCGTATCGGCCCGATCGGCAGGCGCATCGCCGCGGTGGCGCCGGAAAGGCCGACCAGGAACACGAACTTCTCCCAGATGCGGCGGCGGATATCGTCGCTCAGCTCGGCGTCGATGCCGCCCTTGTTGCAGGCGTCCAGAAATGCTTCGGCACGCTCCGAACGCCTGCCGTCGTATTCGCCGAACACCAGCCGCTGCATCGTGCCGGTATGCAGTATCACCCCCGGCTCCTTGATCGCCGTCGCAATATAGCCGACGCCGCCCATCACCGCCTTGTCGCCAAACGCCTTGCGCAGCACATCGTCCTTCTGCACGCCGTTCTGAAACGACACGATGCCGGTGTTGGGTCCGAACAGCGGCGCAATCGAACGCGCGGCTGTCGCGGTATCGGAAAGCTTCACCGAAAACAGGACCAGGTCCACAGGCTCGAGCGTCGCCGGATCATCCGTTACGCGAACTTTCGGCAAATGGACGTCACCGAGCTGACTTTCGATTTTGAGGCCGCGCTCGCGCATCGCGGCCAGATGCGCGCCGCGCGCGACGAATGCCACGTCGCAGCCCGCCTGGACCAGTCTGGCGCCGAAGTAGCCGCCGACGCCGCCCGATCCCATCACAGCGATTTTCATTCTGTTCCCCTCATCCCGGCGTTTCGGCCCGGGCCGCAAGAGCTGTCACACCGGATGATTCTGATTCGTCAGATCATCCGCACTGGCAAAAAAAGCGCCGCACCGCATGCATCTCCGCGCGGCCCGTGAATCACGCCACCGGATTTTCCAGCGTGCCGATCGGTTCAATCGTAATGGCGACCACGTCCCCTTTCTTCAGGAACTTCGGCGGCTTGAAACCCAGTCCGACACCGGATGTCGTTCCGGTGGCAATCAGATCGCCCGGCATCAGCGTCATGACCGATGACAGCGTCTCGATCAGCGTCGGCACGTCGAAGATCAGGTCGCTCACCATCGCATCCTGCCGCAGCTCGCCGTTCACCCGCGTCATCAGCCGCAATTTGCCGAGATCCGGAATTTCGTCGGTGGTCACCAGCGTCGGCCCCATCGGGCAATACCCATCGAGGCTCTTGCCCAAGAACCATTGCTTGTGTGCACTCTGCAGCGTGCGCGCGGTCGCGTCGTTGATGATGGTGTAGCCGTAGACGTGCTTCAGCGCGTCGGCCTTGCGAATGCCGCGGCCGCCCTCACCGATCACCACCGTGAGCTCACCCTCATAGTCAGTGGAATTGGTATAGTCGAGGTCGATCGGAATCGCATCGCCCGGGCCCGATACCGAACTTGTCGCCTTGGTGAAGAAAATCGGCAGATCGGGCACCGCCTGGCCGCCGGTGGCGTCGAAACCGCTGTTCTCGAATTCGCTGGCGTGCGTGCGGTAGTTCTTCCCGACCGCGAAAATGTTGCGCTTCGGGTGCGGCAATGGGGCATGGAGCTTTATCGATGCGAGCGGAATGCGCCGGTCACTCGCGGCCGCGGTACGCAATTGTTCGGCGCCCGCACTGCCCAGTGCCACCAGTTCGTTCATGTCGCGCGGCAGCGCCGGCGCCGCCCGGCTGAGATCGATTACTGAAGCGGTCTTTTTGTCGAGGATGCCGATGCGCAGGCCTTGTGCATCGGAAAAAGTGACGAGTTGCATGGTGGCTTGTCTTTATCTGTTATTTATCCGGGTGTTAATTGGTCAACCAATTGATACCATAATCGACCAAATGCTACCAGAGTACCGATGCAACATGCAACCGCTAACATATCGCTGCGACGCGTGCCGTATCAGCTGTCATGCTGATTGATTCGAGATGGCGTCATGTGGTGGGCAACGCACGAGTTTCTCCCCGCCTTATTGAGGCGGGTGGCGCCTCGAAACGTCGGCCGAGGGCCCGAAGGGGATCGGCCAGTGTAGAGGTGCCGGCGACCGTGCGCCGAGGCGCCCGCATTCCGCTCCAAGGTCGCACCCGCTACGCGGGCAGCGGCCGGTGAGGCGGAGCAGGAGCTCCATCGTTAGATGGGGTGCAACCCGAATCCGGACGCAAGGCCGCCGGCCGCTCTTGGCCGCCTTCAGGGTCAGATCCCGGCTTACGCCGGGAACCCTCTTCCGCCTTCCGGCGGCCACGCTCCACCTTTCGCGGTCGCCCCGCGCAGGCGAGCGGGGGCGGCAAATTCAAAAACCAAGCAGACTGCGGCGCACGTGACGCAGATGCGCAATCAGCAGCGCCCGTGCGCCGTCGCCGTCACGCGCCTTCAGTGATTCGACCAGTTCGCGATGTTCTTTCTGATAGGCGAGGCGGCGTTCCGGCGTCAGACTGTGGCGCTTCAGCGTGCCCCATTCCGCCTGCTGGCGCAATGCATTGATCATCTGTGAAATCCGGATCGCAAGGTTGTTGTGGGTAGCGGCGGCGATCGCCTGATGCAACGCACTGTCCCACAGCTCGAATTCCTCCAGGCTGCGCATCGATTCGGCCTTTTCGAGGCACAGCTCGAACTGCACGAAATCCGATGCGGTCGCATTGCGCACCACCAGATCGGCCAGTCCGGGCTCGAACAACAGGCGGACTTCCATGATCTGGGCGGGGCTCGCGTCCAGTCCGGCGGTCGGCAGCAGGTCACCGGCGGCGTGCGTGTCCGTATCGGCGACAAAAGTGCCGCGCCCGACCGAGCGGGTGATGCAGCCCTTCACTTCCAGCACCGTCAGCACCTTGCGCACCGCGCTGCGCGGCGCACGAAACTGCTCGGCCAACTCGCGCTCCGTCGGCAGCTTGCGACCCGGTGCCAGCGCTCCGCGCGCAATTGCCTGCGTCAGATACTCGCGTATTTCATGCTCACCTTCGCCGGGTTTGCGCCGTTGCGGCTTGCGCGCACGATCCATATCTGTCTGCTACTCCTTCTTGAGCCTGTCGATCAGCGGCTCGATCAGATCCATCGGCAGCGGGAAAACAATGGTCGAGGTCTTGTCGCCCGCGACCTCCACCAGCGTCTGCAGATAGCGCAGCTGAATCGCCTGCGGTTGCTGGATCAGCACCTGCGCCGCCTGCATCAGTTTTTCGGACGCCTGCAGCTCGCCTTCAGCATTGATGACCTTCGCACGCCGCTGGCGCTCGGCCTCCGCCTGCCTCGCGATTGCGCGGATCATGCCTTCGTCGAGATCGACCTGCTTGATCTCGACGTTGGACACCTTGATGCCCCAGGCGTCGGTATGCTGGTCCAGTATCGTCTGGATGTCGTGGTTGAGCTTGTCGCGTTCCGCCAGCATGTCGTCCAGCTCGTGCCGGCCCAGCACCGAACGCAGCGTGGTCTGCGCCAGCTGGCTGGTGGCTTCGTAAACCTGCGCCACCTGAATCATCGCCTTCTCCGGATCGATGATACGGAAATAGATGACGGCGTTGACCTTGACCGACACGTTGTCGCGCGAGATCACGTCCTGCGGCGGCACGTCCAGCACCATCACCCGCAGATCGACACGCATGATCTGCTGCACGACCGGAAACACCAGGATAATGCCGGGGCCCTTGACACTCTGGAAGCGGCCGAACAGAAAGATCACGCCGCGCTCATATTCCCTCAGCACTTTCAGCGAACTGAACAATACAATCAGTATGACGATAACAATGACGCCGACGGCTTCAAACATCAGACACCTCTTTTCGGTTCACCTTCATCCGGACTGACTTGCAGCGTCAGTCCCTCGATGCCCGTCACCCGCACCCGCTGGCCGGCGCGCACCGGGACCGTGCTCCGCGCGCTCCACATCTCGCCGTGCACGCGCACCGTTCCGGCAGACTCGAACGCGGTCACGGCTTGCGCCATGCTGCCGATCATCTGCTCGCGCCCGCTCACCACCGGCCGGCTGCGTGAATGCAGCGCGAAATATGCGATGCCGAACACCAGCAGCGCGCCGGCAATTGCGACGCCGGTCACCAGCGCCAGCGGCACTTCGAAACCCGGTACCCCCGTATCCATCAGAATGATCGACCCGATCACAAATGCGATGACACCGCCGATGCCGAGCGAGCCGTAAGCCGGCACGAAGGTCTCGGCGATGATCAGAATGATTCCCAGTGCAATCAGCAGCAGCCCGGCAAAATTGACCGGCAGTATCTGAAACGCGTACAACGCCAGCAGCAGGCAAATCCCGCCCACCACGCCGGGCAGCACGCCGCCGGGATTATAGCCTTCCAGTATCAAACCGTAGATGCCGATCAGCATCAGAATGTAGGCGACCGACGGGTTGGCGATGACGGCAAGGAAGCGTGTGCGCCAGTCGGGCTTCCATGCCTCGATCGTCATGCTTTCGGTATGCAGCGTCACGGTCCCCGCTTCGGTGGTCACCTGTCTGCCGTTGAGCTTTGTCAGCAGGTCCGGAATGCCGGTCGCAATCAGATCAATCACGTGCTGTTTCAGCGCCTGCTCCGCCGGCAGGCTGGCGGCATCGCGCACCGCCATTTCCGCCCAGTCCGCGTTGCGGCCGCGCCTGGCCGCCAGTCCGCGGATGTAAGCAATCGAATCGTTCAGCACCTTGCGCCCTTCGGCCGTGGTCGGCTCGGTTGGTTTTTTTTCGGACGCCCCGCCGTTACCGTTCTTTTCGGTCTTTTCGTTTTTTTTGGAACCACCACTTTCCGACCCACCACCGATCAGGCTCACCGGCGTCGCCGCACCGATGTTCGTCGCCGGCGCCATCGCGGCGATATGGGTTGCGTACATGATGTAGGTACCGGCACTCGCGGCACGCGAGCCGCCGGGCGCGACAAAGCCGGCCACCGGCACCGGCGACGCCAGGATCGCCTTGATGATCTCGCGCATCGAAGTCGCCAGTCCGCCCGGCGTATCGATCTGCAGAATGACCAGCCCGGCATGCTCGTCCGCCGCGTGTTTCAGGCCGCGCGTGACGTAATCGCTGGTCGCCGGGCCAATTGCGCCATCGATCCGGATCAGCAGGGCGACCGGCTTCGCGTCCCCGGCAGCAGTTTCCACCGACGCGGCCGCGAACGAGTGCAGCAGTGCGAGCACGGCCAGCAGAATGGCAACGATACCTTTCATTTCAGCATCAAAGCAGAAGCCGTCTGAAAAGGCAACCGCCGACACTCAGTACGATCGATAGGCCTGCAGCGTGTGATCGCCACCGTCGTCCGCGCGCGCGTAACGGGCGAGACCGAGGATGTTGGTGCCCGACGTCTGTCCGCGAATGATTTCGGCAATCCTGCCGTCGCCGGTGATCACGAAAAGCTCCGGGATGACGTGCGGGTCGCCGAACAGCCGGCGCAGCGCACCGTTCTGCATGACGGCGGAAAATGTGTACTGATGTTTTTGAATGTAGGCTTTGGCCGCGGAAGCGCTGCTGTCAACACTCACCGCGAGAATGTCGAGCCCTTTTCCGCCCGTATTCAACGCCAGTGATTCGAGGTAGGGATCCTGCTGCCGACAGTAAGAACACCACGATGCCCAGTATTCGACGACCACCGCCCTGCCGCGAAAATAACCGGCTGGCAGCCGCTGCCCGTCGAGCAGCTTGAGCGCCGGCAGGTCGATCTTGTCGCCCACTCTCGGCCGATGACTGCCGCCGTACGCCATCAGCGCCAGCGCGACTATCGCGACGCCTGCCATCGCGGCAAATCGTATCGACCAATCGTAATTACGACTCATCATGCGCAGCCCGACCACCGATCAGGAAATACGACGGGCAGTTATTGATTTAAAAAGCAGGGAAACCGCGGCAGGCCGGCGCGAGGTTTCAGCGGCAACACACGAACGTCACCGCGTCCAGTGCGTCTTCTCCCGGGACGCGCGCTCGACCAGCTTGCCCCAGATTTTAGCAGGATCGTCGCTGAATATGGTATTGGCATCAGCCGGCAGCGTATACCAGCCGCCGCGCTTGATTTCCGTTTGCAGCTGTCCCGGCGCCCATCCCGAATACCCGGCGAACACGCGCACGTTCGCGGTCGGGTCCGGACGCTTCATCAGCTTGTCGAAGAGCTTGTGGCTGGTGCTGAAATAAACATCATGCAGTACCGGCAACGCATCGTCGGGCGTTGTCGTCGAGCGCACCACGAACGATACCAGCGGCAGCTCGACCGGCCCCCCGAAATAGATCGGATCGGTCTTGCCCTTCAGCGTCTTGAAATCGGGAAACAGATCGGCCAGCCGCTGCTTCAGCGGCCGGTTGATGATGACGCCCAGCGGCGCGCCGCCTTTCGGCAGCGTCACCAGCACCACCGTCTTGCTGAAATTCGGATCCTTCATGCCGGGCCGCGCAATCAGGAATATGCCGTTGGCAACCGGACCGGCGCCCCGGGCCGGACCTGCCAGCAAGCCGCTGACGAATGCCACCGCCAGCAACAGCGTCACCGACGAAAACAACCTTGGCATGATGCATGCCGGCGCAGGCGCTGAACGATCTCCGCCTACATGCGGCAGGCAAACGGATCGGTTTCCGCCGTTGACGACGCGGTCCGCGCGCCGACCAGCATGATGCCGCGGCGCACCGCGGTCATCTCGGCCAGTATCGACACCGCGATTTCGGGCGGCGTGCGGCTGCCGATCGGCAGGCCGACCGGGCCATGCAGCCGCGCGATCTCGTCGTCCGACAGATCGAACTGCTTCAACCGCC
>DASSON010000081.1:0-2319 GCA_035700525.1 Burkholderiales bacterium
ACATCTGTCGAGCCACGGCATCCCGTGTCCGAAGCCGATCGCCGACCTCGACGACCGTTTCCTCGGCAGCCTCAACGGCAAGCCGGCGGCGATCGTCACGCGCCTCGACGGCGCCCCGCTCGACCAGCCGGATGCCGCGCATTGCGCGCAGGCCGGCGCGATGCTCGCGAATCTGCACCTCGCGGGGCGCAGCTATGCCCCGGATATGCCGAATCCGCGCGGCCCGCAATGGTGGCGCTCGGTGATGCCCGACATTCTGCCGTTCATTCCCGCGGACGATGCCAAACTGCTGACCGAAGAAGTGCGGCGGCAGTCGGCAGCGCGTTTCGATGCACTGCCGCGCGGCCCGATTCACGCCGATCTGTTTCGCGACAACGTACTGTTCGCAAACGACCACATCGGCGGCGTGATCGATTTCTATTTCGCCTGCGTCGATGCCTGGCTCTACGACGTCGCAATCACCGTCAACGACTGGTGCATCGATGATGACGGCACGCTGGACACGATACGCACCGCCGCGTTTCTCGATGCCTATCGCCGGCAACGGCCGTTCACCGCAGTCGAACACGACGCCTGGACAACGATGCTGCGGGCGGCGGCATTGCGCTTCTGGGTATCCCGTCTCTACGACTATCACCTGCCGCGCCCGGGCGAAATCGTCCACGCCAAGGACCCCGATCATTTCCGCGTCATCCTGCACGACCGCGTCGCGCGCGAGCGCGATTTGCCGCAGCTTCCGGCCTGAGTCCCCTATAATGACAGGTTAAAAAGGCGCTGCAGCCGCGTCAGCGGCAGCGCAGTATCGGGCGCATGTCCCGGGCCATGGCAATCCAACGGTATGAGCAACACCACAATGAACGTGATTGATCTGAAAACACCGCGCACGGTGGCGGCGGGACGCGGCTGGACATGGATCGTCGACGGATTCCGGCTGTTCCGCGGCAACGCACTGGTGTGGGTGGTGCTGACGATTGCACTGGCGGCATTGTGGCTGGCGGCGATCCTGATCCCGGTGATCGGCCTGCCGGTTTTCGATCTGCTGCTGCCGCTGTTCTACGCCGGACTGATGATCGGCTGTCGCGCAGTCGAGAACGGCGACGAACTCGAAATCGGTCACCTGTTCGCCGGCTTTCAGAAGCACGCGTCGGCGCTGGTCACGATCGGCGGTGTCTACCTGATCGGCAACGTCATCATCGAAGGGATCGCCCATGCGTCCGGCGCCGACATGCTGATCAACACGCTGCTGACGCAGCAGGCATCCGATATCGCGACGATGTCGGACACCGTCCGCAGCGCGTCGATCGCGCTGATCATCGGCCTTGCGATCTACCTGCCGATCATGATGCTGTTTTATTTCTCGCCGCTGCTGGTGGTGTTCGACAACGTGCCCGCGGTGCCGGCAATGAAATCCAGCTTCATCGCCTGCTGCCGCAACTGGCAGCCGTTCCTGGTGTTCGGCGTGATCGCTGCCATACTGTGGTTCGCCGCGCTGCTGCCGTTTTTTCTCGGGCTGCTGGTGCTGTTTCCGGTGCTGATATGCGCGAACTATGCCGGCTACAAGGACATTTACGGCAAGACTATGGAGAGACGGGATTAGGGATTTGGGGTCGGTAACGATGGCAACGCGCCGGATCTCGCCCTTATTTTATTTCCGCCAGCAGGCTGCGGACCGGATTAGCGCAGCGTAATCCGGCAGCCGACGTGTGTCGGATTACTGCGATTGCTGTTACCAATCCCCGCTTCACGCCGCACTCAGTTTCGCGTATTCCAGCATCAGCCATTTAAGCCCGCCGCTGCGGAAATTCACCTGCACGCGCGCGTCGCTGCCGCGGCCTTCGGCGCTGACGATCACGCCGGTGCCGAACTTCGGATGCACCACGCTCTGGCCGATGCGCCAGCGCATATCGGATTGCGTCGCCCATCCGCCCAGCTCCGGCTGCGGCGTGACTTTCTGCCGCCCGCCGCCGCCGGCGACCGCGAGATACGGCACCGGCGGCCGGCCGACCGGCTTGAGCAGTTGCGGCGGCAGTTCGTGCATGAAGCGCGACGCCACGTTGTAGCGCGTCTGGCCGTGCAGCATGCGGCTTTGCGCGAATGACAGGTAGAGCCGCCGCCGCGCGCGCGTCACCGCGACGTACATCAGACGCCGCTCTTCCTCCAGGCCGCCATCTTCGTTCACGCTGTTCTCGTGCGGAAACAACCCTTCTTCTAGGCCGCTCAGAAACACGCTGTGGAATTCAAGCCCCTTCGCCGCGTGCACTGTCATCAATTGCAGCGCGTCGGCACCGACCTGCGCCTGATGCTCGCCGGCCTCCAGCG
>DASSON010000082.1:0-9267 GCA_035700525.1 Burkholderiales bacterium
TCCGGCAGATCGCGATAGTCCATCAGCATCACTTCGCAATTTTTCGTCAGCCCTTCCGCGGCGATTTTCTCGCGGGCGTAACGGTGCTGATTGTCGGACAGCGTGATGCCGGTCGCGTGCACGCCGTAGTTGCGCGCCGCCCAGCGGATCAGCGCCCCCCAGCCACAACCGATGTCGAGAAAGCGCTCACCGGGCTGGAGCCTGAGCTTGCGGCAGATATGATCGAGCTTCTGTTCCTGCGCCTGATCGAGCGTATCGTCGGCACGCCGGAAATAAGCGCACGAATACACGCGGTTGTGGTCCAGCCACAATCCGAAGAAATCATCGTTGACGTCGTAGTGGTAATGGATCGCCTTGCGATCGAAGAGTTTGGTGTGCCGAAACCATTTCGGCAGATGGCGCCCCAGGCTGCGCACGCTGCTGCCGGCATCGCACAGCGTCTCGCCGAGATCGAGCACGTCGCGCGGATCGCCGTCGACGTCGATGTCCTGTTCGACGTAGCGCTTCGCCAGCTTGCCCATGCTGGGCTTCACGAACGACGACAGCGCCTGCCGGTTGCGCAGCCGTATCGCTACCTTGGGATCGGCCGCGGAACCCAGCGTCCTGCCGTTCCATAAACTGACCGTCACCGGCAGATCGAGCTGACGCAGACGGTTCTCAAACAAATCCAGCAAGCGCGCTTCTAACATGGCTGATGGCTGCCCTCTCTTGTTGTTACCCCAATTATAGCGAGTCGGGCGCAATCATTCACGGCCGGCACAAACGCCGGCAGCACGATGCCGGCGGTGATGTTTGAAAAAGCAGCGGCGCGGCAAACCGGCACACGGCCGGATCGTTCGGACCAAATGCCTTGACGGCCGCGGCCGCGCGACGCGCACCCGTCTGCGGAACAGAGCGGTTGCTACGCCTTTACGCTGCGGCCGGACGCTTCAAGCGTGCAGATCGCTTCCGGCTCTTCCAGCAGCAGCACCTGGCTTTCACTGGCGAACAACTGATAGTGGATCCCGTCGTTGCCGGAATAGCCGGCCATCAGATCCTGTCCCACCAGCAGCCGGCCGACGCGCGCGTCGACCACCACGGCGCCGGTGATCGACGCCTTGTAGATGCCGAGTGCGCAGAGTTTGCGGATGTGTTCGATCTGCAGCAGATCGCTGCCTTCGTAACGCCGGAACAGGCTGTTGTAGAGCGCCGGCTCGAGCGCGAACGCGTACGGTCCGTGAAACCCCTTGCCGTCGAGCTCGGTCACGGCGGCGAGCACATCGTTCAGCGCGCGGTCGAGCGTGGACCAGTTGCCGCGGTTGAGCTTGTTGCGGCCGCGTGCCGTCATCAGCCCTTCGAGCCCGAAATCGGTCTGACCGTAATAGATGAATTCCTCTTCGCGGCGTGCGACCGCCTCGGCGGCGTCGGCGGCGGCGGTCAGGCTCAGCGGCGCGCCCATCTGCAGATGCGCCTCGACACGCCGCACGCTCAGGTTGAACGTCTTGCGGATCATCGGCACCGAAATCGCGCGGCTGATCACGGCACCGGCCTCATCCGGCGCCGGCTGGCGGCAGTAGTTGTCGGAGCCGATCTCGACCGACACCAGTCCGGCGCCGTACGGCCCGTCGAGATCGAGAAAGCGGCGGCCGGTCAGCAGATCGCGCGCGGCGGCCGCAACTTCCTTGTCGATTTCTTCCCAGATCTTGTCCGGAAACGACGCCTGATGACGATTGAGGTAGTTCATGCCGCGTCTCCTTTCAGGGAACCGATCGTGAGCCGCGCCTCGGGCGCATCACCGGCACCGGAATCACCCGCCGCCTTGCCGGTATCCGCCTCTTCGATGCCGATGATCGGAGCGTCGGTGAACAGGTAGGTGCGCAGATGCTGCGCGAAGTCGCTGCAGTTGCGGCGAATCCACTCCAGCACCATGCTCGCATGCTCCATTTCCTCGCGCATGTTGTGCAGCAGGATTTCCTTCAGCGCCGGGTCGCCGCAGGCGTCGGCGCGCTGGCGGTACCAGTCGGCCGCTTCCAGCTCTTCCTGCAACGAGACCAGCGCCCGGTGCAGATCAACTGTTTCCTTCGACAGGGACTCGGGGGATTCGTGCAGAGTTGCGCTTGCGCTGGCCATTTGCCGTACTCCTCGTTGTTGCGGTTAAAGACCGTAGCCATCCGGATCGACGTCAACGGATGCTGTTTCTGCGCGACGCTGTCCCTTGCTCTGCACGCGCAGGTGACGCGGAATATGATACGAAATCCTGCCGGGACCCCGCTCGAAGTCCGTCCTGAGCAGAGCGACCGTCTCGATGCCGCAGTGACAGATACTCGGACGGATCGAAATCGCGTTGACCGCGCCGGGCATCCCCGTATTGCCGGGTGCGCATTTCAGCAACGACGAAAGAATCTCCATGCAGCGCAACTGGCACACCGTGCCCGTTTAACGAACGCGAACCCGGGATCTTCGCCGTCAGGTAAGCAGCTGCACGGGCGTACATGGCAAAACGGCCCCGTGATTTCGCGGGGCCGTCGTCTTGCCGAAGCTTGCGCAATCAGGCGTATTCGACGCTCGGGTGATAGCGCTTGACCCGGTGCAAGGTATTGCGGTCGGTATGGTGCATTTCCTTGCCGCCCTGAGCCGCGAGCTTCAGGACAATGTCGGAGGTGTGGGTAAATGTTCCGTCATTGTTAAACGTAAAGACATGCTCGTAACTCTTCAGCTCGGCACGCTGCAGCAGATACTTGTTCTGAAGAATTCCGTAGCAGGGATCACCCGGCATCGCCTTGAAACACAGTTCCCTGTCGGTCGCCTTCGCGTCACAACCGGCAAGAATGGCGATGCCGCGGCCGAACACAACGCTTTGCATGGCCTGGCCGTTGACCCTGTCCCATAACAGGTAACCGGACTCGTCGTGGAACGGGTCCATGGCTTCCTCACCGTGGCGCCAGTTGGTCAGCTTGTAGGCCAGCCCCCATATCTCCTGCTGGCCGTTTTCCTGGATCGGAATGGGCTTGAACCAGGCTTTTTCAAAGCTTGATGTCTCCGACGTCTCGTCTTCCTTGTTGTGATAGGAAAGATCGACGCCAACATCACCCTCCCATTCGCCCACCAGCGGGGTTAATGGCCCCAGTTTCTTGGGGCCGTGTATCTCTGCCATAGTCACTCCTTCGATCGATAACAACCTGTGCTTTTGAGGTGCGCCCTGCTGCGTTTCTGACATTCCTTAAAGACAGCGCAGGGGACAGCATGCGGATATTAGAGAAATTAGACTGAATCTAATATCTGAACTTAGTGTAAATAATGCCCTGATAACTGTCAACGAACACGCCGGCGTCAGTGGGCGAGCAGCATCTCGATTTCGGAGAAAGTGTTGACCGCGCGGTCCGGCTCGATGGCGACGCCGAGCTGACGCGCGATCTGCGTTGCCGAAAACAGCCCGCGTACGGTCTGCCGGCCGTCGCTGCCGACTTCGACCACCATCGCGTGCTGACGCCCGGTTTTCTGCAGCGTGGCAACGATATGTCCGACACAGGCATGCTGAACGTCGCGAATGTCGAGCACCTCGAGTCGTGCCTGCGGCGTCATGATATCGCCCACCAGCACGTCCTGGCGGCGACAGCCGCGCTCCGTCACCACCAGCGTCGGCTTCTCACCGAGGATGTCGGTGGCGGTGATCAGCCCCACCACCTTGCGCTGGGTGTCGAGCACCAGCAGCAGCCGCACGCCGCACTCGATCATGCGCTTGCGCGCTTCGTCTATGGTTTCGTTCGGCCGTATGATGATTGCGGTGACGCGCCTCAAGTCGGTCATCACCTCGAGCGCCGGGTCGGCCAGACCGATGCGCTCGCGCATTTCCTGTGTCGGGTAGTGGTAGCTGGTTCCGGGCTGCAGCAGGGATGATGACAGCGGCGCAAAATCTCCGAGCATGGCATTCTCCTTTGTGGTTTGCCGCTGCGGCGGTGGCCTTGTCCGACCGCTGTCACACGGCTTATGTCATGTTTGACCGTGCCCGACACGGCAAGTTGACACCGGCCCGGCAATCCTGCCGCTGTCCCGCCTCACGGCCGACGCACCTGAGCGTGACGGCGCGAGCGCGACGGACGGCCGACGAGCAGGTACTGTTCGAGCTCCGTCAGCGCCTTGTGATAAACGTCGCGCTTGAACTCGACGACCGATCCCGGTGTGCCCCAGTAGTCATTCCAGCGCCAGGCGTCGAATTCCGGATGGCTGGTCGCACGCAGGCACACATCGCAGTCGCGCCCGATCAGGCGCAGCAGAAACCAGATCTGCTTTTGTCCGCGGTAGTTGCCGCGCGGGTCGCGGCGCAGCCATTGCGGCGGCACCTCGTAGCGCAGCCATTCGCGCGTGCGTCCGAGCACCCGCACATGATTGGGATTGAGACCGACTTCCTCGCGCAACTCGCGATACATCGCACTTTCGGGACTTTCACCGGGGTCGATTCCGCCTTGCGGGAACTGCCAGGCATGCTGATTGACACGCTTCCCCCAGAAAACATCGTTTCTGCGATTGCAGATGACGATGCCGACGTTGGGGCGATATCCATCACGATCGATCATGTCCATCACCCGTTGATACTTTGACTTGTATCAATTTTTTCACATCCGGCCGCTGATTAAAAGCGGGCGCCGGCGGCTGCGCTGGTGGGACGCCCGCGCAGCGTCGCAACGAAGCGCGGAAATTCCAGCTGATAGGTGCGTTCCAGCTGGACCGCGCGTTCATCCAGTGTCTGCCACAGCGCGGCGGCGGGCGCACGCTTGAATCCCAATACCGCGAGATTGCCATGGCGGCCGGCCTTGAACGATACCGCTCCCCCGGGGAACGTCTCGGCGATGCGGCCCAGGCAGCGGTCGGGCTGGCCATCATCGCTCCACAAGTTGACCGTAGCAACGCCATCCTGCGTCAGCGCCGCGACGCATGCACGGTAAAAGTCGGCGGTCACCAGCGACGCCGCCTGCTGCTGCGCATCGTAGCCGTCGATCACGATCACGTCGGCACAGGCACGCCGCCCGTCGAGATAGTCGGCGCCGTCGCCGATCACGATCCGGAAGCGGCCGTCCTCCGGCGGCAGGCCGAAGCAGTCACGCGCCACCGCCACCACCCGTGGATTGATTTCGACCGCCGTGATACGGGTCTGCGGCATGCGGCGATGGATGAATTTGGCGAGCGAACCGCCGCCCAGTCCGATCATCAGGACGCGCCGCGGCTCCGGATTGAACAGCAGAAACGCCATCAGGCCGCGCGTGTATGCAAGCTCCAGATCATCCGGACGCGCGATGCGCATCGAGCTCTGGATGACGTCGCTGCCGATATGCAGCGAGCGCACCCCGCGGCGTTCACTGACATACACGGCCTCGTCATTGCTGCGGCGCGCCCGGCGCCGTGAACCAAAAATCATATTCATTCCGATTATCTGACATCCTTCTGTAGAATAAGGGTTTTTTGATTTTCGGACCAGACATGCGCAGCTCCCGGTTTTTCATCTCGACGCTCAAGGAAGCGCCCGCCGACGCGGAACTCGTCAGCCACCGGCTGATGGTGCGCGCCGGACTCATCAAACGGCTGGCGTCCGGCCTCTACACCTGGATGCCGCTCGGTCTGCGGGTGCTGCGCAAGGTGGAAAACATCGTGCGCGAGGAAATGGACGCGGCGGGCGGCATCGAGCTGCTGATGCCGGCGGTGCAGCCGGCCGAGCTGTGGCAGGAATCGGGCCGCTGGCAGCAATACGGACCGGAGCTGCTGCGCATCAAGGATCGTCATGAGCGCGATTTTTGCTTTGGACCGACGCACGAGGAAGTCATCAGCGACATCGTGCGCCGTGAAATCAAAAGCTACCGGCAATTGCCGCTCAATTTTTACCAGATCCAGACCAAGTTCCGCGATGAAATCCGGCCGCGTTTCGGGGTCATGCGGGCGCGCGAATTCGTGATGAAGGACGCTTATTCATTTCACGTCGACAAGGCCAGTCTGGATCAGACCTACCAGGTGATGTACGACTGCTATTCGCGCGTTTTCACGCGGCTGGGATTGAAATATCGCGCAGTGGCGGCCGACACCGGCGCTATCGGCGGTACCGGTTCGCACGAATTTCACGTGCTCGCCGATTCCGGCGAAGACGCGATCGCCTATTGTCCGGACTCCGAGTACGCTGCCAACGTCGAACTCGCCGAGGCGCTGGCGCCGTCGCAGCCGCGACGCCAGCCTGCCGAAAAAATGACAAAAGTGCCGACACCGGGCAAGACCACCTGCGAGGCGGTCAGCGAGTTTCTCGGTCTGCCGGTCACGAACAGCGTGAAAACCATCATGCTGAACGCAAACGGCCGGCTCTCCATGCTGCTGCTGCGCGGCGATCATCAGCTCAACGAAATCAAGGCCGCCAAGATCGACGGGCTGGCAGGTTTCCGTTTTGCGACCGGGGCCGAAATCCAGGACGCACTGCACTGCAAGCCGGGCTACATCGGTCCCGTGAACATCCCCGGCGACATCACCGTCATCGCCGACCGCTCGGTCGCGGTGCTGTCCGACTTCGTGTGCGGCGCCAACGAGGAAGGCTGTCACCTGACCGGTGTCAATTTCGGCCGCGACCTGCCGGAGCCGGCGCGCGTCGCCGACATTCGCAATGTCGTCGACGGTGATCCCAGCCCGGACGGCCGTGGCACGCTCGAGCTGTGTCGCGGCGTCGAAGTCGGCCACATCTTCCAGTTGCGCACCAAGTACTCGCAACCGATGAATCTCACCGTGCTCGATGATGCGGGACAATCGCGGCTGATGGAAATGGGCTGCTACGGCATCGGCGTCTCGCGCATCGTCGCCGCCGCGATCGAACAGAACAACGACGAACGCGGCATCATTTTCCCGCGTCCGATGGCGCCGTTCGACGTGGCGCTGGTGCCGATCGGCTATCACAAGAACGATGCGGTACGCGTTGCCGCCGACGATCTTTATCACGTGCTGACGGACGCCGGAGCGGACGTGCTGCTCGATGATCGCAATGAGCGTCCGGGCGTGATGTTCGCCGACATGGAGCTGATCGGCATTCCGCATCGCATCGTGATCGGCGAGCGCGGCCTGAAACAGGGCATGGTTGAATACCAGCCGCGCAGCGGCGGCGAAGCGTGCAATATTCCATTGCCGGATGCCGCAGGATTCGTACAATCGGCGCTATGCTCAAACTGATTGCCTTTGTCATGGGTTTCGCGTCGCTGGCCGCGCCGCTGGCGGCGTACGCCGGCGCGCAGCAGTATGAGCCGCTCGCCGCCAGCGTGCGCGCCGTGCTGCACGGCGCCATCAGCGACGAGGCACCCACGTATCTGGTGTTCGATACGCCGCAGCAGGGACAGGCGTGGCTGACGACGATGTCGAAGCGGCTGGCCAAACGCATGCCGGATCCGCAGCGGCGCGACGCGTTCCTGACCTCGGTCGATTACGAGGCCAAGCGCGCCGGTCTCGATCCGCAACTGGTGCTGGCCATCATCGAAGTCGAAAGCAATTTTCGCAAGTACGCGATTTCCAGCGCCGGCGCACGCGGCTACATGCAGGTGATGCCGTTCTGGGTCAGCCTGATCGGCGCCACAGGACAGGATCTTTTCCACATGCGCACCAACCTGCGCTACGGCTGCACCATCCTGCGCCACTACCTCGACATCGAGCACGGCAACCTGTTCCGTGCGCTCGGCCGCTACAATGGCTCGCTGGGCCAGGCATGGTATCCCGAGCGGGTGCTGCGTGCATGGCAGAGCCACTGGGAATACACGCCACCGCCGGCACCCGAAATCTACGCCGTCGCCAGTCAGGACAGCCCGGAATAAGACGCACGCTCATCCGCCCAACGGATAACGAAATGCCGGGTTATGCTGCGCGAACCGGCGCAGCAGCGATTTTCAATTCTCGTTTCCCGGCCCGCCGATGCGGCGCACACGCTCGTCATTCACGCTCCCATCGGGCACCGGAGATTCTTGCATCCGTGACGCAAAGAATGATTCGAGCGTCAGGTTCATCACTTCATCCAGCCGTTGCGCAGTCGTGTCGAGCAACCCGCCTATGCGCGCATCGTACTGCGCCGCACGCCTTGCCGTCGACGGCGGATCGAACACCAGCAGGCGATAGACGTCGATGACCCGAATTTCCTGCGGATTGCGCGACAGCATCCAGTAGCCGCCGACCGTCATGCTGACCCAGCCCAACCGCTCCATCTCCCGCAGAATGCGTTCGACGCGGTCCTGCCCGGTACGCGCGGCATCGTGCAACTGCGGCAGCCGCAGCGGCTTGCCGCCGTGCTGTGCACGCCACAGCGCCTCGAGCAGCTGCAACGCATAGGTGAACTGATCGCCGCGGTAGCGCAACGCATGGTACGCGCCCAGGCGCCATTCCGGCAGCACGGCGGTCGTCACCGCACCGATCAGCAACACCGTCCATGACAGGTATATCCACAACAGGAACAGCGGCAGCACCGCGAACGCGCCGTACACCATCGTGTACGTCGGAATCTTGCTGACGTAAAGACCGAATCCCCATTTCATCACTTCGAAGCCGATGCCGGCGACCAGCCCGCCGACCACCGCATCGCGCTTGCTGACGTAACGGTTCGGCACCATCAGGTAGATCAGTCCGTACGCGGTTGAGGTCAGCAGGATGCCGGCGATTCTCCACAATACGCGATGCGGAATGTAGGCCTCGCCGCCGTAATGCACCGACAGCGCCACCAGCCACGATGTCAGTGATACGCTGCCGCCGATCAGCAGCGGACCGATCGTCAGCACCGCCCAGTACACCAGCGCGCTCTGCACCCAGCGGCGCGGCTGCGTGACGCGCCAGATCGAATTGAACGCGCGGGCGATGGTGTACATCAGCATCAGCGACGTAATGCCGAGAAACACCATGCCGACCGTTGTCAGCTTGCCCGCGTTCGCGGAGAACTTCGGCATGTAGACGGTGATGATCTTCTCCGCGGCACCTGGCACCATGTTTTTCAGCAGGAACATCCTGGCATGGTCCAGCAACGTGGAAAACGCCGGAAACGCGGAAAAGATCGCAACCGCCACCGTGATCAGCGGCACCAGCGACAGCAGCGTCGTGAACGTGAGACTGCCCGCAATCTGCGTGCAGCGATCCTCGCCGAAACGGCGCACGACGAGCCGCACCAGATCGACCACCGTCAGTGCCCGCTGCTTGTAATGCATACGCATGGCCTCGGGGTTGCCTGTAGAACCTATCTCATGAATATTCGCGTGTGCGACCAAGCGATTTGGGCGCGTTTCAGCGTCGCTCGCCGCT
>DASSON010000083.1:0-21126 GCA_035700525.1 Burkholderiales bacterium
CGGGATTCCGTATTCGGACCGGCCGCTCGACCTGACGCAGATTTTCGGGCGCGGCGCGCCACGCGTGCTTGAGATCGGCTCGGGCATGGGCGAGACCACCGCTGCAATCGCGCGCGCCAATCCCGGCACCGATTACATCGCAATCGAAGTACACTCGCCGGGCATTGGCAGTCTGCTGAAGCTGATCGAAGAATTCGAACTCACCAACCTGCGCGTCATCCAGCACGACGCGGTGGAAGTGGTACGCGACATGATCCCGGCTGCCGCGCTCGCCGGTATCCATATTTTCTTTCCCGATCCGTGGCCAAAGAAACGCCATCACAAGCGCCGTCTGATCCAGCCGCCGCTGGTGCGGCTGCTCACCGATCGGCTCGTGCCCGGCGGCTACCTGCACCTGGCGACTGACTGGGAAGATTACGCACAGCACATCCTGGAGATGCTGCGCGGCGAGCCGGCACTGGTCAATACGGCGACGGATTTCACGCCGCGCCCGCCGTGGCGGCCGCAGACCAAGTTCGAAGCGCGCGGCCTACGGCTCGGTCACCGGGTGTGGGACGTGATCTTCCGGCGCCAGGAAGATCTGCAGCAGGTCGTTCAGAAAGCGCAACCCTAGTGCCGTCGGCGCAATGCGCGTGTGGTCGCGCACGATCAGCCCGCGCCGCTCGGCTTCGTCGAGTTCGCGCAATGCAGCGGTCAGTTGCAAACCGGTGCGCTCGACAAACAGGCTGGCCGGAAATCCGTCGACCAGCCGCAGCGCGTTCATCATGAACTCGAACGGCAGTTCGCGCACGGCGACCACAGTATCGGTCTGTATCGCGTTTCCGGCCAGCGTCTTTTCCATGTATTCATTCGGCTGCTTGTAGCGCATCTGCCGCACCACGCGGTCCGGAAACGACAGCTTGCCGTGCGCGCCGGCGCCGATGCCGAGATAATCGCCGAACAGCCAGTAATTGAGATTGTGCCGCGCGCGCCGGTCCGGGCGCGCGTAGGCCGACACCTCGTAGCGCTGATAGCCGGCCTGCGCCAGCTGCTGTTCCACCGTCTCCTGCATCGCCGCCGTCGCATCATCGTCCGGCAGTGGCGGCGGATGACGATAAAAATAGGTGTTCGGTTCAAGCGTCAGATGATAGGCCGAAATATGCTGCGGGGCGTGCGAAATCGCCTCCGCGATGTCGGCACACGCGTCGTCCGGTGTCTGTTGCGGCAGGCCGTACATGATGTCGAGATTGATGTTGTCGAAATGCCGCTGCGCGATTTCGATCGCGCGGCGCGCCTGCGCGTCATCGTGGATGCGGCCGAGCGCCTGCAGATGCCGCGGATTGAAACTTTGAATACCGATCGACAGGCGGTTCACGCCCGCTGCGCGGAAATCGCGGAACTTGTCCGCCTCGAACGTGCCGGGATTCGCTTCCAGCGTGATCTCGGCATCGGCTGTCAGCGGCAGCCGTGCCCGCACCGCCGTCAGAATGTCATCGATTGCCCGCGCCGACAGCAGGCTGGGCGTGCCGCCACCGAAGAACACCGTATAGACCGGACGCCGCCAGATCGACGGCAGCGCGCTTTCGAGATCGCGCACCAGCGCTTCGACGTAACGCGCTTCCGGCACCTCGCCGCGCGCCTGATGCGAGTTGAAATCACAGTACGGGCATTTCCGCACACACCATGGAACATGGATATAGAGGGACAGCGGCGGCAGCGCCTGAAACTTCAGGATCGAGGATCGAGAATCGGGAATCGAGGCGTTAACCACGGACATTTGCGCGCGCACCGGAAGATTGGTAGTTTAGCAGACCGACCCGGCATTCATTTCCATCGATGCTGGAACAGCGCTGCGCCGGGCACGCCACCGAACCGTTTAATCGCAGGTGAATCGATGACCGATCTGACACATGTACGGATGTTCGCCCGCTACGCGGCATGGACCAATGACGTGCTGTACGATTCCCTGCGCGAAGTGCCCGAACGGGAACGGATCGCGCCGCGCCCTTCCGTTTTCGGAAACATCATGCGTACGCTGAACCACGTTTACGTCATTGACCTGATATGGCAGGCTCATCTCGAGGGCCGGCCGCACGGCTTCACCGCGCGCAACACCGAAACACACCCGCCGCTGGCCGAGCTGCACGCCGCCCAGAAAGAGCTCGATCAATGGTATATCCGCTACGCGGACGACATCACGAAGGCGGCGTATGGCGAGATTGTAAATTTCACATTCGTCGGCGGTGGTGCCGGATCGATGAGCCGCGGCGACATTCTGCTGCACGTCGTCAATCACACCACGTACCATCGCGGCCACATAACCGACATGCTGATGCAGATTCCGTTCCGCCCGCCGGCCACGGATCTGCCGGTGTTCCTGCGGGACGTGCCGCAGACGCCCGGCAGCAACGGCGCCTGAACCCGCATCCCGTTCGCGCGTCGTATCGATATGGCCAGAAAACCGCCGCAAGACCTGCCGGCCGCAGTCGAGGAAACCTACCTCGAAAGCCACGAACACGAGGAAGCGCAGCGCCGCGCGGCGCCGCGCGTCGAAATCGTTTATGAAGCGGTGCGCAGCGAAGGCGAGCATGAGCTGTCGCGTCCGATCATGGCACTGGCGTGGTCGGGGCTGGCCGCGGGGCTGTCGATGGGCTTTTCATTTCTCGCTCAGTCGCTGCTGGCATCCTATCTGCCGCAAGCGCACTGGCGGCCGGCGATTGCATACCTCGGTTACAGCGTCGGTTTTCTGATCGTCATTCTCGGCCGCCAGCAGCTGTTCACCGAAAACACGCTGACACCGATCCTGGTGCTGCTGCAGCGCAAGGACGGCGGCTGTCTGTGGCGCGTGCTGCGGCTGTGGATCGTGGTACTGGTTGCCAACACGGTGGGCGCGTTCATCTTCGCGCTGCTGATCGCGAAGACGTCGGTGATCAGTCCGGACATGCATGAGGCGCTGGTCGAAACCAGCCGCGGCGCGTTCACCCCGGGCTTCGGTACCACGCTGTTGCGCGCGATATTCGCCGGCTGGCTGATCGCGACGCTGATCTGGCTGCTGCCGTTCGCCGAAACGGCGCGCGTCGCGGTGATCATCATCATCACCTACGTCATCGCGCTCGGCCATTTCACGCACATCATCGCCAGCTCGGTCGAGGCATTCTATGCCGTCATTACCGGCGACGCGTCATGGGG
Organism: Burkholderiales bacterium; assembly: GCA_035700525.1. Taxonomy (GTDB): domain Bacteria; phylum Pseudomonadota; class Gammaproteobacteria; order Burkholderiales; family JBDZVW01; genus JBDZVW01. The sequence continues at coordinate 3,169 of DASSON010000083.1, forward strand.
TCTGTTTTTCGGCCGCTTCTACGTGCCGGCGCTGATCGGCAACATCGCCGGCGGCGTATCACTGGTCGCCGCGATCAACTATGCACAGATCACGACGCTGAAAGAAGAATTCGACCCGCCACCGAAACAGAAAAAGCGCCGTTCCTTATAATGGCAATGCTGTATCCGGCCGGATGACCGCTTACAACAATCCCTCAACATCCAAACGGAGACATCATGTCAAACCAATCCGGTTATTTCATTGCCATGCTGCTGGCCCTGTCGCTGTCGGTGTGCGGCGGCAACGCGCTGGCCGCCGGCCACACGCAGCTCACCTGGTACGGCCACGCCGCGTTCAAGCTCGTGACGCCACAGGGCCACGTGCTGCTGCTCGACCCGTGGATCACCAACCCGGCCAATCCGGACGGCAAGAAGGATCTGGCGGCGCTCGACAAGGTCGATCTGATTCTCGTCACGCACGGCCATTTCGACCATATCGGAGACTCGGTGGCCATCGCCAAACGCACCGGCGCAAAACTGGTGGCCAACTATGATCTGGGCAACGCGATGGTGGCGGACCTCGGTTATCCGGCCAAACAGGCAACCGAGGCCACGCTCGGCAATTCCGGTGGTACCATCAAGGTGCTGAACGGCGATGTCAGCATCACCTACGAGCCCGCGGTACATGGTTCGACGATCAACGTGCACGGCGCCGACGGCAAGTTGCAGGTCGATGCCGGCGGCAATCCGGGCGGCTTCGTCATCCGCATCAAGAACGGACCGACAATATACGACACCGGCGACACCGACGTGTTCGGCGACATGAAGCTGATCCCGAAATTTGACCACATCAACGTGATGCTGGCGTGCATCGGCGATCACTTCACGATGGGCCCGAAAGGTGCCGCTCTGGCGGTCCGGTTCGTGCACCCGGATGTCGTGATCCCGCAACACTACGGGACGTTCCCGCTGCTCACCGGCACGCCGGAAGCATTCGCGAAAGCGTTGAAGGCGCGCCACGTCAAGGTGAAGCTTGACGTGATGAAACCGGGTCAGACACTGACTTTCTGACGAGCGGCCGCGCGCGACATTCCACTCACGGGCACCGGGCGGGACGTCGCGCTGGCCGACTGCGCCGCTGCGCGGCATTGGATTGCGCCCGAATCCGGAGTTCGGATAGTATCCCGCACAGATTCACGACGCCGTCATTCGCCGCGCTTGCGCCGCGCCCCCGGCAAACACTGATGATGGAGACCCGATCGCATGCGCTTTCTTGATCGCTTTGCGCAAGGCGAACTGCGACTGAACCGCATCGAAGCATTCAGCGACGGCGTTTTCGCGATCGTCGTCACGCTGCTGGTGCTGGAGCTTGCCGTGCCATCGCTGCGCGATGCCGACAGCGCGAGCGAGCTGGGCCGGCAGCTGATCGGACTGCTGCCGAAATTCGTGAGCTGGCTCATCAGCTTCATCATCGTCTGCAAGTTCTGGCTCAATCATCATCACATTCTCGGGCTCGCGCGCCACGCCGATTACGGCATGGTCTGGATCAACTGCATCTTTCTGATGTTCCAGTCGTTCGTGCCGTTTCCGACGGCGATGATGGGCACCTATCCGGGCAATCCGCTCGCCGTCAGCGGATTCGGCATGGTGATGGCGCTGAACACGCTGCTGTTCATCGCATTGCATACCCATATCCTGTGGCATCTGCTCAAACCCGAACTGGCCGACACCGTGATCCCGCACATCATCCCGAAATCGTTCATCGGTGTGCTTTCGTACCTGGTGGGGGCCGCGGTCGCGTGGTTCGCGCCGTATGCGGCTTTCGTCATCTACCTGCTGACGCCGCTGTTCTTCGTCGTGCCGCCCCAGCGGCAGCGCGCTGTCGCCGCCGGGTCCGCGTCCCGCGCATCATGAGCGGCATGCCGATAATGGTCGATAATGTCACCCGCATTGGCGCGCCTCACCTTTCATAACGGTTGAATCCCATGCCTTTCGTCCGCATCGATCTCCTCAAAGGGCGCTCCGAACCGGAAATCGCCGCCATCGGCAACGCCATTCACCACGCGCTCGTGGAATGCCTGAATGTACCGGAACGCGATCACTTCCAGGTGATTACGGAGCATGCGCCGGGCCGGCTCATCTACGACCCGGCTTATCTCGACGGGGAACGCAGCAACGGCATCGTGTTCGTACAAGTGTTTTTGAGCTCCGGCCGCACGACCGAGCAGAAAAAGGCGTTCTACAGCCGTGCGGCAAGCCGCCTCGAAAGCGAGGCGGGCGTGCGCCCCCAGGACGCGACCATCGTGCTGGTTGAAAACGCGCGCGAGGACTGGTCGTTCGGGCATGGAATCGCGCAATACCTCGTGCTGGCGAAGGAACAGTGGAAATGATCCCCAAAGGCGGATGTCATGACGGGCACATTTCCTTCGGAATGGAACAGAACATCAGGCAGGTCGTCGAGTGCAACTGCTCCATTTGCGGCACGCGCGGCCACCGGCGGCCTTCCCATTCAAACGACGATTGAAACAAAGGACCATCATGGCTTGGGATCCCGCGCAGTACCGGAAATTCAGTGGCCACCGCATGCGCCCCGCGCTCGATCTGATCGAGCGCGTGCCGCTCGACGCGCCGCAAACAATCGCTGACCTCGGCTGCGGCGAAGGCGCGGTCACGCAGCTATTGCGTCGCCGCTGGCCGCAGGCGGATCTGGCCGGAGTGGACAGTTCAGACGAAATGCTGGGCGTCGCGCTACGCGAACTGCCGGACGCCCATTGGGAAAAGGCGGACATCGCGAGGTGGACGCCGCCGGCGCCTGTCGATCTTTTGTTTTCGAACGCCGCCCTGCAATGGCTCACGGGCCACGCGACGCTGTTCCCGCGCCTGATCGAACAAGTGAGGCCGGGCGGCGTGCTGGCGGTGCAAATGCCGCGCAATTTCACCGCCCGATCGCACACACTGGTTACCGAGGTCGCGCGTAGCGGGCCATGGCGCGAAAAGCTGGTTCCGCTGCTGCGCACCGAGCCGGTCGCGGTGCCGGAATTCTATTACGATCTGCTGGCGCCGCGGGTCGCCGAACTGGATATCTGGGAAACCGAATATCTGCAGGTTCTGGCGGGCGATAACCCGATCGCCGAGTGGACCAAAGGCACCTGGCGCCGCCCATTGCTGGCGGCACTCGACAACGCGGAACGTCAATCGTTCGAGGCAGAATACCGGCAACGGATTGCCGAAAATTATCCGCCGCGCCGCGATGGCAAAACGCTTTATCCGTTTCGCCGGCTGTTCATCGTCGCACGGATTTAGCGTGGCTGACGGCGATCAGTCCGGCTGCACGGACTGATCGTCCTCCCGCAGCAGCTGCAGCAGCCGCGCCAGCGCCTTCCCACGATGGCTGATTGCATTTTTTTCGTCCGCCGCCAGCTCGGCTGCGGTACGACCGAACTGGCGCAGATAGAAATACGGGTCATAGCCGAAACCGTTGGCACCGCGCGGTGTGTCGATTATTTCGCCGGACCAGAGCCCTTCGGCGATCAACGGCTCGGGATCATCGGCACTGCGGGTCAGCACGATTGCGCAGTAATAATGCGCGCGCCGGTCGCCATGCGCCCGCAGAGCTCTCAGCAGTTTTTCATTGTTGCGCCGGTCCGATCGGGGCTCGCCGGCGTAGCGCGCCGAATGCACACCCGGCGCGCCGCCCAGCGCCGCGACGCAGATGCCGGAATCATCAGCCAGCGCCGGCATGCCGGTGCAGCGACTGGCGTGGCGCGCTTTCGCCAGCGCATTTTCGATGAAGGTGCAATGCGGTTCCGCCGCCTCCGTAACGCCGAGTTGCGACTGCGCGACGATGTCGATGTCGAGCGGCGCCAGCAACTGTCCGAATTCGCGCAGCTTGCCGGCATTGTTGCTGGCAATGACCAGTTTCTTCACGCCACTCCCAGCGCAGTCTTCTGGACCGCCGCGAGCTGGCGAATGCCTTTTTCGCCAAGATCGAGCATGGCGCTCATCTCGGCGCGCGAGTAGGGCGCCCCTTCCGCGGTGCCCTGAACCTCGATGTAGCGGCCGCCGGCGGTCATCACGAGGTTCATGTCGGTATCGCACTGCGAATCCTCGGCGTAGTCGAGATCCAGCACCGGCGTGCCGCGATACACACCCACCGACACCGCGGCAATGAAATCCGTGATCGGCAGCGTCGTGATCAGTCCGCGCTCACGCAGCCAGCTCAGCGCGTCATGCAGCGCGACGAAACCGCCGGTGATGCTGGCGGTGCGCGTGCCGCCGTCGGCCTGGATCACGTCGCAATCGATCTGCACCGTGCGCTCGCCGAGCTGCGCCAGATCGACCGCCGCACGCAACGCGCGCCCGATCAGGCGCTGAATCTCCTGCGTGCGGCCGGACTGCCGGCCGCGTGCGGCTTCGCGATCCATGCGCGTGCCGGTCGAGCGCGGCAACATGCCGTACTCGGCGGTGATCCATCCCTGGCCGCGATCCCTGAGGAACGGCGGCACCCGTTCCAGCACGCTGGCGGTGCAGATGACCTGTGTGTCGCCGCATTCGATCAGCACTGATCCTTCGGCATGACGTGTGTAACGGCGCGTAATCTGAACAGCGCGCAACTGGTCCGGTGCACGCCCGCTGGGTCGCATGAATTTTCCCTTCTGTGTTATCTTTCCGGTTTCGCGCAATTCTGGGTGCTCGGCGCCCGGCTGTAAAGTACGCGCGCGTCATTCGCAGGGAGTTTCCGATCGCCGCCATCTTCAGCATGACCGGCTTCGCCGCCGCGGCGCAAGAGCTGCCGCAGGGCGTGCTCAACCTCGAGTTGCGCGCGGTCAATCATCGTTATCTCGACATCCAGTTCCGGCTGCCGGAAGAATTGCGCACGCTTGAAGGCGGATTGCGCGAGCAGCTCACGACGCGGCTGACGCGCGGCAAGGTCGAATGCCGCGCCGGCATCACGCCGCGCGCCGCTACGTCCGACAGCGCGCTCGAAATTGACCGCGCGCTGCTTGGACGATTGCTCGCCGCCGGCAACGAAGTGCGCACGCTGGCGCCGCAGGCGGCGGCGCTGTCGGTCGCCGACATGCTGCGCTGGCCGGGCGTGCTGGCAACATCCGAATGCTCGCTCGACGAACTGCGAGTCGCCTGCCGCGAATTGCTGCAGAGTGCACTCGACGAATTCACCGCCGCCCGTGCCCGTGAAGGCGAAAAGCTCAAGACATTGCTGCTGGAACGCATCGCCCGCATGGAACAGCAGATCGCCGCGGTGGCGCCGCGCATGCCGGAAGCAGTCGCACAATTCCAGGAAAAGCTCACGCTGCGCCTGCGCGATGCGCTGGGCGAAGCCAATGACGAACGCATCCGTCAGGAAGTCGTGCTATTCGCGAACAAGATCGACGTCGACGAAGAGCTGTCGCGCCTCACCACGCACCTTACCGAGGCACGGCGCATCCTCGAGCGCGGCGGTGCCGTCGGCAAGCGGCTCGATTTCCTGATGCAGGAACTGAATCGCGAGGCCAACACGCTCGGCTCGAAGGCGGCATCGATCGAAGTCACGCAGACCGCGATGGAGCTCAAGGTGCTGATCGAGCAGATGCGGGAGCAAATACAAAATATCGAGTGAGGGCTCGGAACGCGTGAGGGGTGAGGAGTGAGGAGTGAGGGGTTAAAACCTGCGCCGAGGCTGATTTCGCTTTATCGCGAATCCGTAACAGCCGGATTGCGTCACCACATCCCGACGCGCGTCGACTCCGAGCGAATTTACTCCTCACCCCTCACTCCTCACTCCTCACGACAATGACAGGCACGCTCTTCATCCTGAGCGCGCCGTCCGGCGCCGGCAAGACCAGTCTGGCGCAGCGGCTGCTGGCGGTCGACCCCGGCGTGGTGCGTTCGGTGTCGCACACGACACGGGCGCCGCGGCCGGGAGAGGTCGACGGCCGAGACTACCATTTCGTCAGCGCCGAACGGTTCGAGCGCATGGCCGCCGCAGGAGAATTTCTCGAACACGCGACGGTACACGGCAACCGTTACGGCACCTCGCAATCATGGGTTGCCGATCAGCTGACCGAAGGCCGTGATGTCATGCTGGTGATCGACGTGCAGGGCGCGGCGCAGGTGCGCCGGCTGATGCCGGATACGGTCGGCATTTTCGTGCTGCCGCCGTCACTGGCGGCGCTGCAGGAGCGCCTGACGCGGCGCGGCGACGCGCCCGAGCTTATCGCCGGCCGGGTCGATGCCGCGCGCGGCGAGATCGCGCATGTTGCGGAATTCGATTATGTTATTATAAACGACAACTTGGACTGCGCAGCGCAGGACATGACGAGCATCGTCCGCTGCCAGCGGCTGAGACCGTCGCACCAGCTTGCGCAGCACCAGGATTTGATCAACCGATTCAGGTAACGCGGGTAAACCCCATGGCACGTATCACCGTTGACGACTGTCTCAAAATCATTCCGAACCGCTTTGAAATGACGCTTGCCGCAGCCTATCGGGCGCGTCAGCTTGCGAGCGGCGCGGCGCCGTCGCTGGAAACCAACCGCGACAAACCGACCGTCATTGCGTTGCGCGAACTGGCCGGAGGCCAGTACGGTGCGGAGATTCTCGACAAGAGCCCGACGTAGGTGCGGTACGCGGGCCGGGTGACGGATCCAGAGGTTCCGTATCATTCTTTCCATGCCGGAAGCTGTCACGACACAGTTCAAGGAATGGCCCGCCTACCTGAAGCCGGACGATCTGTCGCAACTGCAGTCGGCCTACCGCTTTAGCGAAGCCGCGCACGAAGGGCAGTTCCGCGCTTCGGGCGATCCCTATATTTCCCATCCGGTTGCCGTCGCCGGCATCCTGGCGCACTGGCGGCTCGATACGCAGGCGCTGACCGCCGCGCTGCTGCACGACGTGATGGAGGACACCGGCGTCTCCAAAGCGGAAATTTCCAGGAAATTCGGCAAGAGCGTCGCCGATCTGGTCGACGGCGTCAGCAAGCTCGACCGCATCAAGTTCGAAACGCAGGAAGAGGCGCAGGCGGAATCGTTCCGCAAGATGATCCTGGCGATGGCGCGCGACGTGCGCGTGATCCTGATCAAACTGGCCGACCGTCTGCACAACATGCGCACGCTGGACGCGGTGGAACCGGAAAAGCGCCGCCGTGTCGCACGCGAAACGATCGAAATCTACGCGCCGATCGCGAACCGGCTCGGCCTCAACAGCATCTACCAGGAACTCGACGACCTGAGTTTCCGCCATCTTCACCCGAACCGCTACAAGGTGCTGGCCAAGGCGGTGAAGGCGGCGCGCGGCAACCGCCGCGAGGTGATCGGACGCGTGCTCGACGCGATCAAGCAGCGGCTGAAGGAAAGCCACGTCGACGCGCAGGTGTCGGGGCGGCAGAAGCATCTCCACAGCATCTACAACAAGATGCGCGAAAAAGGGCTGTCCTTTGCCCAGGTGCTGGACGTGTTCGCGTTCCGGGTGGTGGTCAAGGACGTTGCCTCGTGCTATGTTGCGCTCGGCGCGCTGCACGGGCTGTACAAGCCGATTCCGGGCAAGTTCAAGGATTACATCGCGATACCGAAGGGCAACGGCTATCAGTCGCTGCACACGACGCTGTTCGGACCATTCGGCGCGCCGATGGAAGTGCAGATCCGCACCCGCGAAATGCACAAGATCGCCGAGGCCGGCGTCGCGTCGCACTGGCTCTACAAGACCTCGGACACCTCGCTCAACGACCTGCACCAGAAAACCCACCAGTGGCTGCAGAGCCTGCTCGAAATGCAGTCGGAAAGCGGCGATTCGGTGGAATTCCTGGAACACCTGAAGGTCGATCTGTTCCCGGACGAAGTCTACGTGTTCACGCCCAAGGGCAAGATCCTGTCGCTGCCGCGCGGCGCCACCGCGGTCGATTTCGCCTATGCTGTGCACACCGACATCGGCAACCGCTGTGTCGCGGTGAAGATCAACCAGGAACTGATGCCGTTGCGTACCGCACTGCGCAACGGCGATCGCATCGAAATCATCACCGCGACGCATGCGCGGCCGAACCCGGCGTGGCTGAATTATGTCGTCACCGCAAAAGCGCGCGCACACATCCGCCATTTCCTCAAAACGCTGCATTTCGAGGAATCGTCGCAACTCGGCGAACGGCTGCTCAACCAGGCGCTGGTGGCATTCAAATCGAGCGTCGGTGAAATCACCGACGCGCAGTGGGAAAAGCTGGTGCGCGACACCGGCGTCAAGTCGCGGGCCGAAATCCTCGCCGACGTCGGACTCGGCAAACGCCTGGCGATCGTTGTTGCGCGTCAGTTGCTGATGCTCGGCGAAGCGTCACAGGACGACGCGCCAACCCCGGGCTCCGTGATGATACGCGGCTCCGAGGGCATGGCCGTGCAGCTGGCACAGTGTTGCCGGCCGATCCCGGGCGACCGCATCGTCGGTGTGATCCGCAAGGGCCAGGGAATGGTGGTACACGTGAGCGACTGCCCGGTCATCGCGAAAATGCTGGCCGATCGCGACCGCACGCTCGATGTGGAATGGGACGCTGAACCCGACAAGCTGTTTTCGGTCGCGATCAAGGTGTTCGTCGCGCACCAGCGCGGCGTGCTGGCGAAAGTCGCCGCCGAAATCGCCGAAGCCGGCTCCAACATCGAAAACGTGACGATGGAAAGCGCGGACAGCTCCGCCTATACAACGATGTATTTCACGCTGCAGGTATCGAACCGCGTGCATCTCGCCCACATCATGCGCACGCTGCGCCAGATACCCGAAGTGACCCGCATCACGCGCGTGAAGGGAACGTAAAAGTTCGGCATTCGGGATTCAGAAAGCTGTAGAAAGCTGCCGGAGCGTGTGCGTGCCCGCAGCATTCTCCGCATCCCGAGTTCGGATGACTACGAATCCCGCCTTCAGTGCCTGCGGCTGCACACGTCTTTTCCGTCGTGCCACCCGTACTTGTATTGCGGATCGCTCTGATAACGCTGTTCGTCGCGCCGCAGCGTGCCGCCGCTGCTGGCACAGCCATCGGTATAACCGTCACGGAATGCCGGTGGATAACCGCTCAGATTGACTTGCGGTGTCGGCACGCCGGCCGGTGAGACACTGGCGTACGGACCGGGACTGCCCATGTCATGCCGCATGCCCGTCGCCGCACAACCAGCCAGTGTCATCGCGAACAGAATCGCGGACGTTCGTAGCAAACGAATCAAGGTTCCCTCCTCTGTGCCGCATCGGCGGCGGACTTTCGAATTATTGCCGGTGCAATGCCGATTCTCAATCCCCGGCAATGATGCGTCCATCGACCACCTTGACCTGCTGCCCGACCGCCATCTGCGGCGCCGTGCCATAGTCAAAGCTGCGATAACTGCCGTCGCTCATGTGCACCTTGATCTGATAATGCACTTCCCGGTGCGGCGCCGCGGCACGCGATTGCGGCCGGTCGGCGCGCCCCAATGGGCGGGAAGCGTCACCTTGTTGCGCATTGCCGTCGCTGACCGCACGGGTTTCAGCGACTGGATGCATCGATGAAATCACGCCGCAATTGGCACACGCCACGGTCTCTGCAGAAGTCGACGGGGCCGTTTCGGCTTCGTCGCTGTCGGACAGCAGATTTGGCAGATATCCGGTCATTGTCGCAATTCCGAACAGGCTGAAACCGATCACCGCGACAGCCGCGACCAGCATCGTCGGATAAAGGAGGCCGCTTCCGTTTCCCTCGTTCCAGAAATGAACCCCTTTACCCTTGTCCGCCATGCCGCCATGATGATGCAAAAGCCGCATCAGTTCTCCGTCGAAATCCCGTTCGTCCCGAGCCAGCGGCGCATCGCTGCCAGGCACCGTTCCATGCGGCCGGCCGGCTCAACCGCGAGGCCGCCCATCGGCTCGGAAAATTCCAATTCCGTGCACGCCTCGGCCGGTTGCGGCGGTAAATCACTCGCAACTTGCAGCGGTAAGACATCGTGCACGTCGTGGTCCATCTGTCCGTCCTTTGCGTTTTGCCTGCGCCTGCCAAAGTGCAGCGCATCAGGCGCGTTGCGTTGCATGTTCCTAGGCAACTCCTGTGCCAAAACGCAAAATTCAGGATATTCAGACGGATACCTGCGGCGATCCGATACGTAGCAGGAGGACCGCGTCGTCGACAAGCGACGACGCTCTTCTGAATCCCTTCGGTATCTTGATTAATATATGGTTTTTTTGTCGCGGAAAAACGACAAAAAATCGCCCGAGTGACAGAAAAAAGAATACGTTGCGCGCTAGTCACGCGCCTGCTTGAACAGCGCCGGTTCCAGTTCATGGCGCTGCAGCAATTTATAGAATTCCGTACGATTGCGCTTCGCCAGCCGCGCCGCCTGCGTCACGTTGCCGCTGGTTATTTTCAGCAGTTGAGTCAGGTATTCCCGCTCGAACTTCTTGCGCGCTTCCTCGAACGACGCAAAAGCTGTCTGCTGATTCTGAATGGCCTGTTCAACCCACGTCACCGGAATCAGCGAAGTGGTGCACAGGGCGACCGCCTGTTCGACGACGTTATAGAGCTGACGGACGTTCCCTGGCCAGGAAGCGCTCACTAACAACTCTATCGCCTCGGGTGCGAAGCCGTTGATTTTCTTGTTGTAGCGTTCGGCCAGATCGCGCAGGAAATGGTTCGCCAGCAGCGGCACGTCCTCACGCCGCTCGGCCAGCGTCGGCAACATGAACGACACCACGTTCAGGCGATAATACAGGTCCTCACGAAAGCGGCCGGCTTTCATTTCGTCGTCGATGTTGCGGTGCGTCGCAGAAATGATGCGCACGCGCACGTCGTGCGACTGGGTGGAGCCGACCGGCCGTACCTTGCGCTCCTGCAGCACCCGCAGCAGCTTCGCCTGCAGCGGCAGCGGCATGTCGCCGATCTCGTCGAGAAACAGCGTGCCGTCATTCGCGGCCACGAACAGGCCCTTGTGATCGCGGGTGGCGCCGGTAAAAGAGCCCTTGACGTGCCCGAACAGCTCGGACTCCAGCAATTGTTCCGGTATCGCCGCGCAGTTGATTGCCACGAACTGATAGTCCCGGCGCGGGCTGGCACGATGAATCGCCCGTGCCAGCATTTCCTTGCCGCTGCCGCTTTCGCCAAAAATGAAGACACTGGCGTCGTTGTCCGCGACCAGCCGCGCCTTGGCGAGAATGTCCTGCATCACGGGACTGCGGGTGATGATGTCGCTGTGCCATTCCTCGGTGCGCTCGGCCGCCCGTGCGCCGGTGCCTCCGAGCGCGATTGCGCGCTCCACTTCGGCCAGCAGCGTCTTCGCCTCGAACGGCTTCGTCAGATAACTGAATACGCCGCGCTGGGTGGCAGCCACCGCGTCCGGGATGGTGCCGTGGGCAGTCAGCACGATGACCGGCAGCACCGGATTGGCCTTGTGCACTTCTTCAAACAGCGCCATGCCGTCCATGCCGCTCATGCGCAGATCGGTGATCACCGCCTGCGGCCGCGTCGCCGCCAGTTGCGCCAGCGCTTTTTCGCCGCTGTCGGCCGCCGCGACACGGTAGCCGGCTGCGCTCAGGCGGATCTCGAGCAGCTTGAGAATATCGGGATCGTCGTCAACGATCAGAACAATCGGAGAAGCGTTCATTTATGCTGCGGTTTTCCGGCGTCGCGCTCGATCAGTGTCTTGTCGAGCGATTTTAACGCGTCAAGTTTCTGTTGCAGTCCCTGGGTCGTCTTGCCCAGCCGCATCTGTTCGCGAGTGTACGACATTACCAGCAATGCCAGTGCATGAAGCGGGGCATCCGGCTTTTTCACGACGGGCTCGAGCAGTTTCACCGCCTGTCCGGAATCCGCGAAACCGGTGTCAGGCAGCGTGTAAAGCATCGCCAGCCGGACGCGATTGTAGTCATTGTGCGTACGCGTGAACGCTGTCGTGGCGACGTCCATTTCGTGCTGCATTTTCAGACTGTCGGATTTTTTCAAATGCTCGAAATAAGTCAACAGCTTGTCTGCGTCGTCGGAGGGCGGCGTGCAATCGGGCTCTTGCGGCGCTTCCTGAGCCGCTTCAGTCGGCGTTTCGGCCGGTATTTCGGTCGGCGTCGAGGCGGTGCCGCCGGTTGTCCCGCCGTTCGCCGGCATGTTACCGAGCGTCGTACACCCGCCCAGCACAACGGCCAACAGCAGTCCGCACGGTATTGCGTTCCAGCTCATCACTCCTGCTCCGCTTCCTGTAATGGCAGCGACACCCGCAGGTGTGCGCCCGATTCCGGACCATCGTCAATCACTTCGATCACCCCGTCATGCGCGCCAACGTATTCCCTCACGATCGACAACCCCAGACCGGTGCCCTGGACCAGCCCGGAAGGCGTGTTCTGGCCCTGAAAAAACGCATCGAATATGCGCGCCCTGTCCCGCATGTCGATGCCCGGTCCCTGATCGGTGACGTCAATCAGAAAATGGTCCCTATGGCGCCGCGCCGACAAACCGACCACGCCGGCACGCGGTGAAAACTTGATTGCGTTCGACAGCAGATTATCGACGATAACCCTGATTTTTTCAGGATCAGCATTGAGCGTACAATCCTCGGCCTTCACGTCGAGTTGCAGTTCCTTGCCGCGCAGCGCCAGCCGCTGATCGTCGGCCGCGCTTTCGATCAACGGACGCACCTCAACCGGCCGGCGCTCGGCAAGCAGCTTGTGAAACTGCATCGCGCCGAACTTCAGCAAGTCGTCTATCAGCTTCTGCAATTCTATACTCTTGGCGCGCATGATTTGCGCAATTTCGCGCTGCTGCGGCGTGAGCTTGCCGACGATTTCCTCATTCAGCAGTTCGGCGCCTTCGCGCAGCGACGTGAGCGGCGTCTTCAATTCATGCGAAACCTGCTGCAGGAACCGGTTTTTCTGCTCTTCCAGATCAACCAGTCTGCGCCGCATCCATTCCAGGCGCTGGCCCAGATACTGCAAATCTTCCGGGCCGCTGACCGACACCGGGACCGCGAACTGCCCGCTCCCGAGACGCCGGATCGCAACCTCCAGCTCGCGAATCGGGCGCGTAATCAGGATTGCAAAGCCGACCATCAGAAACAGTGCGACCGGCAGCATCGCCAGCAATTGCCAGTAGACGATGCGCTGGGCGGTACTCGCCGTATGGCGCATCGCGTCGATCTGGTTATCGATCAGATGATTGCTGCGTTCCGTGATTTCGCGGGCCAGATCGTCAAGTTTCGGAAATTGCGCGACGGCAATCTGCAGATCGGCCACGCCGGTGGCAGGATTGACGAAGGCCTCGTAGATCGTACGCTCGATTTTGAGAATCTGGCTGAGATCGGCACGCTGCCTGCTGTCGAACGGCAGCGTATCGAACCCCTTCGCGGTCTTCAGCAACTGCTGGTGAGCAATGCGGTAGGTATCGAGCAGGCTGCGATCGCCCAGTATCAGCATCTGCCGCGCAGTGCGTTCAAGCGCCCTCAGCTGTTCGGTCAGGCGCTGGCTGCTCTGTGTGGCGCGCACTGCATCATAGACCGCCTTCTGACTGCGGTTCGCCAGCCGGTCGACCGAAATCGCACTGTTGACCAGCGCAAAGATCAGCGGCAGCGCGATCAGCGCAAAACCGACAAACAGCAATTGGAGAAATGACTTCGGGTAATAAAGACGCATGAAAAATGGCTGTCAAGGCCGGTTGCCCGGGTCACGGGACCTGGCAAGGTGCGGACCCTTCGGTTGCCGTGGTACGGATAACGTGAGGCATTCTAACTGTTCTGACGGAGAACGGCCTATGGCGCAGTATTTGCTGCGGGTCCCGCCGGCACGGCTGGAAATAGACATTTTCCGGAAGCACGAAATAACGGCGGCGAGAAGACGCGCTGTTTTTCACAGCTCCGTTCTGTTCCGATGATGGGAGGTGGGCTCCGGACGAGCCGTGCGATTACAGGATTTGTTATTTACGATCAAATGCTTGTAAACACATTGAGGACCACGCGTCGTGCTGCCCGGCCGGTCTTGACGATGCCGGCGACGACTAGCGGGCGCCACCACGGCCACGCACCGGCGGGCCGGCTGCCATGACGGGTTTTCCGGTTGACTGTCCGTATGACGACGCCGCGGCGTCCGACATGGTTTTGCGGGCAAGACACGAGCGCCCGCGGCGCCGATATGTAAAAATATGTAAGCGGTGTCGAAACGAGCCGCATCCGTGGTATATAACGTCATATATTTCGAGGGGGCTTTGTTCGCACGGCAGCGGTCGATACATCATAAAAAAGCTGTGCAAGGGGCATTTCAAAGCCGGATTGGATCTTCTTAATCTATTTCTCGGCGGCTTTCCGCAAGCCTCGTCTCCGAGTATTTCAAATCAAATGAACAGTCGGGCGCAATGTTGGAGTGCCGGTCGCAGCTGCCGGCAATGGGGAGCGGTGGTTGCAGTGCTGGGTGTCGTGGCGATGATGCTGAGCGGCTGTTCGGACAAGGAATCCGGCGCCGCGATGCGCAAAACGCCGGCGGCTGTGCCGGTGACGATGGCGTCGGTAACGCAGAAGACCGTGCCGGTGCGCATTCATGCAATCGGTAATGTCACGCCGTACCGGACAGTCGCGATCAAAGCGCGTGTCGACGGCCAGATCACGAAGGTCTATTTCAAGGAAGGCGCCGACGTCAAGCAGGGTGAAATCCTGTTTCAGATCGATCCGCGGCCGTTCGAAGCCCAATTGAAGCAGGCCCAGGCCACGCTCGCCCGCGACCACGCACAGATGCAGTTTGCGCAGGCGCAGGCCGAGCGCTATAAAAAACTGGTCGATCAGCACTTCGTCTCGAAGGACAATTACGCGCAGTTCGCGAACAACCTGAACGTCGCAAAGGCCAACGTCGAGGCCGACGAGGCGATGATTGCGAACGCCAAGCTCAATCTGGAATACACGACGATCCGCTCGCCGATCGACGGACGCACCGGCAAGATCCTGATTCAGGAAGGCAACCTGGTCAAGGCGAACGACACCAATCCGCTGGTCGTGATCAATCAGATCCAGCCGATCTACGTGTCGTTTTCGGTGCCGGAGCAGGATCTCGGATCCATTCACAAGTATTTGTCCGCCGGCTCACTCAAGGTCGACGCGCGGTTGCCGGGTGCGGACGCGCAGACACTGTCCGGGAAACTGGTGTTCGTGGACAACGCGGTCGACCAGGCCACCGGCACGATCACGCTGCGCGCAACATTCGCGAATCAGCAAAAATTGCTGTGGCCAGGCTTGTTTACGCAGGTGGACGTGACGCTCTACCAGCAGAGCGACGCGATCGTCGTGCCGTCCGAAGCAGTGCAGACCGGGCCCAAGGGTCAGTACGTGTACGTCGTCAACGCCAACATGAACGCCGAGATGCGTCCGGTGACGGTGGAACACGCGGATGGCGGTCTGACCGTCATTTCCAAGGGACTCAAGCCGGGCGAGCGCGTGGTGACAGCGGGACAGATCCGGCTTTCACCGGGCGCCAAGGTCAGCCCTGCACCGGCCACGCAGCAGTCGTCATGAGCATACCGTCGCTGTTCGTCCGCCGGCCGGTCATGACCGTGCTGGTCATGATGGGCATTCTGGTATTCGGTGCGATCAGCTACAGCATGCTGCCGGTGTCCAGCCTGCCCAACGTCGATTTCCCCACCATCCAAGTTACGGCGAATCTGCCCGGCGCCAGTCCCGAGACCATGGCGGCCGCGGTTGCGACGCCACTTGAAAAGCAGTTTTCCGCGATTCCGGCGATCGACTCGATGACGTCGATCAGCGCCACCGGCGTGAGTGTGGTCACGCTGCAGTTTGCGCTCGACCGCAACATCGATGCCGCCGCGCAGGACGTGCAGTCGGCGATTTCTCTGGCGCAGAAACAGTTGCCGCCGACGATGACGACGCCACCGTCGTTTCGCAAGGTCAACCCGGCAGCCTCCTCGATCTTCTATCTGACATTGACGTCCGACACGATGCCGCTGTCGCAGGTCGACGAATATGCCGAAACGCTGATGGCGCAGCGCATCTCGATGGTCAGCGGCGTGGCGGAGGTCAGCGTTTTCGGATCGCAGCCGTACGCGGTGCGCATTCAGCTCGATCCGCGCGCGCTGGCAAGCCGCGGCATCGGCATCGACCAGGTTGCGACCGCGATTGAACAGCACAATACCAATCTGCCGACCGGCACGCTGTATTCTCATGATCGCGCCTACACGGTGTCGGCCGAAGGCCAGTTGAAAGACGCGGCCGCCTACCGCCCGATGATCGTCGCCTATCGCAACGGCGCGCCGGTGCGGCTCAATGAGCTCGGCCGCGTGATCGACGGCGTGCAGAACGACAAGGTCGCCGCCTGGTTCAACGACAAGCGCGCGGTGATACTTGGCATCAAGCGTCAGCCCGGAACCAACACGATTGAAGTCGTTGACTCGATCCGCAAACTGCTGCCGACCTTCCGTGCCGAGATACCGCCCGGCGTCAAGCTGGGCATACTCTACGATCGCTCGCAATCGATCCGCGAGTCGGTGCGCGAAGTCGAATTCACGCTGCTGCTGGCACTGGTGCTGGTGGTACTGGTGATCTTCGTCTTTCTACGCAATCTGTCAGCAACCATCATCCCGAGTCTGGCGCTGCCATTGTCGATCGTCGGCACGTTCTCGGTGCTGTACATGTTCCACTACAGTATCGATAATCTGTCACTGCTGGCACTGACATTGTGCGTCGGCTTCGTCGTCGACGATGCGATCGTGATGCTGGAGAACATTTCGCGCCACATGGAAATGGGCAAGAACCGCCTGCAGGCGACGCTCGACGGCTCGAAGGAAATCGGCTTCACCATCGTGACGATGACGATATCCTTGCTTGCGGTATTCATTCCGGTGCTGTTCATGGGCGGGATCCTGGGGCGCCTGCTGCATGAATTCGCGGTCACGATCATGACGGCGGTGCTGCTGTCGGGCTTCGTGTCGCTGTCGCTGACGCCAATGCTGTGCAGCCGGATACTTCAACCGCACACCACCCGCCACGGCAGACTCTACATGCTGTCGGAACGCGGATTCGACGCATTGAGAAACAGCTACGATCGCAGCCTGCAGTGGGTGCTGCGGCACGAGCGTCTGACCATGATGACGTTTCTGTTGATCATCGTGGCGACCGCCTATCTGTTCTACGCCGTGCCCAAGGGTTTTCTGCCGGAGGAAGACACCGGAGAGATTTTCGTGTTCACCGAGGCGGCACAGGACATCGGATTCGACCGCATGGCACAGTTGCAGCGGAAAGCGGCGGCAATCTTCCGCAACGATCCAAATGTCGCCGCGATGATTTCGTTCATCGGCATCAGCGGCTCCAGCCAGCAGCTCAATCTCGGCCGCATGTTCATCCGGCTCAAGCCGCGCAACGAGCGCGTCAGCGCCAACAAAGTGATTCAGGAGCTGCGGCCCAAGCTGGCCAAGCTGCCGGGCATGAAGGTCTATCCGCAAAACGTGCCGATCATCCGCATCGGCGGCCATCTGACGAAGAGCGAGTATCAGTACACGCTGCAGGACGCCGACATCAACGATCTGATGCACTGGGCGCCGATCATCGAAGACAAGATCAAAACGCTGCCCGGACTGCAGAGCGTGACCAGCGACCTGCAGATCGCCAATCTGCAAGTGCAGGTGGACATTCTGCGCGACAAGGCTTCGGCGCTCGGGGTGACGCCGTCGCAAATCGAAAACGCGCTGTATGACGCGTACGGCGCGCGCCAGGTATCGACGATCTATACGCCCACCAATGAATACTGGGTGATCATGGAGCTCGAGCCCAAGTACCAGTCCGATCCCGCCGCGCTGTCGATGCTTTACGTAAAATCCTCGAACGGCAACCTGGTGCCGCTGTCCG
This sequence comes from Burkholderiales bacterium, assembly GCA_035700525.1. Classification (GTDB taxonomy): domain Bacteria; phylum Pseudomonadota; class Gammaproteobacteria; order Burkholderiales; family JBDZVW01; genus JBDZVW01. Next base: position 20,958 of record DASSON010000083.1, read on the forward strand.
CGGTGACCCGCATCTCGCGCGGCGTGGGGCCGCTGACGATCAATCACCTCGGACAATTGCCGGCGGTGACGATCTCGTTCAATCTCGCGCCCGGCGTTGCGCTGTCGCAGGCAATTGACGAAATCAATTCGACGATGCGCCAGATCAGCCCGCCCGGAACCCTGACCGG
>DASSON010000084.1:0-5006 GCA_035700525.1 Burkholderiales bacterium
GGTGCCGCCGACGCTGACCGTCAACGGCAAACGCAGCATCGATCTCGGCAATCGCACGCTGCTGCTGCGCACCTGGCCGCCCGCGCATACCGACAACGACCTCACGGTGTACGACAGCAAAACCGCAACACTGTGGCTTTCGGATCTGCTGTTCGTTCGCCATATCCCGGTGATAGACGGGAATCTGTCCGGCTGGCTTGCTGTCATAGCTGAATTGCAGAAACTCCATCCGCAGCACGTCGTCCCCGGCCACGGCCCGCTCGATGTGCCGTGGCGCGAGGGTCTGGCGCGGGAGGCCGCCTATCTGACGGCCATCCGCGACCAAACGCGGCGGGCAATTCGCAACGGTGTTACGCTAAGGCGGGCGGCCCATGAAGTGGGACAGGATCAGCGTCGCAAATGGGCACTGTTCGACGACTTCAATGCGCGCAACGTGATCACCGCCTATTCCGAACTGGAATGGGAGTAAACCGATGAAAACCGGATTTCGCTACTGCCTGCTGGCAACGATGGTCGGAATCATGCTGGCCGCGGCCAATGTCGCAAGCGCCGCGACGGCCCCGTCAACCGATGCGGCACTGTGGACACGCATTCGGCACAACCTGTTCGGTGATCGCCAGCTGCAGGCCGCACCCGAGCACATCATCACGCTCGACGCACCGCAGCGGGCGCAGGATGCGGCGCTGGTGCCGCTGGCGATCCATGTCGGCATGGCACAGCAGCCCGATCACTACATCAAGACGATCTGGCTGATCATCGACCGCAATCCATCGCCGGTGGCCGGCATTTTTCATTTCACGCCGGCCAGCGGCCGCGCCGACATTGACACCCGGGTGCGGGTCGACGCCTATACCAACATTCACACGATCGCCGAGCTCTCCGACGGTTCGCTGTACGTGGCGAAACGCTACGTGAAGGCGTCGGGCGGCTGTTCGGCACCGGCCGGCACCGCACGCGCGGCTGCGCTGCGCAATCTCGGCAAGATGAAATTCAGGCTGATCGAGCCGCGCGCGACGTTCAATCAGCCGAACCAGGTGCTGCTGATGGTCAGCCATCCGAACGATTCGGGGCTTGCGGTGAACCAGCTCACGCATTACGCGATTCCGCCGTATTACGTACACAAGATCGCGGTCACCTATTCCGGCAAGCCGATCCTGACCGCCGACATCAACTTCTCGATCAGCGAAAATCCGAACTTCCGCTTCTATTTCACGCCGCACGCGAATGGTGCGCTGAAGGCGGAGGTGTTCGACACCAAGGGCAAGCAGTTCAACGACGAGCTGGTGATTGCATCGGACGGCAGCGCCAGCAGCGCGGCGTCCGGGAATGCCGCCGCGATCAGCAGCGGTCCCGACGCCGCGGCAAAGTAACGCCGCGGTGCGTCATTTTTTTGGAATGCCGCACGCCTGCCAGGCGTCGCTCTGCGCCTGAGTGAATTTCTTGTACCAGACGTTGACGTTCTTCGGATCACGCGTTTCTCCGCCTCGGTCTCCGGGCATGTGACGATAGTGCGATATCGTGAGGCCCGCGTCGAAGTCGTCGTAATTCATTTCCTTCGCCATCCGGTCCAGCGCGCACGAGCATTTGTAGACCAGCGCGAACTGGTTGCCGTTTTCCTGCATGCATTCCAGCACGTACATGACCCTTGCCTGGGTGGGGTAATCGTTGGCGCGTGCCCATGCCGGCAGCAGCAGGCCGAGGGTGATCAGCACGAATCCGAGATAGCGCATGGCTGTCCTCCTTCAATTCGAGGTGGAAATAAATCCGTCAAGGTATATTATCATTAGACCGATCGCCGATTCATCGGGCGCCAAACCGCCGGTCCGCCAAACGCCGGTCCGCGTGCAGTTCTGACGGAGGAAAACACCATGTCCAATGCGGTCGCCGAACATGCCAGGTATGTCCATTCGGTCATCGAGGGCAGAACGGCACTTCAGCATCCGGAACGCAGTGCACATGTAATGCGCTCCTGGTTGCGCTGCGTCAACGACCATGGGATCAACCCCGACGCGAATCCCGAGCCGATGGTCGCGAACCACGACGATCTCGCGCAGCGCCAGGAAAAGCTCCACAACCTGCTGTCGGTCGCCGAAGTCGAAATGACCAACCTCTACCAGCAGCTCGCGGGATCGAACTACGCGGTGCTGCTGACCGACTGCGACGGCGTGCTGCTGAGTTTCCTGAGCGATCCCAGCTTCACCCATGCGGCGTCGAGGACGGGCCTGATGCGGGGGGCGATCTGGTCCGAAAAATATCAGGGCACCAACGGCATGGGCACCTGCCTGCTGGAACAGCGGCCGATCAACATCCATCATCACGAACATTTTCTCGCGCGCAACACCTGCCTCACCTGCTCCGCCGCGCCGATCTTCGACCACCAGGGCAAGCCGATCGCGGTGCTCGATGCGTCCGGGGAATCGCACCGCGCGCAGCAGCACACGCTGGCGCTGGTCAACATGTCGGCGCACACCATCGAGAACGGCGTGTTCCTGAACGCGTTCAGCGGCTATTACATCCTGCGCTTTCACAGCCGGCCGGAATTCGTCGGCACGCTGTCCGAAGGCGCGGTGGCACTGACTGCCGAGGGCGACGTGGTCGCCGCCAACCGCGGCGCACTGTTTCATCTCGACTACGCATCGCCGGCGGATCTGCAGAACCTCAACATCCGCAGCCTGTTCAATACGTCGCTCGCGGCGCTGCTGGCACAGTGCAACCGCCACTGGTTCAACCCGGTGCCGGTATTCGACGCGCGCCGCGGCAGCCGCTTCTTCGCAGTCGTGCAGCAGCCGGAACGTTCCCACGCCGGCGCGACGGCCCGCACCTCGAGCGGCGCGCGCGAGCGCACACCATCGGCCACCGCGACCGCGCTCGACCAGATCGAGCTCGGCGATCCGGCCATGGCGCGCAACGTGCATTGGGCGCGGCGCATCGTCAACCGCGAAGTACCGATCCTGATCTGCGGCGAGACCGGCACCGGCAAGGAGGTATTCGCGAAGGCGCTGCACGCATCCAGCAGCCGCGCGCACCGGCCGTTCGTCGCGATCAATTGCGCGTCTATCCCGGAAACGCTGATCGAGGCGGAACTGTTCGGCTATCGCTCCGGCGCGTTTACCGGGGCCAACCGCGAAGGCCGCCGCGGCAAGATTTTCCAGGCCGACGGCGGCACGCTGTTCCTCGACGAGATCGGCGACATGCCGGTTCATCTGCAGGCGCGGCTGCTGCGCGTGCTGGAAGAGCGCGAAGTGGTGCCGCTCGGCAGCGAGCAATCGATCAAGGTCAACGTGCGGGTGGTCAGCGCGACGCACTGCAACCTGCAGGAAAAAATCGCGCGCGGCGAATTTCGCGAAGATCTCTATTTCCGGCTCGCCGGACTGACTCTCGATCTGCCGCCGCTGCGCGAGCGCACCGACCGGCGCCAGCTGGTCGCACTCATTCTCGCCGAGGAAAATCGCGATGATGCGCCGGTCGAGATCGACGATGCGGTACTCGAAGCATTCGACCGCTACAACTGGCCCGGCAACATCCGCCAGTTGCGCCACACGCTGCGCACGATGCTGGCGCTGCGCGAAGGCAGCACGCTGACGCTCGACGACGTCCCGGACTGGCTGACGCAGGGTCTTACCCTGTCGTCCGCGTCGCGGCCGGCACAGGCGCAATCGCCGGCGGCGCTCAATTCGCTCGAAAACGCCGAACGCGATGCGCTGATCCGCGAGCTCGACCGGTTCCACTGGAATATTTCGAACGTCGCGCGCCGGCTGGAGGTCAGCCGTAACACGCTCTACCGCAAGATGAAGCGCCTCGGCATCCGCGAACCGCATCCCGGACCCGGCATGCTGGCAGAAGGCGCGCAGCCGGACAGCAGGGCGCAGGTATCTGCGCGCGATGGCGGATAGCGCGTTGACGTCTTCCGCAATGGCCATCCCGGCACCGGCGGTGATCGCGCCGGCCGCCGGGGCGCCGGCGCGGCTGCGACGCGCATGAGCGACGGCAACAAGCGGGGGCACCGCGCGTCACCCGCTGCATCACATCCGCAGGCGGCCACGCCGCAACGGTACCGTGCCTGAATCGCCCGCTGCGCAACCACGGCCCCGGACGATGCCTGAACACATTCTGTTCCTGACCGGCAAGCTTGCCGAAAAAAGCCTGCACCGGGTGCTGGAAGGCATGCAGGCGACCGAATTCACGTATGAAGTGCTGCAGATCGGCGTCAGCGTCGCCGCGCTGATGACGGCCGATCTGATCCGCCGCCGGCTGCCGGATGCAAAGGGCGCCAGCCGCATCATGCTGCCGGGCCGGGTGCGCGGAGACTTGGACATGCTGTCGCGCCATTACGGCGTGCCGGTCGTGCGCGGCCCCGACGAGTTGAAAGATCTGCCGCAGTATTTCGGACGCCAGGGTGCGGCCCCGGATCTGTCGCGCCATGATGTGCTGATCTTCGCCGAAATCGTCGACGCGCCGACGCGCGACGTGGCGGCGATCGTGCAGCGCGCGCGGCGCTACCGTGATGACGGCGCGGACGTGATCGACCTCGGCTGCCTGCCGGATACGCCGTTCACGCATCTGGAAGACGCGGTGCGCGCGCTGAAAGCCGACGGATTACAGGTCAGCGTCGACTCGCTCGAGCCCGATGACCTGCTGCGCGGCGGACGCGCCGGCGCCGACTACCTGCTGAGCCTGAGCGAGAAAACGCTATGGATCGCCGATGAGGTGGCGGCGACGCCGATCCTGATTCCGGAGCAGCCGCGCGATCTTGATTCGCTGCTGCGCGCGGCAGCTGTCATGGCGCAACGCAACAGAAAGTTTTTCGCGGACCCGGTGCTGGAGCCGATTCACTTTGGTTTCGCCACTTCGCTAGTGCGTTATGCCGAACTGCGCCGGCGCGCACCCGAGATTCCAATCATGATGGGCATCGGCAACCTGACGGAACTCACCGAAGCCGATACCGCCGGCATCAACACGCTGCTGCTGGGGATCGGCTCGGAACTCGGCATCGGCGCAATACTGAC
>DASSON010000085.1:0-6025 GCA_035700525.1 Burkholderiales bacterium
GATGCAGTACCTGAAGGAACGCGTGAAGGCGATGGGCGGCAGCATTCCGCGCCGCCGGCGCAACGCGCAGCCGCTCGAAATACCGCCGCTGTCGGCGTTCGATGCGCAACTGAAGGGCACCGGCGAACGCGAAGTCTCGACTACGATGTCGTTCGTGCGCATTCTGACCACGCTGCTGCGCGACAAGAAGATTTCGAAGCACGTGGTGCCCATCGTTCCGGACGAATCGCGCACGTTCGGCATGGAAGGCATGTTCCGCCAGCTTGGCATTTACTCGCACGTCGGTCAGCTTTACCGGCCGCAGGATGCCGACCAGCTGATGTGGTACAAGGAAGACAAGCAGGGCCAGATCCTGCAGGAAGGCATCAACGAGCCCGGCGCGATGTCGTCGTGGATCGCGGCGGCGACGTCGTACAGCACGCACGGGATCGCCATGATTCCGTTCTACATCTATTACTCGATGTTCGGTTTTCAACGCGTCGGCGATCTGGCGTGGGCGGCCGGCGACGTCCGTGCGCGCGGTTTTCTGCTGGGCGGCACGGCCGGACGTACGACGCTGAACGGCGAAGGCCTGCAGCACGAGGACGGCCACAGCCACGTGCTCGCATCGACCGTGCCGAACTGCATTTCGTACGATCCGACCTACGCCTACGAGTTGGCGACGATCATCCAGGACGGCATGCGCCGCATGTACCAGGAGCAGGAGGACGTCTATTACTACATCACGCTGATGAACGAAAACTATCAACATCCGCCGATGCCGGACGGCGTCGAAAAGGGCATCCTGAAGGGGCTGTACCTGCTGCGCGAAGGCAAGGGCAGGAAGAACGCGCCGCGCGTGCAGCTGCTCGGCAGCGGCGTGATTCTGCGTGAAGTGATCGCGGCGGCCGACATGCTGGAGAAGGATTTCGGCGTCGCCGCCGACATCTGGAGCGCCACCAGCTTTACCGAGCTGCGGCGCGACGGCATGGATACCGCGCGCTGGAACATGCTGCACCCGGAACAAGAGCCGCGGCGCAGCTACGTCGAAACCTGTCTCGGCGAGCGCTCCGGCCCGGTGATCGCGGCCAGCGACTACATGAAGATATTTGCCGATCAGGTTCGTCCGTATCTGTCGGCGCGCCACTTCATCGCGCTCGGTGCCGACGGCTTCGGGCGCTCCGACACCCGCGAGCAGTTGCGCCGCTTCTTCGAGATCGACCGGCAGTGCGTCGCGGTAGCGGCGCTCAAGGCGCTGGCCGACGAGGAAGCGATACCGCGCGACAAGGTGACGGAAGCAATCACCCAGTACGGCGTCGATCCCGAAAAGCCGAATCCGGCACGGACTTAAAGGCGTGAGGAGTGAGGTGTGAGGAGTTAGGAGTTAAAGTTTCCAGCGCGCGCGGCGCGCTGCAATATTCGCTCCTCACCCCTTACGCCTCACTCCTCACCATTCACGATTCCACCTTTCGCTGTTTCGAGGTAATGGATGAGCCAGACCGTTGAAGTAAAAGTCCCCGACATCGGCGACTTCAAGGATATTCCGGTGATCGAAGTGCTGGTGAAGCCGGGCGACAGTGTGAACAAGGAGGATTCGTTGATCACGCTGGAGTCGGACAAGGCGACAATGGAAGTGCCGTCTCCGGAAAGCGGCGTGGTGAAGGAAGTGAAGGTCAAGGTCGGCGACAAGGTTTCGGAGGGGCTGGTGTTTGCCACGCTCACTACGGAAGCGGAGCAATCAGCTGCTGCGCCGGCGCCTGAGGAGGCCGCACCCGGCAAGAACGAAGCACCGGCCAAAACCGGAAAGGCACCATCCGGCGGGACCGAAACTGCGCCCGGCAAATCGGATACCACCGCGGCTGCCGTCGCCGAAAAGCCGGAAGCGGAACAGCCGGTGCAGCCGATTCCGAGCAATGATTACCACAATCCATCGCAGCTGGCCCCCTACAAGGAGCCGAGTCCGACCGCGGCGCTGGTGAGCGTGGATGAAGCGGGTTTCCGAAAGGCGCATGCCAGCCCTTCAGTGCGGCACTTTGCGCGCGAGCTCGGCGTCGATCTGTCGCAGGTGAAAGGCAGCGGTCCGAAGAACCGCATTCTCACCGAGGACGTGCAGGCGTTCGTGAAGTCGGCGCTGGCCGCGCCGGCGGCGAAAGGCGGTGGGTTGCCGTTCGACCTGCCGCCGTTGCCGGAAGTGGATTTCACGAAATTCGGCGCGGTCGAGGTCAAGCCGCTGTCGCGCATCCGCAAGCTGTCGGGCGCCAATCTGCACCGCAACTGGGTCAGCATTCCGCACATCACGCAGCACGATGAAGCCGACATCACCGAGCTCGAGGCGTTTCGCAAGGGTGAAGCCGAAGAGGCGAAAAAGAAAGGCGTGCGCTTCACGCTGCTGGCTTTCCTGATGAAGGCGGTGGTGGTTTCACTGCGCCAGTATCCGGAATTCAATGCATCGCTGTCTGCCGACGGCGAGAACCTGATCCTGAAGCAGTATTTCCATATCGGCGTCGCGGTCGATACGCCGCAGGGCCTGGTGGTGCCGGTGATCCGCGATGTCGACCGCAAGGGGCTGCTGGAGCTGGCGCGCGAGCTGGGCGACGTCAGCGCGCGCATGCGCGACGGCAAGATCACGCCAACCGACCTGCAGGGCGGCTGCTTCTCGATCTCGAGTCTGGGGGGTATCGGGGGATCATTGTTCACGCCGATCATCAACGCACCGGAAGTCGCGATCCTCGGCGTCGGCCGCAGCGTGATCCGGCCGGTCTATCGCGACGAGCAATTCGTGCCGCGGCTGATGCTGCCGCTGTCGCTGTCCTATGATCACCGCGTGATCGACGGCGCGCAGGGCGCGCGCTTCATTTCGTTCCTCAGCGCGGTGCTGTCCGACATCCGGCGGCTCGTTCTTTGAAGCGTGAGGGGTGAGGAGTGAGGAGTGAGGCGTTAAAACCGGCGGTAAACCCGGTTATGCTTCACAGCGAGCGCCAACGTGAGGCGTGGTATCAGCGCCTGATTACGTGCAGCCGGTGCACCAGCTTTTACTCCTCACACCTCACACCTTACTCCTCACGCTTCCCTTCCCACCCCTCACGCATTCTGTGACAGCGCCCGTCTGCATCCTCGGCGGCACCTTCGATCCGATCCACTTCGGCCATTTGCGGCTGGCGCAGGAACTGGCCGATGTGGCCGGGGCGGGGAGCGTGCTGTTCATTCCGGCCGGTGTGCCGCCACACCGCGCGGCACCGTATGCGGCGGCGGCGCAGCGGCTGGAAATGGTGCGCCTGGCGGTGGCCGGCAATCCGCGGTTTGCGGTGGACGATCGCGAACTGAAACGCGGCGGGCCGAGTTACACCATCGATACGCTGGCGGCGCTGCGCGACGAGCTGGGCGCGGCGCGTCCGCTGTGTCTGCTGCTGGGCAGCGACGCATTCGCCGCGCTGCCGACGTGGCATCGCTGGCAAGCGCTGTTCGATCTGGCGCACATCCTGGTCGCGCATCGGCCCGGCGCGCAGCACGCCGCGTGGGATGAATGCATGCCGCCGGCGCTGCGCGTGGAATACCGCAAGCGTCTGTGCAGCGCTCCCGCCGAACTGCGCGCGGCGCCGGCAGGCCGCATACTGGCTCACGCGATCGCGGCGCTCGACATCTCGGCCACCGCAATCCGTGACGGCATCCGCGGCGGCGCCACTCCGCGTTATTTGCTTCCCGACTCGGTTCTCGATTATATTCAGGCCAATAGCGTGTATGCCGGGGGTTGATGAGAACTGACAGGCTGGTGAAGGCAACGGTGGCGGCACTCGAGGATATCAAGGCGCGCGATATCGTGGTGCTGGATGTCAGACGCATGGCGTCACTGTTCGATCACGTGATCATTGCCAGTGCCGATTCGACGCGCCAGACCCGGGCGCTCGCCCGCAATGTGCAGGAGAAAATCAAGGCGCTGGGCGGCAAGGTGTACGGGGTCGAAGGAGAGCCGGTCGGAGAATGGATTCTGGTCGATCTCGGCGCGGTGATCGTGCACGTGATGCAGCCGGCGATACGCCAGTACTACAATCTCGAGGAGTTGTGGGGGCCGGTTGGTGCACCGCGCCGGCGTGGTGCCGCAGCACGCCGCTGACGACATGAAATTCACCATTGTGGCGGTCGGCCAGCGCATGCCGCAGTGGGTGGCGCAGGGCTGTGGCGAGTACTTGCGGCGCATGCCGCGCGAAGCCGGCGTTGATCTGGTCGAAATCAGGCCGGCTCCGCGCAGCGGGAATCCGCCGCTGCAACGGATACTGGAACTGGAACAGCAGCGCATCGTCGCGGCAATGGCACCGGGATGCCTGAGCGTGGTGCTGGATGAAAAGGGAACAGCGGTTGGCAGCGCGCAGCTTGCGCGGCGCGTTGCCGGGTGGCAGGAAGCCGCGCGCGACGTGGCGTTCATCATCGGTGGCGCGGACGGTGTCGCGCCGGCGCTGAAGCGCTCCGCCGACATGCTGCTGTCGCTGTCGGCGCTGACGCTGCCGCACGGGCTGGCGCGGGTGCTGCTGGCCGAGCAGCTTTACCGGGCCGTGATGATTTTGCGCAACCATCCATATCATAGGGATTAGGGATTGGGGATTAGGGATTTGGATAACTTCACCGGCGCTGTGCGCCGCGGCAACTTCACTAATCCCTAATCCCGAATCTCCAATCCTTAAAAAAAATGTTACAACAGCGCGTCTATCTTGCGTCACGCAGCCCACGCCGCCGCGAATTGCTGAAACAGATCGGCATTTCGTTCGAGATACTGCTGCTGCGCGAGGACCTGCGGCGCGGCGTGGACGTCGACGAGACGCCGCTGGCGAACGAGGCGCCGCGCGATTATGTGCAGCGCATCGCCCGTGCCAAGGCGGCAAACGCGACGCTGCAGACCGGCCGCCGCATGCTGCCGTCGTACCCGGTGCTGACGGCCGACACCACGGTTGCGCTCGATGGCCGCATCTTCGGCAAACCGGCCGACGCCGACGAGGCGGCGCACATGCTGCAGGCGCTGTCCGGCCGTCAGCACCAGGTATTGACCGCGGTCGCGGTGGCGGGCGGGGACGACGTGCGCACGGCGCTGTCGGAATCGACGGTGGAATTTCGCGAGCTGGCCGAGGACGAAATCCGGCGCTACATCGCAACACGCGAGCCGCTCGACAAGGCCGGCGCCTACGCGATTCAGGGACGCGGCGCGCTGTTCGTGCGCAACCTCAACGGCAGCTACTCGGGCGTGATGGGATTGCCGCTGTTCGAAACCGCCGAGCTGCTGCGGGCGTTCCGGGTCGCGGTGCCGTGACTGTAGCCGGCACGGGTGCCCGCCGCTTCCAACAATTACAAGCAGACCGGCGATGACCGAAGAAATCCTGATCAACGTGACGCCGCAGGAAACGCGCGTCGCGGTGCTCGAATACGGCGTGACGCAGGAGCTGCACATCGAGCGCGCGTCCGCGCACGGCCTGGTCGGCAACGTTTACATGGGGCGCGTGATCCGCGTGCTGCCGGGCATGCAGTCGGCGTTTGTCGACATCGGCGGCGAGCGCGCCGCCTTTCTGCACGTGGCCGACATCTGGGGCCATCGCCAGAACAGTGGTGACGATCGCGCGATCGAGCAGCTGCTGAGCGAAGGCCAGAATCTGCTGGTGCAGGTCATCAAGGACCCGATCGGCACCAAGGGCGCGCGCCTGTCCACGCAGATCAGCCTCGCGGGACGGCTGCTCGTGTACCTGCCGCAGGACTCGCACATCGGCATCTCGCAGCGCATCGAGGACGAGGCCGAGCGCGAGCAGCTCCGCGTGCGCCTGCAGCACCTGCTGCCCGAGGGTCACGGCGGCGGCTTCATCATCCGCACGATGGCCGAGACCGCGTCCGAGCGCGAGATGCAGGCCGACATCGAGTACCTCACGAAGCTGTGGCGCGATCTCACGTCACGCTCGTCCGCGCAGCCGGCGCCGGCGCTCGTGTACCAGGACCTCAACCTCGCGCAACGCGTGCTGCGCGACATGGCCACCGAGGAGACGATGCGCATCCTCGTCGACTCGCGCGAGAC
>DASSON010000086.1:0-6322 GCA_035700525.1 Burkholderiales bacterium
GCGCGCGCAACGGCCGGGGTGGAACGCCGGATGCGTTGCCGCCTCAAAGCGCGGCGTGTCGGGAAAACACAGCGCTTCAACATCGCTCTTCATGTCGAAGAAATCCGTCGGTCGCGGCTTGATGCCCCACTGTTCCGGCGCCGCCGAACCGAAAGCGATGCCGCCGATGCGCAATGGCTGACCGTCGGCCCCCCGGTCCACGAAGCAGCGTCCGACTTCGAACAGCCGTACGCGTGACTGCCGGCGCGCCAGGTTGAACTGCAGACAGTTGACGAGATTGCCGACAAGGCTCGAGCGCATCACGTTCATCTGGCTCGCGATCGGATTGCTGAGCGCGACCGGCGCCGCATTGTCGCAGAAGTCGCGCTCCCACTGTTCGTCGACGAAACTGTAGCTGACGATTTCCTGGTAATCGCGCTGTACCAGCAGCTGTCGTAAATCGCTTACTTCACGGCCGCCTTCGGGGCTTGGCAGCATCGTCACTGCCGCCTGCGGCGCCGCAGCCAGGATATTGTCATAGCCATGGATGCGCGCCACTTCCTCGATCAGATCTTCTTCGATATCGAGATCGAAACGATAACTCGGCGGCGTTACGCTGAAATTTTCTTCATTCTGCTCGAACGGCAATCCCAGCCGCCGCAGAATATCGGCCACCCGCCCGGCATCGATGTCGATGCCCAGCACCCGCCGCGCTCGGGCAGGCCGCATCGTCACCGGGTCACGCCGCGGCAGTTCGCCGCGGGCCTCGGTCAGCGGACCGGCCCGCCCGCCACAGATTTCCAGCACCAGCGCCGTTGCACGTTCCAGCGCCTGTGTCGTGGCTCCAAAATCGACGCCGCGCTCGAAGCGATGCGAAGATTCGCTGCCGAAACCCAGCTCGCGCGACTTGCCCTTGATCACGTCCGGCGCGAAGAATGCGCTTTCGAGAAAAATGTCCTGCGTGTCGTCTCCGACCGCACTCGGCGATCCGCCCATGATGCCGCCCAGCGCCAGCGGCCGCGAGCGGTCGGCGATCACCAGCAGGTCCGGCGTGAGTTCAACGGTTTGTTCGTTGAGCAATGCCAGCGTTTCGTCGGTCCGTGCAAAACGCACGCGGATTTCACCGTCGATTGCGGCGAGATCGAATGCATGCAACGGCTGCCCCAGTTCCAGCATCACGTAGTTCGTGATATCGACCAGCGCACTGATTGCGCGCACGCCGCCGCGCTCCAGCCGCTGCACCATCCACGGCGGCGTCACGGCGCGTGCGTTCACCGCCTTGACCACGCGCCCGCAGTAACGCGGGCAGGCGGCCGTGTCGCCAACCTCGACATTGAGCCGGTCTTCGGCCGTTTGCGGCGCCGGGCGAATTTCAGGGGCAGTCAACGCAGCGCCGGTGATCGCCGCCACCTCCCGTGCGATGCCATTAACGCTCAGACAGTCACCGCGATTCGGCGTCAGCTTCAACGTGAAAATGTGGTCGTCGAGATCGAGATGCCGACGGATATCGGCGCCAGCCGGCGCGTCCGGGGCCAGCACCAGCAGCCCGCCGTGATCGTCGCTCAAGCCGAGTTCGCGTGCCGAACACAACATGCCGTTGGATTCCACGCCGCGCATCTTGACCGGACGGATGACGGCTTGCGGCAAATGCGCACCGACCAGCGCCGCCGGCACCCTGATGCCCGGCTTTACGTTCGGCGCTCCACAGACGATATCCAGCGGCGCCGCTGCTCCAACGTTTACCTTGCATACATGAAGCCGGTCGGCATTCGGATGCGGCTCAACGGTCAGTACCTCTCCGACCACCACGCCGTCGAATTCGGCCGCCGCCGCTTCCACCGCCTCGACTTCGAGGCCCGCCATCGTCAGCGCGTCCGCCAGCTGCCCGCTCGTCAGCGGCGGATCAACGAAAGTGCGCAGCCAGTGTTCGGAGAATTTCATTCTGACGGTTCAGTTAAACTGCCTTAAAAACCTCAAATCGTTCTCGAAGAACAGCCGCAGGTCATTCACGCCGTAGCGCAGCATCGTCAGACGGTCCGGCCCCAGCCCGAACGCGAAGCCTTGGTACCGTTCGCTGTCGATACCGACGTTCTTCAGCACGTTAGGATGCACCATGCCGCAACCGCCGATTTCGAGCCAGCCGTCGCCGAAGCTCATGTCGACTTCGGCCGACGGTTCAGTGAACGGAAAAAACGACGGCCGGAAGCGCACCGCCAGGTCCTCACGCTCGAAAAAACGGCGCAGGAAGTCGATCAGCACGCCCTTCAGGTTCGCGAAGCTCACCTGTTCGTCGACCCACAATCCTTCGATCTGATGGAACATCGGCGAATGCGTCGCATCGGAATCGACGCGGTAGACACGGCCCGGTGCAATGATCTTGATCGGCGGACGATGCCGCTCCATGTAACGAATCTGGATCGGCGAAGTATGGGTGCGCAGCAGATGCTTGCCATCGTCCAGATAGAACGTGTCGTGCATCGAGCGTGCCGGATGGTTTTCGGGCTGGTTGAGCGCGGTGAAATTGTAGTAATCGGTCTCGATTTCCGGTCCGTCGGCAACGGCAAATCCGAGTGAGCGGAACAGTTCCTCGATACGCTGCAGTGTGCGCGTCACCGGATGCAGTCCGCCGACGCCGGTGCCACGACCCGGCAGCGTGACGTCCAGCGCTTCCTGCCGCAGGCGCGCCTCCAGCATGCCTTCCTGAATATGCGCCCGCTGTTGCGACAGCGCCGCTTCGAGCTTTTCCTTTGCCGCGTTGATGCGGCTGCCGGCCGCGGGACGTTCCGTCGCCGGCAGCTTGCCGAGCCCCTTCAGCAGTTCGGTCAGTGCGCCGGTCTTGCCGAGGTAGCGTGCCTTGGTCTGCTCCAGTTGTGCGGTGTCATCGACCTTGGCAAAGACCGCGAGCGCTTCATCAACTATGGCATCCAGGTTCTGCATCAACGGGGATCGCGACAGGAAAAAAAAGGAGGCTGCATGAGCCTCCTTTCCGGCGTCATGTGTGTCAGGCGTTCAGGCTTGCCCTGGCCTGTTCCACGAATTTCGCAAACGCCGGCTTGTCGAGCACGGCGAGATCGGCCAGCACCTTGCGGTCGACTGCAATCGCCGCTTTTTTCAGGCCGTTCATGAACACACTGTAGGTCAGCCCATGTTCGCGCGCAGCGGCATTGATGCGTGCGACCCACAATGCGCGAAACACACGCTTGCGGTTACGGCGGTCACGATACGCGTACTGCCCCGCCCGCATCACCGCTTCGTTGGCAACACGGAACACGTTGTTGCGGCGGCCACGGAATCCCTTGGCACGTGCCAGCACGCGCTTGTGGCTGGCATGCGCGACGACGCCTCGTTTGGCTCTTGGCATGGCAGCTCTCCTTACGGCAGCATGGCGCGCAGCGCCCGCTGATCACTGGAATGGATCATCGACGTACCACGCAACTGACGCTTGCGCTTGGTCGTCTTTTTCGTGAGGATGTGGCGCTTGAACGCATGACTGCGCTTGAATCCGCCGCCGCCCAGCTTCTTGAAACGCTTGGCAGCGCCGCTCTTGGTTTTCAGCTTCGGCATGTCAACTCCTGTTTTAGCTTAGCGCCGGGTGCCTCCGGAAAGAGGACTTCAATGACCCGGACCACTACTTCTTTTGCTGCTTACTTCTTGGCGGCAGCAACCGCCGGCTGCGCGGTTTCCTGCTTCACTTTCCGCGGCTCCGCATGCTGCTCGGCCTTCGCGCTCACCACTTTTTTGGGCGCCAGCATCATTACCATCTGCCGCCCTTCCATTTTCGGAAACTGCTCTACGGTGCCGTACGGCTCGAGATCATTCCGGACGCGTTCCAACAGACGCAGGCCAAATTCCTGGTGTGCCATTTCGCGTCCGCGAAAACGCAATGTAACTTTGCACTTATCACCATCTTCGAGAAAGCGTGTCAGGTTTCGCAGCTTGATTTGATAATCGCCGGCGTCAGTCCGGGGCCTGAATTTGACTTCCTTGATGACGACCTGCTTCTGCTTGAGCTTGGCGTCGTGCCGCTTCTTGCTTTCCCGGTACTTGAACTTGCCGTAATCCATTATCCGGCATACCGGCGGCTGCGCCTGTGGCGCGATTTCCACCAAGTCCACCTCGGCCTCTTCCGCCATCTTGTTGGCGGCGGCCAGACTCACGATTCCGACTTGCTCTCCTTGGGCACCAATTAAACGAACCTCTGGCGCGGTGATCTCACCGTTGATTCGAGGTTCTCTTTCCTGTGCTATAACCTGCCCTCCTGGGTATCTAAACGCCGGCTGCGGCACTGCGCGCGGCGATCTCGGCAGCGAGTCGCGCAATGAAATCAGCGACCGCCATCTGACCCAGATCTTCGCCTTTGCGAGTGCGTACAGCCACCTTTGAAGCGGCCACTTCCTTGTCGCCCACAATTAACTGGTAGGGCAGCTTCTGCAAACTATGTTCTCGAATTTTATAGGTTATTTTCTCATTTCTCAAGTCGGCTTCGGCGCGCAATCCGGCATTCAGCAGCGTTTCACACACGTTTTCGGCGTACGCCCTCTGGTGCTCCGAGATGTTGAGCACGACCGCCTGCACCGGCGCCAGCCATAACGGCATCGCACCGGCATAATGCTCGATCAGAATGCCGATGAAGCGCTCCATCGAACCCAGAATCGCCCGGTGCAGCATCACCGGTACCTGGCGCGTGTTGTCCTCGGCGACGTATTCCGCGTCCAGTCGCCCCGGCATCGAGAAATCGAGCTGCATCGTCCCGCACTGCCATACCCGGCTCAGACTGTCTTTCAGCGCAAATTCGATTTTCGGACCATAGAACGCGCCCTCGCCCGGCTGCAATTCGTAGTCCGGCGCCTTGCTGCGCAGTGCTGTCTCGAGTGCCGCCTCGGCCCTGTCCCACTGCTCGTCGGAACCGACCCGCTTCTCCGGACGCGTCGAGAACTTGATCAGTATGTCGTTGAAACCGAAGTCGGCATACACCCGTCGCAGCAGATCGATGAACGCCACCACCTCGGCTTCAATCTGCGCTTCGGTGCAGAAAATGTGCGCATCGTCCTGCACGAAACCGCGCACCCGCATCAGGCCGTGCAACGCGCCCGACGGCTCGTTGCGATGACAGGAACCGAACTCCGCCAGCCGCAGCGGCAGGTCGCGATAACTCTTGATGCCCTGGTTGAATATCTGCACGTGGCCCGGGCAGTTCATCGGCTTGATCGCGTAGTCGCGCTTCTCCGATTCGGTGGTGAACATGTTTTCGCGAAAGTTCGCCCAGTGTCCGGAACGCTCCCACAGCGAGCGGTCCATCACCAGCGGCGTGCGCACCTCCTGGTAGCCGTGCGCGGTCAGCACGCCGCGCAGATACTGTTCGATCTGCTGCCAGATCACCCAGCCATGCGGATGCCAGAACACCATGCCCGGCGCTTCGTCCTGCAGATGAAACAGATCGAGCTGCTTGCCGAGCTTGCGGTGATCACGCTTTTCCGCTTCCGCAAGGCGGTGCAGATAAGCGTCCTGCTCGTCTTTTTTCGTCCACGCTGTACCGTAGATTCGCTGCAGCATTTCGTTGCGGGAATCGCCGCGCCAGTAGGCGCCGGCCACGCTGAGGAGCTTGAACACTTTCAGTCTGCCGGTGGACGGCACGTGCGGCCCGCGGCACAGATCGACGAAATTGTCCTGGCGGTAGAGTGAAATTTCCTGGTCGGCTGGAATCGACGCGATGATTTCTGCCTTGTAATGCTCGCCCAGCCCGTTGAAGTAGGCGACGGCGTCGTCGCGCGCCATCACTTCGCGCTTCACCGGCAGGTCGCGGCGTGCGATCTCCGCCATGCGCTTTTCGATCGCCGCCAGATCTTCCGGCGTGAACGGCTGCTTGCGCGAAAAATCGTAGTAGAAGCCGTCTTCGATCACCGGCCCGATCGTCACCTGGACGTCCGGGTACAGTTCCTTCACCGCATGCGCCAGCAGATGGGCGGTCGAATGACGGATGATTTCCACACCGTCCGCGTCACGCTCGGTGACGATCGCGACGTCGCTGTCCGAAGTGACCGGATACGACGTGTCGACCAGCTTGCCGTTCACCCGCCCGGCGAGCGCCGCGCGCGCCAAGCCGGCGCCGATGCTTTGCGCAACGTCGGCAACGGTGACCGGATGATCGAAACTGCGTTCCGATCCGTCCGGCAAACGAATGACAGGCATTTCAGTTCCAGCACTGCAAAATAAAAGTGCGGCGCGGCCGCACTTGTGCACTACTACGGAAAAACCGTGGTAGGCGCGATTGGACTCGAACCAACGACCCCCACCATGTCAAGGTGATGCTCTAACCAGCTGAGCTACGCGCCTGAAAAGGTGT
>DASSON010000087.1:0-12879 GCA_035700525.1 Burkholderiales bacterium
CGAAATCGTCACGCGCCTGGTTTACGATGACCTGCGGCGCGACGTGAAAAAGGTGCTGCGCACGTTGACGGTCATCGAGCACGAGGTTACCGGTATCGTCGGCGACACGGCCTTTCTGATGCGCATCCGGCCCTACCGCACCATCGACGACATGATCGACGGCGTGGTGGTGACCTTTGTCGACATCAGCGAGCGCAAACGTCGCGAAAGCGAGCGTGCAATGCTCGCCGCGATCGTGGATTCCTCCAGCGATGCAATCGTCGGCAAGAACCTCCAGGGCACCATTACAAGCTGGAACAAGGGCGCGGAGCAGCTTTTCGGCTATACGGCGGACGAAGTCATCGGCAAGACAATCTCGATCCTGGAACACGCCGAAGAAGAAAACGAGATGATGGGGCGCATTCGGCAAGGCGAACGTATCGAAAACTATGAAACCATTCGCCGGGGCAAGGGCGGAAGCCTGATCGATATAGCACTCACCGTGTCGCCCATCCGGAACAGCGACGGCCACATCATCGGTGCATCGAATATGGCCCATGACGTTACCGAAAGCAAACGCCGCAACAACGACAGCGCAAGGCTCGCCGCGATCGTGGAATCGTCCGCTGATGCAATCGTCAGCAAGGATCTCGACGGCGTCATCCAGACTTGGAACAGGGGAGCGGAAGAGCTTTTCGGCTACACCGTCGAAGAAGCGGTCGGCCAGTCGATCAGGATGCTGGTGCCTCCGGATCGACCCGAAGAAGAAGACGAGATACTGGCACGCCTTCGCCGCGGCGAGCGCATCGAGCACTTTGAAACCGTACGGCGGCGCAAGGATGGAAGTTCGATCGATATCTCGCTGACCATATCGCCGATCAGGGATGCCGGCGGCCGTATCATCGGCGCGTCGAAGGTTGCGCGCGACATCACCGAACGTCGCCGCGCCGAAGCACTCCGGACGCTGATGGTGGACGAGCTGAATCATCGCGTGAAGAACACGCTGGCAACGGTGCAGTCGATTGCCGCGCAATCAATGCAGGGCGTCGACGTGGACCCGCGTTTCCGCGAAGTGTTCGAGTCGCGGCTGGTCGCGCTGTCGAAGGTGCACGATCTGCTCACGCGCGACAGTTGGGACGGCGCGGCGCTGCGCGAGCTGCTGCTCGCGGAGCTGGATCCGTATCGTTCGAACGATCATGCGCGTATCGCAATCGAAGGTCCCGATGTGAAGCTGCCGCCGAAAGCCGCGGTCGCGCTGGCGATGGCCTTTCATGAGCTCGCGACCAATGCGGCGAAGTATGGCGCGTTGTCGAATGAGTCGGGCCGCATAGCCGTGAGCTGGAACATTGACGGAGCGTCGCCCGAAGCGCTGCAGATGAAATGGATGGAAAGCGGCGGGCCGCCGGTGCAGCCGCCCAACCGCAGGGGGTTCGGATCGAGACTGATCGAGCGCGGCCTGGCGCTGGAACTGAACGGCCATGCGCGGCTCGAATTCGAGCCGTCGGGCGTGGTCTGCGTGATTGAAATGCCTGCCCCGCGGGGGGGGGGGGGGACGGTGACTAATGTCCGCTAACGGGCAGCCGGACACATTTCCTGCTGGATTGCGCGTGCTGCTGGTCGAGGACGAGAGCGTGGTTGCGATGCTGCTTGAGGATATCCTCGGCGAACTCGGCTGCAAGGTGGTCGGTCCGGTCGCGCGGGTCGACAAGGCGATCGAGATGGCGCAGCATGAAACACTTGACGCCGCCATTCTCGACGTCAATCTCAACGGACACGACGTCTATCCGGTCGCCGACGCACTCGCCGCACGCAGTATCCCGTTCATTTTTGCCACCGGTTATGGCCGCGACAGCCTGCGGCCTCCGTATGATGACCGGCCGCTGCTGCAGAAGCCGTTTCAGCAGCGTGATGTCGATGCCGCGTTCGCCGAAGTGCGGGCGATAAAGAATGCGGCGGGAACGGGGGGTGAGTCGGGTGGGGCGTCGGGGTGATGTAACTCGTGCGTTTTCCCCTCCTGTTTTTAAGGAGGGGAGGGAGCGAAGTGGAAGGGGTGGTCGCGGCGGTGGAATAAATACGACTACCACTTTTCGTGGGGTTACGCGATTCGTGCCGATGAAGAGATGGTCGGTTTCTCCATGCGCCGCCCACCGCCCCCGCCTGCCTTCGCAGGCTCCCCGCCTCTATAAGGCGGGGAAATTCGTGTGGCATGCACCGCGATTATATTTATTTTCCCCTCCTCGAATGAGGAGGGGTGGACGCGAAGCGGACGGGGTGGTCGCGCCGTCAATTCGGAACCACGGAATCCGGAACCAACAGCAGCGCCGATACCGTGGTGCCAGCGTCACGGGATGCAATCGTCATTTTCCCGCGGAATTGCCGCACGCGGTCGCGCATCGCGCCGAGTCCGCCGCTGGATGGCTGCGTTTCGATCGCGGCCAGTTTTTCCGGCGCTATTCCGCTTCCCTGATCCTGAACCTCGATCGATACGCTGGCCGGATGGCGCGTGATGCTGACTTGCGCGGTGCTGCTGCCGGAGTGACGAACGATGTTGGCCAGGCATTCCTGCACCAGCCTGAACACCGTCAGTTCCATGTCATGCGGAAGTGTTCCGAAAGACTGTGACACGCTGAGGGTGATGTCGAGGCCGTTCTGCTCCATCGTTCTGTGAACGAGCGAGGTGAGCGCCGGGTGCAGCCCGAGCTCGTTCAGCAGCGGCGGATGCAGCAGACAGGATGCCCCACGCAGCTTCTGATTCAGTTGCTGAATCAGTTCCCGGCATTCGTCGGTTTTCGACTTGAGTCCGGCTTCATCCTGCCCGCCATGCTGCGTCAGGTCAGCAAGATTCAGATTCAGTATCGCGACGATCTCGCCGGCGCTGCCGTGCAACTCATGCGCCAGGCGCCGCCGCTCTTCATCGTGAATCTGCAGCAGACGATCGGACAGATTTCTGAACTCGCGCTGCGCGGTCTCGAATTCCTGCGTCAGTGTTTTGATCCGGGATCCCAGGCTGGCGCCGGCTTCCCGTGCCAGCCGATGCTGATTGAGCGCAACGGCAATGGTTGCGTTCAGCTCCTTCGCGCGAAACGGTTTCGTGATGTAGCCATAGGGACCGGCAACGGTCGCCCGGTTCACCGTATCGTCGTCGGCGTAGGCGGTGGCGAACACCACCGGAATGCGCCAGCGCTGCCGGATCATTTCGGCGGCGTCGATGCCGCTCATCGCTCCGGGAAGCCGGATGTCCATCAGCACAATGTCCGGATTTTTCTCTCCGGCGAGTTGCACTGCCTCGGCCGCGCGGTCGGCGGTGCCGATCACCTCAAAGCCCAGATTCACGAGACTTCGTTCAAGATCCATCGCGACGACGTGCTCGTCCTCAACGATCAGTATTCTGGCTGCGGGGTTCACGCGTTGTCTTCCTTTGTCCGTTGTGGCAGGCCCACGATCACGCGGGTGCCGTCCTCCACCTGGATCTCGATGTCAGCCCGCAACTGCCGTGCGAGGCTGTGAACCAGTTGCAGACCCAGCGAGGAGGCGCGAAAGTAATCAAAGTCTGCCGGCAATCCTGTTCCGTTATCGGTCACCGTCAGCACGATACGCCCGTCTTCACCATGCAGGGCGATGAAAAGTTTCCCGCCTTCCCGGTCGGGAAAAGCATGTTTGCAGACATTCGACACCAGCTCGTTCAGCAGCAGTCCGAACGGCACGGCGCGTTCGAGCTCGAGGGTAATGCCGCTGCCGGTTACTTCCACTTCGATCCGCTCCTCCATCCGGTACGAGCGGACGAGATCCCTCACCAGCAGCCGCGAGTATTCGGCAGTATCGACGGCGGCGAAGGTATTCGACCGATAGAGCAGCTCGTAAATCGATGCGATCGACTGCACGCGATTTCGTGTTTCGTCGAATGGTTCCAGCATCCGGCGGTCTTCGATTCTTCCGCTTTGCAGATTCATCAGGCTGATGATGATCTGCAGGTTGTTCTTGACCCGGTGGTGAATGTCCTTCAGCAATTCGCTTTTTTCGTTCAACGACTCGTGAATCGCGGTTTCGGTGCGCCGGCGCGCCGTTTCGTTGCGTATGATCCAAGCTGCCCCCCGGATCGAACCGGTTTCGTCGTATACCGGTTCGGTGATCCAGCGCGCCCAGAAACGGCCGCCGTCGTTGCGTGCCATCCAGCCGGCGGTTTCCAGCGGGTCGTCTCCGACGGAAACACCGCCATTGGCGACAGGCGGCGGGGCTGCGTCGTCATGCACGGCCGCAAGCGCGGTGAAGTCGATGCCAATGGCGTCTGCACGCCGGTAGCCGAACAACCGCTCGGCGCCCGGATTCCAACTGGTGACGCGCCCGTCGGCGCCGGTCTGTACCAGTGCGTATTCGCGAACGTTGTTGACGAAAAGCTGAAAATCTTCCTCGCGTGCACGCAGTGCGTTCTTCGTCTGTACACGTTCGATGAGGTCGGCCGCCAGACGCGCCAGGATGTCGAGGAAGCGCGATTCCGCCGCGGTCAGATCATGCGGCGTGCGCCAGTGCGTGGACAGCATCCCGAGCAGAACACCGGAGCGCGACAGCAGCGGTGTGGTTTGCACGGCGCGGATGCCCGCGTTGATGCAGGTCTCCAGATCGGAAGAGCCGGCCATGAAATCGCAGGTCCGCACGTCCGTGATTGCCACTTTCCGGCCGGTGCGCAGCGCCATGCCGCACGCGCTCCACGACGCCGGACTCACCCATTCCCAGAAGCGCGCAGCTTCCACACTGAATCCGCGGTGGCACAGCAGTTTCAGCGCACCACCGGTTCCGTGATCGGGATCGAGCAATTGCATGCTGGCGAAATCCGCGCACAGCGCCGTTGTCGCCGCATCGATAATGCTGTCGTACAGTATCCGGCTTTCGTCAGGTTCGATCAGCAGGGTGCTGACCTGCTGCAAGTGGCGGACTGCTTCGAGCTCAGCCGTGAGGCTGCGGTTGTTCTGCCGGAGTATTCTGTTCTGTTCCGCGAGGTCGAGGTCGGAGATGCGCTCCCGCGCACGCTCCTCCAGCGGATTCTCATCGAGATGCAGCGCGCTCGCGGACACTTCGCCTGCTCCGGCTGGTTTCAGACTGCTCTCCTCAATGGGTGCCTGACCTCCCAACAGGAATCGAAGCCATCACGCGCCCTCTGCGGGGTGTACTGATTTTTCGGCGGATTCCTTTGCCGGATTCAAGGCGGGCAACCGGCATCCCATTCGTTGCCGATGTTACGCCCGGCGTCCACGGGGTTCAAGCGATTTGTTGGGGATGGTCCGGAACGGATTTCAGCGAATAGCAGGACTTGCCGCATACCATTTCCGCGAAACGGTGCCCGTGTCCGGCAAGCCCGCGTTCGGGTCATCGTGGCCCGACCACGAATCGCGGCTTTCAGCCGATGAACCTTGCTGCCGTGGCGGCTGCGCCCAGCAGAAACGCTACGCCGGCGACATGCCCGAGCCGCCATGCTGGCGGCGCCAGTTTTTCGCCGAGGATGAAGATCATCAGTACACCCATCCACAGCAGGTTCATCGCGCCGGCGACGAACATCAGTGCCATCAGCGCCCAGCAGCATCCGACACAGTAACTGCCGTGGCGCAGGCCCAGCTTCAATGCGCCGGCGTTGCCGTCGCGCCATTCGGCCAGAAAAAATGCCAGCGGCGATCGGCAGCGTGTGAGGCAGGCGTTCTTGGCGCGGCTGAATTGAAAAACGCCGGCCGTCAGCAGCATTGCGGTGCTGAGCGCGGCACCGGCATTCAGAATCGGCGCCAGCATCGATTGCGTCGCCGCCGCGACGGTGGCGTAGCCAACCCACACGGCGAGGTAGCCGGTGACGAAAAATGCAGCCGGCACCGCCGCCGACCGTGCCGGGTGGCGCCGCGTTGCCAGCGTCAGGTAAACCGATACCGCCGGCATTTCGCCAGGCAGCATCATCGCCGCCATCATCACACTCCACATCCCGAGCGCCGGCAGCAGGTTCCCGCCGCCGCCGGCCGTCATCATGTGGCGGCCGGCCATCGGCATCATCTCCGGCGTTGCCGGCATGCCGGTGTTCATGCGCACCAGCTGGACCCAGCTCAGCATGATGATCGTGATCAAGCCGATCCATAGCGGCGTACGTCCAGACCGGAACGCGGCGCCGAGCGCTTTCATGTTCATGCGCGCGTCGCTTTCGCGTCACGCCGACTGGTACGCGAAATCCGACATCAAGCCGTTGCGGCCCGAAAGCTGCCAGTCCATCCCGTAATCGGTGAAGCGCAACCGTTTCGACCGTGCCACCGTCGCCGGTTCGCCCGGTGCGACGCACAGCGGGTGATTGGTGATCGTGACCGGCTGGCCGTTCTGGCCTTCCAGCGCCTCGATCTCGGCTTCGGCCACGCCCGGGATCGACAGGCGGCGCGTTTTGCCTTCACCCTGAAAATGCATCGGTGTGCTTTTGACGCCCAGCATCTCGCCGACGAATGACGCCAGTACGGCGGGATGGCCGCCGGCCTGTCCGGAAAAGATTTTCAGCAGCGCGTCCTTCTGCGCATCGCTCGTCTGGTCGTCGACGTAGACTGCCGCCTTCCATTTTGTCGCCACCATCGTTCCCGGCGCGTGCACCGCCAGTGCGACGTTCAGTCCGTCGAGCGCGACATCGTCGAACTTTCCGCGGCTGATGTGCCACGCTATCAGTACAGTACAGTCGCCTTCGGTCGGCGGACTGAGAAACACGCATGGACATGCGGCTTCACAGTTGCAGGTCTCGAAATAGGTTCCCGCCAGATGCCATTGATTCATCATGGTCTCCTCTGGTATCACGCTGTCGTGCCGGGTCACCCGCCCGGCATGCGCCGATTGACATCGCCGAAACGATGCCGAACACTTGCAGTCCGCAACATGGACAATTCGTGCGTCGTACGGCACGACTGTACCGGCCGGATTTACGGGCCAGTTGGCGACGAGGAGGCGCTTCATGCTGCCGCTGACGATCAATTCGAACGACCGCCGTCCGCTGGTGGAGCAGATAGTCGCGGGCATCCGCAATCAGATCGATGACCGGCACCTGCCTCCGAGCACGCGGCTGCCGTCGATCCGCAATTTTGCCCGTTCGTACCACATCAGCCGCTTCACCGTGGTCGAAGCTTATGACCGGCTGGTTGCGATGGGTTACCTGCGGGCGCGGCGCGGTGCCGGGTTCTATACGGCGCCGCCGCGTGCCGGCGGTGCGGCGGCGGTCGCGGCGCCGGAGGTCCGGCACAACGACGACCTGGGGTGGCTGATCCGCCGCCTGCTCGAAGCCGGTCGCGACACCATTCTTGCGGGTGGGCCGTGGCTGCCGAACGAGTGGCTGGATGAAGCCGGGATCCGGCAGAGCCTGAACGTACTGACGCGCCGCAATGGGCCGCATCTGCTCGAATACGGCAATCCGTCCGGCTATCTGCCGCTGCGTGAACATCTCGCGGTGCTGCTGGGTGAACTCGACATTCCGGCGCGGGCGTCGCAGATCGTGCTCACGCACGGCACCAGCGGCGCGCTGGAACTGGTGATCCGCCGCCTGCTGAAGCCGGGCGACGCGGTGCTGGTCGATGATCCCGGCTATTACAATCTGTTCGGCAACCTGCGCTTGTACGGCGCGCGCATGATCGGGGTGCCGCGCCGTGCGGACGGACCGGACGTCGAGAGGCTGGAACGGCTGGCAGCCGTGCATCGGCCGAAACTGTATTTCACGCAGTCGGTGATGCAGAACCCGACCGGCAGCGCGATGAGCCCGCACGTCGCGTTCCGCGTGCTGCGCGCTGCCGGCCAGCATGACTTCATCATCGTCGAAGACGACGTCTTCTGTGATCTGCAAAGCATGCCGACGCCGCGGCTGGCCGCGCTCGACCGGCTCGAGCGTGTCATCTATGCGCGCAGTTTCTCGAAGACGTTGTCCGGCAGTTTGCGCGTCGGCTTCATCGCCTGCGGGCAGCAGCTCGCGCACGAACTGGTCGAAGTCAAGATGCTGACCAGCGTCACCAGTTCGCAGTTTGCCGAACGGCTGGTCTATCTGATGCTGGTCGATGGTCATTACCGCAAGTATCTGGCGCGGCTGCGCGAGCGGCTCGGTGCGGCACGTGCGAATGTGATCGGCGAATTCCGCCGCATCGGAATCGAGTTGTTCGTCGAACCGAACGACGGCATGTTCGCGTGGGGGCGATTGCCGCCGATCGGCGATTCGCTGACGTTTGCGCAGCATGCGGCACAGCACGGATTCATGCTGGCACCGGGTACCGTGTTTCGTCCCGGTCTTGAGCGCTCGCCGTGGATGCGCTTCAATGTTGCGGTGTGCAACGATGCGCGCGTGCTGCATTGGCTGGAACACGCGGCCGTGGCTGAAGATGAATTTTTCACGGGATTCAATGGATGAGCACCTATTCCGCTCCGATAAAGGACATGCGCTTCGTGATCGAGGAACTGATCGGTCTCGACGCGATTGCGGCGCTGCCGGGCGGCGGCGAAGTGAATACCGGCCTCCTCGCCACGATATTCGAAGAAGCGGGGAAGTTTGCGGCTGAAGTACTGGATCCGCTGAACGTGACGGGCGATCGCCAGGGCGCGCGTTTCGTTGACGGCGACGTCGCTGTGCCCGATGGTTTTGCGCAGGCCTACCGGCAGTTCGTCGACGGCGGCTGGAACGGACTCGCGGGCCAGCCGGAATTCGGCGGACAGGGATTGCCGCACGTCGTTGCCATGGCGGTGCATGAAATGTGGAACAGCGCCAACATGGCATTCTGCCTGTGTCCGATGCTGACCAGCGGCGTACTGGAAGCGCTGCGCATTCACGGCACGCCACAGCAGCAGCGCACCTGGCTGCCGAAGCTGACATCCGGCGAATGGACCGGCACGATGAACCTGACCGAGCCGCAGGCGGGGTCGGACCTGTCGGCGGTGCGCACGCGCGCGGAGCCTGAAGGCGATCACTATCGCATCCACGGCACCAAGATTTTCATCACCTGGGGCGAGCACGACATGGCGGAGAACATCGTCCATCTCGTGCTTGCGCGCACGCCACACGCACCCGAAGGTGTGAAGGGCATTTCGCTGTTCATCGTGCCGAAGTACCTGGTCACTGACGACGGCAGCCGCGGTGCGCGCAACGACGTGAAATGCGTGTCGATCGAACACAAGCTCGGCATTCACGCCAGTCCGACGGCGGTGCTCGCTTATGGCGACAACGAAGGCGCGATCGGTTACCGGGTTGGCGAGGAGAACCGCGGTCTCGAATACATGTTCACGATGATGAACCAGGCGCGGCTCGGTGTCGGCGTGGAGGGCGTGGCGCTTGCCGAGCGTGCCTACCAGCACGCGCTGGAATACGCGAAGACGCGAGTGCAGGGGCGCGCGATCGGACAGCGAAGCGGCGATCGTGTCACCATCATTCACCATCCGGACGTGCGGCGCATGCTGATGAGCATGAAGGCGCGCACCGAAGCGATGCGCGCGCTTGCGTACGTCGCTGCCGCGGCGCTGGACCTGGCGCGGCATCATCCGGATGCCGGCGAACGCCGGCGCCACCAGGCGCGCGTTGACCTGCTGACGCCGGTGGTCAAGGGCTGGTGCACCGAGCAGTGCGTGGAAATCGCATCGACCGGCATCCAGGTGCATGGCGGCATGGGCTTCATCGAGGAAACCGGTGCCGCGCAGTTTCTGCGCGACGCGCGCATCACGACCATTTACGAAGGCACGACCGGCATCCAGGCCGGCGACCTGATCGGCCGCAAGCTGGCGCTGGAGAAAGGGGCCGCCGCGTACGCGGTGATTGCCGAAATGGACGCTGTGGTCGACGAACTCGTCGCGCGACCGCAGCCCGAGTTCGCGGCGATCCGTGCCACGTTCAGCAATGGCATTGACGCGTTGCGCGCGGCGACCGATTGGGTGGTCGACACGCACGCGCGCGATCCGCAGGCGACCGCCGCGGCGTCGGTGCCGTATCTCAAGTTGTTCGGCTGCGTTGCCGGCGGCTGGCAGATGGCGCGCGCGGCGCTGCGGGCGCAGGCACTGTCGGACGCCGGCGCCGGCGATGATGATTTCTTGAGCGCCAAAATGCTCAGCGCACGCTTTTATGCCGATCACATATTGCCGCGCGCGGCGGCGCATGCGCATGTGGTGATGCACGGTGCCAACAGCGTGCTGGCCGCCGATGAAGCGTCGTTCTGAACGCTGCGGGTGGCGCGACGGTCACGGCACTGCCGTGACGATTCGTTGCAGACGAACGCAGCCTAACCGCGCATGCAACACGCGCGCAGCATAACGATGTAAACTACGCTGCAATCATTGCGCTTTGCGCATGGCGCAACGCCATCAGGAGGTCTGTATTCATGAGCGCAATCCTGGTCATTCTGTTTATCGCGGTACTGTGGACACTCGCGTACCGGCGCGCAGCGGCGCCGGCGTGGGTGATTGCCGGCGGCGTCGGCTTGATCATCCTGTCGCTGTTCCATGCGCTGCCGTCAATTGTGTTGCTGATTCTGTGGATCGTTTTCATCGCCGCTGCGGTTCTGCTGTATCCGTCCGGCATCCGGCTGGAGCGCGTGAGCCGGCCGCTGCTCGATACATTCCGCCGCATTCTGCCGCGGGTATCGGCGACCGAGCAGGAGGCGCTCGATGCCGGCAGCGTGTGGTGGGACGGTGACCTGTTCAGCGGCAATCCCGACTGGAACAAGCTGCTGGCGGTGCCGCGTCCGCGGCTCAGCGACGACGAGCGCGTGTTCATCGACGGCCCGGTCGAGGAGCTGTGCCGCATGCTCGACGACTGGCGCATCACGCACGAACTCTACGATCTGCCGCAGCAGGCATGGCAGTTCATTCGCGACCGGGGCTTTCTCGGCATGATCATTCCGAAAGCGTACGGCGGCATGGGCTTTTCCGCGCTCGCGCATTCGGAAGTGATCATGAAACTCACCACCCGTTGCGGCACCGGTGCGGTGTCGGTGATGGTGCCGAATTCGCTCGGTCCGGCCGAGCTGCTGCTGCACTATGGTACGGAGGAGCAGAAGAATCATTACCTGCCACGGCTGGCGCGCGGACTCGAAATGCCGTGCTTCGCGCTGACCGGGCCGGAAGCCGGATCGGATGCCGGATCGATTCCGGACATCGGGGTCGTGTGCCACGGCGAATTCAACGGTGCGGAAGTGCTCGGCATCCGCCTCAACTGGGAGAAGCGCTACATCACGCTGGGACCGGTGGCGACGCTGCTCGGCCTCGCATTCAAACTGCGCGATCCCGATCACCTGCTGGGTGACGATGAAGACATCGGCATCACGCTGGCGCTGATTCCGGTCGACACGCCGGGCATCAGTATCGGCCGCCGCCACTTTCCGCTCAATGCAGTGTTCCAGAACGGTCCCAACTGGGGCCACAACGTGTTCATTCCGCTGGACTGGGTGATCGGCGGCCAGGAACGTGCCGGCCAGGGCTGGACGATGCTGATGAACTGCCTCGCTGCCGGCCGCTCGATTTCGCTGCCGGCCAACAGCGTCGGCGTTGCCAAGCTCGCTGCGCGTACCACCGGCGCCTATGCGCGGGTGCGGGTGCAGTTCAATCTGCCGGTTGGCCGCTTCGAGGGCGTCGAGGAAGCGCTGGCGCGCATCGGCGGCAACACCTACATGATGGACGCGGCGCGCATCATGACGGCGGGCGCGGTCGATCTCGGCGAAAAGCCGTCAGTGATCTCGGCTATCGTCAAGTACCACCTGACCGAGCGCGGACGGCAGGTGATCAACGACGCGATGGACGTGCACGGCGGCAAGGGCATCTGCATGGGGCCGAAGAACTACCTGGCGCGGCCGTACCAGGCGACACCGATCGCGATCACCGTCGAAGGCGCGAACATCCTGACGCGCACGATGATGATCTTCGGCCAGGGCGCGATCCGCGGACATCCGTACGTGCTGCGCGAGATCGCGGCCACGCGCGAAAGCGACGACGACACCGCGCTGCACGATTTCGATCGCGTGTTGTTCGAGCACGTGTCGTTCACGCTGAGCAACGCGGCACGCGCACTGTTTTTCGGGTTCAGCGGCGGCCGCGGCAGCAGCGTGCCGGGCGCGCCGGAGACGCAGCCCTACTATCGGCAGCTCACCCGCGCGTCGGCGGCGTTCGCGCTGGCCACCGACGTCTCGATGATGGTGCTGGGTGGCGCGCTGAAACGGCGCGAGAAGCTGTCGGCGCGGCTGGGCGACATCCTGAGCCAGCTGTATCTGTGCTCCGCGGCGCTCAAACGCTACGAGGATCAGGGCCGCAGCCACGCCGATCTGCCGCTGCTCGAATGGTCGCTGCAGGATGCGCTGGCGCGCATCCAGGCTGCGTTCGACGGCGTGTTCGCGAATTTCCCGAACCGGCCGCTGGCGTGGCTGATGCGCGGACTGATGTTCCCGCTGGGGCGTGCGTTCCACGGTCCGTCCGACCGCCTCGGGCACGAGGTCGCGCAATTGCTGATCGAGCCGTCGGCGGTGCGCGACCGTCTGACCGCCGGCATGTATCTGCCGCCGGACGGTACCGAGCCGCTGGCCGAACTCGAGACCGCGTTGCGCGCGGTGCTCGCCGCAGAACCGGTGGAGGCGAAGCTGCGTGCCGCTCACAAGGCGGAGACCATATCCGGGCATTCGCTGCGCGAGATGGCGGACGACGCGGCGGCGAAGGACATCATCACGAAAGAAGAAAACGAAACGCTGCAGACCGCCTATGCGTTGCGTCGCCAAGTGATCATGGTTGATGACTTTCCGCCGGATTTCGGCAGTGCGGAGATGGCCGCGAAAAAGGAAGAAGACGGGCAGGATTCCGCGGCAAGGAGAAGTGCATGAGTGACAAGGTCGTGACCGGCATCGACGCCGAATCCGGAATTGGCACGATCACGTTCAACCGGCCGCAGGTGCTGAA
>DASSON010000088.1:0-4911 GCA_035700525.1 Burkholderiales bacterium
CAGCGCGCCTCCAATCAGCGCCACCACGATCCCCAGCAGCGTGCCGCACAACTGCGACAGAAACGACACGCCGCCGACTCCGCCGAGAAATTTCTGACCGAAGATTCCGGCGGCGATGCCGCCCCACGCGCCGCACAAGCCATGCAGCGGCCATACGCCGAGCACGTCGTCGATGCGCAGCCGGTTCTGCGTCAGCGTGAACATGTAGACGAACAGCGCCCCGGCAATCGCGCCGGTGACGAGCGCCCCGATCGGATGCATCACATCGGAGCCGGCGCAGATCGCAACCAGCCCGGCGAGCGGTCCGTTGTGCGCGAAACCCGGATCGTTGCGGCCGGCAACGAGACCGCCCAGCGTGCCGCCTGCCATCGCCATCAGCGAATTGATCGCAACCAGTCCATCGATGTGATTGATGGTCTGCGCCGACATGACGTTGAATCCGAACCAGCCGACCGACAGCACCCACGCGCCGAGCGCGAGAAACGGAATGCTGGACGGTGGATGCGCAACCACACCGCCTTTCGTGTAGCGGCCGCGCCGCGGCCCCATCAGCAGCACTGCCGCCAGCGCGATCCAGCCCCCCATCGCGTGCACCACAACGGAGCCGGCGAAATCGTGGAATTTTGCGCCGAACGCAATGGCGAACCATGCCTGTATGCCGAAGCGGTCATTCCAGGCGATCCCTTCGAAAAACGGATAAACGAATCCCACCAGCAGGAAGGTGGCCGCAAGCTGCGGATTGAAGCGCGCGCGCTCGGCAATGCCGCCGGAGATGATTGCCGGCACCGCCGCGGCAAACGTCAGCAGAAAGAAAAACCGCACCAGCCCGTAGCCGTTGTCCGCCGCCAGTGTCTGCGCACCGGTGAAGAAATCGATGCCGTACGCGACGCTGTAGCCGATGAAGAAATAGGTGACGGTCGAAACCGCGAAATCGCCGAGAATCTTGACCAGCGCGTTGATCTGGTTCTTCCGGCGTACCGTTCCCAGTTCGAGAAAGGCGAACCCGGCATGCATTGCGAGCACCATGATGGCGCCCAGCAGAAGGAACAATACGTCACTGCTGGCCTGCAGATTGTGCATAGCATCTCCTTATTTTTGGAATACGCATGCGCAAAATGCATTCCAGAACGTCAAGTGCTTAATAAAGCTTCATTTTCAGGTCGGGCAACAGAATCGCCGGAACCTTCGGCGCACCGCTTTCGGGCATACGGATGCCACGCGCACCATCCCGGTGCAGAAAAGCCGGCACTCAATCAGGCGCCGGCTTCCAGAATGGACTTGAGAAATTCCTTGGTGCGTTCTTCGCGCGGCTCGTGAAAAATGATTTTGGGCGGCCCCTCTTCCAGAATCACGCCCTGATCGAAGAACAGCACGCGATCGGAGCACTCTTCGGCGAAACGCATCTGGTGCGTAACGATGATCATCGTCATCGAGCGCGCCCGTGACAATTCACGCAGCAGTTCGAGGATGCCGCCGACCAGCTCCGGATCGAGCGCTGAAGTGATTTCGTCGAACAGCATGATCGCCGGCCGCATCGCCAGCGCACGGGCGATCGCGACACGCTGCTTCTGACCGCCGGAAAGCTGCGCCGGCCACGCGTCGACCTTGTCGGCGAGCCCGACCATCTCCAGGTATTCGCGCGCGCGCGCGTCGGCTTCCGCCGCCGGCACTTTCAGTACCCGCAGCGGCGCTTCGGTTACATTGCGCAGCACGTTCATGTGCGGGAACAGGTTGAAATGCTGGAACACCATGCCGATCTTGCCGCGGATACGCCGCAGCCGCGCGCGATCGGCAATGCGCCCGTCCTGATCCGCCTCGGTCCACAGCGGTTCGCCATCGATTTCGACAAGGCCGGCATCGGGCCGGTCCAACGTCATCAGCAGCCGCAGCAGCGTGGACTTTCCCGATCCGCTCGGCCCGATCACGCTCACCACTTCGCCGCGGCCGATTTCGAGGTCAATGCCGCGCAGCACCGGAAGCGCGCCGTATGATTTTTCCACCTTGCTTAATTTGACGATCGTTTCCATTCTATTTCGTGAGGTGTGAGGGGTGAGGCGTAACAGCATGCGATGTTCACGTTTTACATCTTGCCACGCGCCAGTCTGTGTTCGACGACGCGAATGCCGGCGGCTGAAATCAGGCTCAGCACCAGGAACAGCGCGCCGACCAGCGTCAGCGGCTCGATGTAGCGAAAAGTCTGGGCACCGATCAGCTTGGCCTGTTGCAGCACTTCGAGCACGGTGATCGCAGACAGCAGTGGCGTGTCCTTGAACATCGAGACAATGTAATTACCGAGCGCCGGCACCACCGGCGGGATCGCCTGCGGCACGATGATGTGACGGAAAGTCTGCCAGCGGTTGAAATTGAGCGCCGCGGCAGCGTCCCATTGTCCGCGCGGAATGCCCTCGATGCCGGCGCGATAAACCTCCGACGTATAAGTGCTGTAGTGCAGACCCAGTGCAATCACGCCGGCGACAAACGGCGCCAGCACGACGCCGGCTTCCGGCAGCACATAAAACAGCACGTACATCTGCACCAGCAGCGGCGTGCCGCGGATGAACTCGACGAACCCTGCGACCGGCCACGCCAGCCAGCGGCTGCGCGCGCGGCGCGCCGCCGCCAGTGCCAACCCCAGAATCATCGCGATCAGCGTGCCGCAGACGGTAGCGGCGATCGTGATCCGCAGCGCCTTCACCAGTTGCGGCAGGATGTGCCACGCGAATGCCCAGTCGAAAATCATCGCACCCGCCCGTGGTCCAGTCCGCGCGCGAGGCGGCCTTCCAGCCAGCGCACCGTTCCCATGATCATCAGCGACATCGCAAAGTACAGAATCAGGATCAGCGCGAAGATCTCGCCGGTCTGCAGCGTCGCCGCGCGCAGCGCCTGCGCGCGGAACGTCAATTCCGCGATCGCGATCAGCGACACCAGCGACGTGTTCTTCAGCAGCTCGATCAGCAGATTGCCGGCCGGCGGCAGCATCGCAATCACCGCCTGCGGCACGATGATCCGCATCAACGTCTGTGCCCGCGTCATGTTGAGCGCGACCGCCGCCTCGCGCTGCCCGCGCGGCACCGCCTGAATCGCGCCGCGCACGACTTCCGCACCGTAAGCGCCGGTGTTCAGACCCAACGCCAGCATGCCGGCGACCATCGCACTCAGATTGAGTCCGAACAACGGCAGCACGAAGTAGAACCAGAAAAGCTGCACCAGCGCCGATGTGCCGCGGAAGATTTCGATGTAGGCAATCGCCGGATAGCGTAGCCAGTGGTGTCTCGACAAGCGTCCCACGCCGGCCACGAACGCCGCACCGATCGCGATCGCAGCCGCCCCCAGCGTCAACTCGATGGTGACGACGAGCCCGTCCGCAAGCGGCGGAATCAGTTCAGTCAGTGGTGCCATTGCTGAACAATGGATCGTGGCACATCGGAGCTTCCCCTCGTTTTCCAGAACAGACCACACCCAGGCATCGTATTGGGACGATCTCTGTGGTGCGCAGCGCGAACCCTACAAATCCGAGAAAGCCTTGCACGTCGGGTCAGCCCGAAGGGCGTAACTCGACACCGGCGTTGAAATGTCGGATTACGCTGCGCTAATCCGATCTACGAAACTCACCACCCCTCCGCTTCGCTCCTCCCCTCCTTAAATAAGGAGGGGATTAAGGGATGGTCAAGGTGCACGGAGCGCATCCTGACTCTAGCCCTTGCACAACTGCGCCGCGGTGACGTTACCTGGCAGATCCTCGCGCGTGAAGCCGAACGGGCTGACGAGTTTCAGATGTTCCGGCGTGCCGATGAAATTGGCCAGTTCGTCGTTGAATTGCTTGAGCAGCCCGTGATCCGCTTTGCGGAAACCGAATGCGCCGTAGCCGCGCACCGACTTGCCGTCGATCATCGGGTCGGTGAACGGCGCGGCCAGTGCGACGTCCGCCTTGCCGGCCTTGCTCAGCAGATCGCGCATCGTGAGGCTGGTGCCGGCATAGGCGTCGATGCGTCCGGATTCGACGCCGGCCAGCGCACTCGCCGCATCCGGAAACACCTTGACCTGGTCGTCCGGTATCCCGGTCTTTTTCGCATAGCCGCGTTCAACCGCGCCGGTGACGACGCCGAGCATGGCGTTGGCATCATGCGCAACGTCGGCGAAGCTGTGCAAATCCTTCGGGTTGCCGGCCTTGACGATGAACGCTTCGCCGATGCCATAGGTCGGGTTGGAGAACGCAATCTGCTGACAGCGCTGCGGCAGGATGTACATGCCGGCGGCGATGATGTCGAAGCGCTTCGCCTTCAGGCCCGGAATCAGCGCACCGAATTCGGTGAGCACGCCTTCGATCTTCGGAATACCCATGCGCTGCAGAATCACGCGCGCGATCTCCGGCGCCTCGCCGGTCAGCTCGTTGGTCTGCACGTCGAGATAGGCAAACGGCGCCTCGTTCGCATAACCGATGCGAGCCGTGCCGCTGTCCTTCATTCGCTGCAGCGTGCTCTTCGCGGCTTCCGATTCGCCCGAGCGCGAGCAGCCGGCCAATGTCAGCGCGCCGACACCCAGTCCGCCGGCAATGAGCCGCAACGCGCGGCGCCGATCTTCGTCCATCGATCAGCCGTCCTTGTTCCGCCTTATACCAGTTTAAGGCGATTCGACTCCACCGGCACCAGCGGTTCGCAGTCGTCGCGCGCCGCAATGTATTCGGGGCGCGGATCAAGCCCGTGATGCGGCGGATCAAGACGGTTCTCAACGCTGTTGTAAACAAAGAAGACGTTGCTGCGCGGATACGGTGACAGATTGCGGTTCGAACCGTGCATCGTATTGCAGTCGAAGAACACCACCGACCCGGCCGGTCCGGTCATCGAACGGATGCCGCCGCGCTCGACCAGGAAACGCAGGCTGTCGTGATCCGGCGTGCCGTATACCTGTTTC
>DASSON010000089.1:0-7802 GCA_035700525.1 Burkholderiales bacterium
CGGCAGCATCAGCCACAGGAAACCGCCGAGCGACAGCCCGGTTGCGAGAAACAGGAACCAGATTTCAGCCGCGTTCGGATTGTGATGCCGGATCTGCACGATTTCGGCGCCCGGCCGGCGCAGCACGATCGCCAGTCCGCCACGCGCATCCGGATTGACACAGCGCATGCACTCGATGCAGTGGCGCGATTCGGTCTTGCGGTTGATGTCGATCATCGTCGGGCACACGCCCTTTTCGGTGTACGCATCGCCGCCCGACCGCGGCCGCTTCGGCGTGAACTGCACTGCACCGATACGCGAAAACACGCCAAGCATGAGTCCAATCGGACACATGTGGCGGCACCACGCACGCTTGTTGCGCCCCTTTCCGTAAAGCAGGCCGAGCGCGATCGCGCACACGAACGTGAGGCCGAACACTTCGGCCAATCCTTGTGCATAATCCCGCGCGCCCACGGTCTGTGCCAGCACCGTGATGATGATGAAGCTGACGATCGGCGTGCCTTCCCACCGCACCCAACGCGGTACCGAGCGCTTCAGTCCGACGCGGTTTGCCCATTCCGAACTTGCGCCGAGCGGACACAGCACGCCGCACCAGCTGCGCCCGGTAAAGATCACCGATACGAACACCAGCGGGAACCACAGCCCCCAGATGATGAAGTTTGCGAACAGCGTGAAATTGTTGAAATAGGTGGCGCGATCGCCCGGCAGCGGCAGGAACAGCGGCACGATCATCATCACCATGAAGCCGACGAACATGCTGACGTGAATCCATCCCAGCAGGCTGCGATGGCTTGATGCGAAGCGTTCAATGCGGCGCGCCCACGGCCCCTGTTGCGGCATGAACGCAGCCTTGCCGGCGGACAACCGTGTCGCGCTCAGCCGCGGCGCCGTCGTATCTGGCATTGAAATTCGTCGAGTTGGTTTCGGTTCGCCGGCACAGCTTCACAATTCGATCCGGCAAGGTTTCTGGTCGCGGCTTCACGAAAACCAGCGATCCGGCTCCGCACCTACCGGACTTTCGGAATCGGACTTGCCCTCGAATGAGCTATCTCATCATTTGAACAATAATACATCTCATTCGTAAAATCAATCAAAACAACCTCGAATCCAGCACCGATCTCAGGTGAACAGCTGCTCGCCGATATAGTGGCCGGGCTGCGGCGCGGGCGGGACGAAGAACACGGCTGAGCCGATGTGCGCGATGTACTCGTTGAGCCGGTCGGAAGCGCCGAGCCTGGTCTGCAGCGTTTCAAAATGTGCCGGATCGTTCTGGTAGCAGATGAACAGCAGGCCGGCGTCCAGCAGGCCGAAGCGATTTATGCCATCGGTATAATTATAGGATCGCCGCAGAATCTTCAGCCCGCCATTGTTTTCGTGCGCAGCCAGTCGTATGTGCGCCGTCGGCGGGATGACCAGATTTCCCGCGCTGTCTCTCTTGTGGAAGTCGGGTGTGTCGAATTCCTGGTGCCCGGTCAGCGGTGCGCCGGATACCTTGTGGCGGCCGAAGATGTCGTTCTGGTCGCTGACCCGGTCGGTGTCCCAGTTCTCGATCTGCATCTGGATCTTGCGCACGACCTGATAGCTGCCATGCCGCTGCCACGACGGCCCTTCCTTGATCCAGACGAAACGATCGAAGTCGTCGGCCGACTTGATGTTGCGCGTGCCGTCGCGAAAACCGAGCAGGTTGCGCGGCGTCACCTGGCCCTTTCCGGCCGACGCACGCCCGAAGCCGAGCACGGCCCAGCGGGTTGAGGCGACACCGATGTCCTTGGCAATGCGGGCCAGATCGCGGATCGCGTGGTAGGTGACCTGAGGGTCGTCGGCGCAGGCCTGCAGCGAGAGATCGCCGCCCGTGAGTTCCGGCCGCAGCGCGTCGCTCGGCAGCTGCTTCAGGTTGCGCAGCCGGGGCGGCTTCTTGCTCGCGAGCCCGTAGGTGTCGCTGAAGACCTTGGGCCCGAGGCCGACGGTGACGGTCAGCGAAGCGGGACCGAGATTCAGCGCCTCGCCGGTATCCGCGCCCACGCCGCCGACCCGTTTGGGTTCGACCTGGCCGATGGTCTGGCCTTTCATCAACTGCGCGATCGCTCCCGACCACCGCGCCAGCAGCAGCTGCAAATCCGAACGATTGTTCGACGTGAGATCGAACGTCATGTAAAGCGCATAGCGCTGCTGCGGCGTCATGATGCCGGCCTGCTCGGCGCTGCCGTAGAACGCATGTTCTCTGGACAGATCGACGAGTTCATTTTCGGGCGAGGCCGCAGCCGTACCCAGCGTGGCGGCCGCCGCCGGGTTATGAGCGAGCGCCGTGCCCAGCGTGCCGGCCGCTGCGCCGAACAGCAGGCTGCGGCGAGTGAGCCGAAAGCTGGAATCATCGCCCGGAGACTTGGCTTTTGACATGGACTCTAGCTCCGTCCGACGGTTGCCACCTTTTCCGCGATCTTCGACAGCGGTTCCTGCAGCGCCTGGATGCCGCGGCTGAGCTTGGCGGCGTCGGCCGCCTTGATCTCGGCGGTGTAGCGCTTGAAGCCGCCGGGTTCTTTCGGATCCCGGTAGCCGTCGAGCATTGCGTCAACCTTGGCAAACTGCTGCTTCACTCGCTGCGTAAGTGCCGGGTCGATGCGTTTCAGACCCGGTTCCAGGAAGGCGAAGGCCTGCTCGGCACCCTCGACATTGCCGGCAAAATCGACCAGGTCATAGTGGCTGTACGCTTCCTCTTCGCCGGTAACCTTGGTGGACTGCACTTCCTCGAGCAGATCGGCGGCGCCATTGGCGAGGTCTTCGGGGCGGTAGTGCAGCGTCTTGACCAGCTTGTCCAGCTTGTTGACATTTTCCAGCAGCTCGGCGGCCAGCTGCTTGGTGTCGGGCGTAATCTTGCCGTTCTGGAACAGATCGCGCTCGATCGCGTGGAAACCATGCCAGCCGACCTTCGGATCGAGGTTGGACGCGCGCATGTCGATCAGATAGTCGAGATTGCCGGCATTGTCGGTGGCCTTGTGGCCCGGCAGCACGAAACCATCGACATCCGACTCGATACGTTCATAGAATGGCCGTGCCAGCGGGTAGTCGACCTTGGCCTGGGCGAGATTGCCGGCGTCGATATCGGCCTTGAGCCGCCCCACCGCCGTGACCATCGCATCGACGACACCGTCGACGTATTTCGCATATCCCCGGGTACCATCGGCCAGTATCACCGCCGTGCTTCCACTCGCCTGCAGTGCAGCCTTGCCGGTAACCTTGAAAGCCAGCATTTCATGTTTCGCGCCCGGGCAATAGATCTGGTAGTCGCCCCCGCCCAGCGTCAGCGTGAACGATACCGGCGGCAGACCGGGTGCGAGATTCTCTTTCTCACCCAGGATTCGATTGTCGCTTTGCAGCTCGATTTCGGTGATCGCGGTTGCGGTCTTGTTGGTGACCGTGAAGGTGATCGGTCCGGCCTTGGCTGACGCATGATCGAGCGCGCAAGCCTGACCTTCCTGGCCGCCGGTGAGCGTGATCTGAACCTGGGAGACGCCGTTTTTCACCGGTGCCGCGGATGA
Source organism: Burkholderiales bacterium (assembly GCA_035700525.1). Taxonomy (GTDB): domain Bacteria; phylum Pseudomonadota; class Gammaproteobacteria; order Burkholderiales; family JBDZVW01; genus JBDZVW01. Next base: position 3,537 of record DASSON010000089.1, read on the forward strand.
AGTTTCCAGGCTCGCGGCCACGGAGATTGCCGGCGCCGCCATCATAAGCGCAGTCAGGCCGGCCACGATCGCGTGAACACGCAGAGAGTCAGTTCGATGCATGAAGAGTTCCTCGGTTGTTGTTTCGGTTGTTGTCCCGGTCGTTCGCAGCCCGGCCGGTAGTGGAAGAATGGTTGCTGGTGTTACGGCCGGCTCGCTCGAGCCGGTTCCGATTGCGAAAGGCATAAGCCGCCAGCAGCAAGGCGGCGAGCAGCAGGACGATGGGCAGCTTGACGGTCCAGAAAGCCCGTTCCGTACGTGCGGCGGCCAGGGTATTCAATGCCCGGGCGGCGTGTGCCACGTAGTCCGGCGCGACCCGCCAGTTGCGCGCCGCGGGCGATTGCGCATCATTCACTCTGAGCGTGCGCGGCGTCTGCAGCCCGCTTCCCGACAGGACAACAAGAGCGGTGGCGTAACCCGACGCATCCAGCAGATGGCCGTCGGCGGTCCAGGCGTCGAGCGTGCGGCGGGTCGTCCAGACAGCTTGGTACGGGCCCGGGTGCTGCTGCGGATTGAGGCCGATCGGGATGCGCCCGTGATTCAACGCCACGACATCGTCCAGTGTGAGCACGGAATTTTTTTGATGCGCCGGCTTGCCGGCCGCATGCAGATGCCAGACTATCGCAGGCAGACCGGCGTGCACGACAGGCTCCTGCCTGGCGGCGGCCAGGGACAGACGGGCTGCCGGCGTGTCACCGAAGCGGACGGACAACGCCGGCGCGGCATGCGCGGACGCAACGCCGAGCTCCGCGTGACCGATCAGCCGGGTGGTGTCGTTTGCGGCAACCAGCGGCACCAGTCGTGGCAGATGCAACTGCGGCGCGGGATAAACGAAGGCGAAGATCACTGCCGTAACGGCGAGCGCCGCTGCGATCGAGAACTGCAGCCGTACCGCGGTTTGCGGACGCGGGCGGTGCGCCGCCGGCCAGAAAACCAGTAGCGACACCGGAATCAGATAAGCGAACCAGCCGATCACTTCAATCAGGCGGGGATCCGCGGGAATGCCGAGAACGCCGGTAATCAGCGCCGAGCGGATCGTGCCCGGTGCCACCAGCCACGACAGGTTCAGCACTGTCTGCTGTCCCGCGTTCAACCATCCGGCTTCATGCGCGGTGCGCAGCGAAGTAACCACCAGGCCGGCCGCAACCAGCACCAGAAAAGCCCCGGTAATCCGGAAGAAACGGGACAGATTGATGCGGACGCCGCCGGCATAGATTCCCCAGCCGATGACCACCGCCAGCAGCAGCCCTACCACCGCTCCCGTTGCCGCCCAGGCAGCCGACTGCGCGGCGGAGAAGGTAGCCAGCAGAAAGACGCTGGTTTCGAATCCTTCCTTCAGCACAGCGAGAAACGCCATGCTGGCCAGCGCATACGTGCTGGCCCGACCCAGCGCTGCGGCGGCCTCGGTTTCGAGCTGACGCTTCATGTCGCGCGCATGCGCATTCATCCACACGATCATGCCGGTGACAAAAAAAATGGCGACGCAGCCGATCACCGATTCCATGCCCTCCTGTTTTGCCTGGGGCAGCGCCTGTTCGATCTGCTCCAGCGCGACACCCACCGCGATCGACAACACCACGGCCAGCACCATCCCCAGCCACATCGCCGTCAGGCTTTTGCCGTTGTTGCGCAGGAAGGCGGCGATGATGCCGACGATCAAGGCTGCCTCGAGTCCTTCTCGCAGGCCGATTACAAGTGTTGCGAGCATGCTGCAGTCGGGAAAATGTGTTGTTCGTGAGGCAATATGCCGCCTACCTGAGCTCTGGACGAATCTCTGACATGCGCTTGTTTATCCCGAATCTTTTGAATCGGGCTTGCCTTTGAGCGAATTATTTTATACATTGAATAGTAATACATCTCATTCGTAAAATCAATTAAGGAGAAAAAAATGTATCGCGGCGCGACACTTGAGAACACCCCCATCCTCGAAAAACCGACGCTGCGGTCGTCCCGGAAATCCCGTTTTGAGACCAGCGCCATCGCGCTCGCGCTGCTGCTGGCCGCATTTGCGCCCGGTGCGCAGGCACAAGGCGCCTCCAACCATGCGAACGATCAGGACATCTGGCACCGCGACACACTGACCGGCGACTGGGGCGGCGCGCGCACCGCACTCGCGAAGCAAGGCATAACCTTCGATCTCGGCTACACCGGCGAAGCGCTGGCCATCGTCGATGGCGGCGTGCACCGCGGCAGCCTCTACGAAGGTCTGCTCAATCTCGGTGTCGATGCCGACCTGGGCAAACTCTATGGCTGGAACGGCACCACCTTCCACGCGCAGGTATTCCAGATTCACGGCCACGGCCCGTCGACCTATTACGTGCAGAACCTGATGGACATCAGCAACATCGAAGCCGTGCCGGCAACGCGGCTTTACACACTGTGGCTGCAGCAGGATTTGTTCGACGGGCGTGTGTCGGTGCGCGCCGGACAACTGGCGGCGGATGACGAATTCGTCGTCACGCCGTCTGCAGCGGGGCTGATCAACGGCACGTTCGGCTGGTTCACGCTGGGCTCGGCCAATCTGCCGAGCAGCGGCCCGGCCTATCCGCTGGCCACGCCCGGCATCCGGCTGCAGCTGCAGCCGACGCACAATCTGGCGCTGCTGGCCGCGGCGTTCAGCGGTGATCCGGCAGGCAATCCAGGCGACGAGGATCCGCAGCGCCGCAACCGCCACGGCACCAACTTCAGCACCTCCGGCGGTACGTTCTGGATCGCCGAGGCCCAGTACCAGATTGGTCAGGACAAGAACAGCGCCGCGCTGCCCGGTCTGTATCGGCTTGGCGCCTGGTATCACACCGGCACGTTCGACGATCAGCGCCTGGACGACGCTGGCGGCTCGCTCGCCGCACCCGGCAGCAGCGGCATCGCGCTGCAGCACCATGGCGATTACGCAATCTATGCGGAAGCCGATCAGACCGTGTGGCGCGAGCCCGGCACCGACGATCAGGGCGCAAGCGTATTCGTGCGCGTCGGCACCGCGCCGGGCAATCGCAACCTGGTCGATTTCTACGCCGACGGCGGGCTGCGCTGGCAGGGCCTGCTGCCCGGCCGCGACCAGGACGCGCTGTCACTCGGCGTCGCCTATGCCCGCATCAGCGGCGACGCGCAGGCACTCGACCGCGACACGCGGAACTTCACCGGCACCCACATTCCGATTCGTGACCATGAAGCGGTGGTCGAATTGAACTACGCGATCCAGATGGCGCCGTGGTGGACGCTGCAGCCCGACATCCAGTACGTGGTTCATCCCGGCGGCGACGTGGCAGATCCGGCCGACGCATCGGGCACCAGCGCGATACCGAATGCATGGGTGGTCGGGCTGCGCACTACGATTACGTTCTGAACAACGTACCGCGGCGGCGGCACGGCACGGATTTCGACGATTGCCGTGTGCCGCATCGCGTATCTGAACGACAGTCAGATACGCAGCATCCGGATTTGCTTCCAGCGTTGTGCAGCCGTACGCATCCTGGTCATCATCGGCAGCAAGCGTTCGACGATTGTCGTCCGGTGTCGAGCACGCGGTGCGTCGATTGGATCGATCGATGGCCCGTGTTCGCGCAGGCCGGGCACCCTGCGCAGCACCGCCAGTTCGTCGCGCATTGCCGCCAGCGCCGTATCGCGCACGACGATCGCGGCACGCAAGCGCATCGTCTCCGCTCGCAGGCGCTCGATCTCAGCCGCCTGGTCGGCAAACAGGCGCGTGCAGCGCTTCTGAACCTCACCATAATCGGCCAGCAGTGCGGCATGTTCAGCAAAGATGTCGGGGCGTCGCCCGCATATCGTGGGGCGAGTGCTCATCAGACGGCCGAGCTCACGCGGCGGCGGCCACCGGCCTGCGCGATGTCAACCAGACAGCGCGACAGCGCGCTGATGCCTGAATTCCCGACCAGCGTGCAAGGCTTGCCGGTGCGTTTGCAGTAACGCTTGACGAGGTGGTACGCCCCATGACTCACGTCGCCGGCGAGACAGACCACGCCATCGGCCGCCGCCAGCATCGCCGGCAGGCGCTGCATGTGATCCTCGATCCCGCCGTCGTGATAGGAAAATATTGCGTTGGCCGCCTGCACCTGTTCGCGATAACGCGGCACCAGATTCACCCTGCCGCCGACGCAGAGTATTTGCCGCTGTGAAAGATCGGGGCTGCCGGGCAACTCGTCTGCATAATGCTCCGGCGCAGGAGCCGGCCCGCCATGCCTGTCGGCCGGTGATATTGCACCGCGCGTC
>DASSON010000090.1:0-30724 GCA_035700525.1 Burkholderiales bacterium
CGCCAACGTCAATACGTCGGGATTCAAGCGTTCGCGCGCGGTGTTCGAGGATCTGCTCTATCAGACGCTGCGCCAGCCGGGCGCGCAGTCGTCGGAACAGACGCAGCTGCCGACCGGGCTGCAGGTCGGCACCGGCACGCGCGCGGTTGCAACCGAGCGCATGTTCACACAGGGCAACCTGCAGCAGACCGGCAATTCGCTGGACGTCGCGATCGACGGCGCTGGTTTTCTGCAGGTGCAACTGCCCGACGGCACCACCGCCTATACCCGCGACGGCTCGCTGCATCTCGACAGTCAGGGACAGGTCGTCACCTCGAGCGGCTATCCGCTGCAGCCGCCGATTACGATTCCGCCGAACGCGGTGACGACGACGATCGGCCGTGACGGCACCGTCAGCATCGTCGCGCCGGGCTCGGCGACGCCGGTGCAGGTGGGCACGATCCAGCTGGCGCAGTTCATCAATCCGGCCGGCCTGCAGAGCCGCGGCGAAAATCTTTATCTGGAAACGGCCGCATCGGGCGTCCCGAATCCGAACACGCCGGGCGTGAACGGCCTTGGCGTGCTGAATCAGGGCTACATCGAAACTTCCAACGTGAATGTCGTCGAGGCGCTGGTGAACATGATCCAGACGCAGCGCGCGTACGAGATCAACTCGAAAGCAGTGCAGACGTCGGATCAGATGCTGCAGCGGCTCAGCCAGCTCTGATCGGCGTACCGGATCACATGCCAATCACATCCCTGCGCCCACTGCTGCTGGCCGCCGCGCTGCTGGTGCTCGGCGGCTGCGCCGCGATCACGCCCCAGGTCGACGTGCGGCAGCCGACGACCGCTCTGCCGCCGGCGCCGGCGTACGCGCCGGTCAACGACGGCTCGATTTTTCAGGCGGACGGACGTTTTCAGCCACTGTTCGAAGACCGCCGCGCGCGCCGCGTCGGCGACACGCTGGTGATCGACATCAACGAAAAGCTCAATGCCAGCAAGAAGGTCAGCACCAGCGCCAGCCGCACCGGCAAGGTCGGTTTCGGCGTACCGGCCGTGGTCGGTCTGCCGGGCAAAAGCTTCCAGGGTGCGAATCTCGACGCCAGTTCATCGAACACGTTCGAAGGTGACGGCGGTTCCGATGCGAACAACGTGTTCACCGGCACCATCGCCGTCACCGTGATCCAGGTGCTGTCGAACGGCAATCTGGTGGTCAGCGGCGAAAAACAGATCGGCATCAACCAGGGCACCGAATACGTGCGCTTCTCGGGCGTCGTCAATCCGGCGACGATCATGGCCGGCAATGTCGTGTCGTCGACGCAGGTGGCGGATGCGCGGCTGCAGTACAAGGGCACCGGTGTCGTCGATGAAGCGCAGACGATGGGCTGGCTGGCGCGTTTCTTCCTGTCGGTTCTGCCATTCTGAGGAAGTGTTCAACATGCGGGTGAAGCTCATTCTATCCGGCCTGTTCATTGCGCTGTCGCTGCTGGCGAGCGCGGTACACGCGGAACGCATCAAGGATCTCGCCGACATCCAGGGCGTGCGCGCCAACCAGCTGATCGGCTACGGCCTGGTGGTCGGGCTCGACGGCAGCGGTGACATGACGACGCAGACGCCATTCACCGTACAGAGTGTATCGACGATGCTGTCACGGCTCGGCATCAACCTGCCGCCCGGCACCAATCTGCAATTGAGAAACGTCGCCGCAGTGATGGTGACTGCGCAACTGCCGGCGTTTGCGCAGCCGGGGCAGCCGATCGACGTCACCGTGTCGTCGATGGGTAACGCGAAAAGCCTGCGCGGCGGCACGTTGCTGCTGACGCCATTGAAAGGCGCGGACGGGAGCATCTACGCAATGGCGCAAGGCAGCGTCGCGGTCGGCGGTGCCGGCGCGTCGGCCGGCGGCAGCAGCCGGCAGATCAATCATCTGAGTGCAGGGCGCATTCCGGGCGGCGCGACCGTCGAACGCGCGGTGCCGTCGGCAATCGGACGCGGCGGGTTCGTGAATATCGAATTGCATGAGACTGATTTCGGAACCGCCGAAAGCGTGGTCAAGGCCATCAATCGGCATTTTTCGGATACGGTCGCCGCGGCAGTGGACGGACGTGTGATCCGTGTCGACACACCGCACAACGCCAACCAGCGCGTGGCGTTTCTGGCGCAGATCGAAAACCTTACTGTCGACACCGGCAGTCCGGCGGCGCGCGTGATCATCAATTCGCGCACCGGCTCGGTGGTGATGAACCAGGCGGTGACGCTGGAGGCGTGCGCGGTCGCGCACGGTGATCTGTCGGTGACCATCAGCAGCGAGCCGGTGATCAGTCAGCCGGCGCCGTTCAGCCGCGGTGGCCGGACGGTGGTGCGCAATCGCGCGCAGATCGACCTCAAGCAGGAAGGCCGGGGCATCAAGAGCGTCAGTGCCGGCACCCGCTTGAGTGACGTGGTCAAGGCGCTGAACGCGCTGGGTGCGACACCGCTCGACCTGATCGCGATCCTGCAGGCGATGAAGGCCGCGGGCGCGTTGCGCGCCGAGCTGGAGATCATCTGATGATCAAGCTGCCTGCCGGTGGCGACGGAGCGGCAGCCGGTTTCGCGCTCGACGTCAGCGGACTGGATGCGTTGAAGCGGCAGGCGAAGACAGCGCCGCGTGAAGCGCTGGGCAAGGCTGCCACCGAATTCGAGGCACTGTTCGTGCAGCGGCTGCTGAAGAGCATGCGCAACGCGCTGCCGCAGGACGGGCTGCTGTCGAGCAGTACGATGCGCACCTATACTGCGATGTACGATCAGCAACTGGCGCAGCAGCTCGCGGGCAAGGGAATGGGGCTGGCCGATATGCTGATCGGCCAGCTCAAGGGCAGTTTGCCGCAGGCGGTCAAACCGCCGGCTGCAGTCGCCGATCGGCAGGCGCCGCGCACCGCTGCATCAGCTTCGGTGCTTCCGGCATCCGCGTCGGCGTCAGCGCTGCCGGCGTCCACGCCGCCGAAGAACGTGTTTACCGAAAAACCGATCATCGCTCACCGCACGATCGCGCCCGCGCCTGCGGTGCCGCCGCTGTCGCAGCGCGCGCAGGCATTCATCGCCGCAATGCGTCCGCATGCCGAAGCGGCATCGCGCGCGACCGGCATCCCGGCGCAGTTTCTGCTCGGGCAGGCGGGACTGGAGACCGGCTGGGGCAGGCATCAGCCCCGCGCCGCCGACGGCAGCGTCAGCCACAATCTGTTCGGCATCAAGGCCGGCAGTCACTGGACCGGCGCGGTGGTGGACGCGACGACCACTGAATACGTGGACGGCGAGAAAACACGGTCGGTCGAGAAATTCCGCTCGTATCCATCGTACACGGCGGCGTTCGAAGACTTCGCGAAACTGGTCGGCGGCAGCCCGCGCTATGCGTCGGTGGTCAAAAACGCGCACAGCGCGTGGGCCTACGCGTCGGGCATGCAGCAGGCCGGCTACGCGACCGACCCGCGCTACGCCGAGAAACTGGCGGGTGCGATCAACGCAGTGCAGCGCCAGGCGCAACTGGCGGCTCGCGCGCCGATTCAAGTCGCCCCGCATTTTGCCGATAACAGATTGACGGACGACGCGGATAGCGATCGATACAAGGGCACCTGATGAGCAGCGGCATTTTTGGCATAGGCGTGGGCGGACTGGAGGCGGCACAGGCCGGCCTGCTGACCACCTCGCACAACATCAGCAACGTCAATACGCCGGGCTACAGCCGCCAGACCGTGGTGCAGGCGACCAACGAGCCGCAGTTCACCGGCGGCGGCTTTTTCGGAACCGGCGTGCGCATCGATACCGTGCGACGCAATTACAGCGACTTCATCGCGGCGCAGGTGCGGCAGGCGCAGACGCAGGCCAGCCAGTTCGATACTTACAGTTCACAGATCAGCCAGATCGACAATCTGCTCGCCGATCCCGACGGCGGGCTGTCACCGGCGCTCGACGATTTTTTTTCGAGCGTCAACGCGGTGGCCGCGCATCCTGATGACATCCCGTCGCGCCAGGCGATGCTGTCGTCGGCGCAGACGCTGGTCGCGCGCTTCCACCAGCTCGACGGCCAGGTGCAGCAATGGCGCGACGGTGCCAACGCGCAGATCAAAAACACGGTCGATTCGATCAATTCGTATTCGCAGCAACTGGCACAGCTCAATCTGCAGATTGCGACTGCGTCCGGCGCCGCCGGCGGCCAGCTGCCGAATGATCTGCTGGATCAGCGCGATGCGCTGATTGATGACCTGACCAAACAGGTCGGCGCATCGGTCGTGAAGCAGAGCGACGGCAGCCTCAACGTCTTTCTCGCTAACGGACAGGCGCTGGTGGTCGGCAGCTCGGCGTTTCAGTTGACGACGGTACCGGACGCCGACGATCCGCGCAATCTCCAGGTTGCGCTGCAGACCGGCGGCAGCGTTGTGCAGTTCAAGGACAGTACCCTGACCGGCGGTGTTCTCGGCGGTCTGCTGACGTTTCGCGGCGAGGCGCTCGACAAGACCGAAAGCTCGCTCGATCAGATTGCGCTGTCATTGGCGCAAGGCTTCAATGCGCAGAATCGGCTGGGCCAGGATCTGAACGGCAATCCGGGGGGCGATTTTTTCTCGCTGCCACAGCCGGCGGCGACAGCGGCGGCCGGCAATGGCGGAAACGCGACGATCACCGCGTCGATCACTGATGAAACGGCGCTTGCGGCCAGCGACTACCGGCTGCAGTTCGACGGGACGAATTACATGCTGACGCGGCTTGACGATAATACGGTTCAGACCTTCACGTCGCTGCCGCAGACGGTGGACGGCATCACGTTTGCGCAGCCGGCCGGCACGCCGCAGGCCGGCGACAGTTTTGTGATCAGCCGCGGCGGTGCCGGCGACATCGGCGTCGCGCTCGGCGATCCGGCCGCGATCGCCGCGGCGGCGCCGATTCGCACCCAGGCGAATCAGAACAATATCGGCAGCGGCACGGTGTCGGCCGGCAGCGTTGATGGGCCGTCGCCGATCGATTCCGCGCTGCTGCCGGTGACGATCAAGTTCACCGATCCCAACACCTATGAAATCGATTCGGGAAGCGGTGCTCAGCTCTCGACCGGTAACGCCTACACGCCCGGCGCGCCGATTTCGTACAACGGCTGGACGGTGACGATCAGCGGCGCGCCGGCGACGGGTGACACGTTCCAGGTTGAATCCAATACCGGCGGTACCGGCGACAACCGCAATGCATTGTTGCTGGCCGGACTGCAGGCGCAAAAACTGATGGTCGGCGGCACGGCGACGCTGCAGGACGCGTACAGCCAACTGGTCGGCGTGATCGGCAGTCTCGCGCAGGGCGCGCAGGCGGGCTCGGATGCGCAGAACGCGTTGCTGTCGCAGGCGCAGCAGCGTCAGCAGTCGGTGTCCGGCGTCAATCTGGACGAGGAAGCGGCAAACCTGCAGCGCTATCAGCAGGCGTACCAGGCGTCGGGCAAGGTGATCGCGACCGCCGCCACCCTGTTCGATACGATCCTGGACGTTTTGAATTCGGCGTGAAGGAGCGATGATGCGCATCAGCACGCAAATGATTTTCGCATTGGGCACGACGGCGATGGGCCGCCAGCAGTCGGACATGCTGCACACGCAGCAGCAGATCGCGTCCGGGCGCCGCGTGCTGACGCCGGCCGACGATCCGGTGGCGGCGGCGCAGGCGCTGACCGTCACGCAGGCGAAAGGCATGGTCGATCAGTATGCCGACAACGTCGGTGTCGCGAAGGATGCGCTGGGGATGAACGATTCGATACTGGGCCAGGCGACCGACGTGCTCGACAGCGTGCGTACGCGTGTGGTCAGCGCCGGCAACGCCGCGCTGTCGGATCAGGATCGCGCCAGCCTCGCGATCGACGTCGAAAGCAGTCTCAAGCATCTGGTCGGGCTCGCGAACAGCACCGACGGCGAAGGCAACTACATTTTCGGTGGCTACAGCCAGTCGGCGCCGCCGTTCGTTCAAAGTGCCGCCGGCGTCACCTACAACGGCGATCAGGGACAGCGCGAGCTGCAGGTGTCGGCATCGCGCCAGCTCGCGATCGGCGAAAACGGCAGCACCGTGTTCGAGCAGATCAGGACCGGCAACGGCAGCTTCGTTGCTACAGCGGGAGCGGCAAATGCCGGCACTGGCGTGATCAGCGCCGGCGCGGCGGGCGGCGTTGCTGCAACGGTCGGAAGCTACCAGATCAGTTTTACGGTAACCGGCGGCGTCACGACCTACGACGTGGTCAATGTCAGCGACCCGGCGAACCCGGTGCCGGTGATCAGCGCCGCGCCATACAGCGACGGCGGCAGCATCACGTTCGACGGACTACAGGTCAAGATCGGCGGCGCACCCGCGGACGGCGATGTGTTTGACGTCGACCCCAGCAAACGGCAAAGTGTATTTGATACGCTGCAGGATCTGATCACGACGCTGCAGCAGCCGGTCGACGGCGCGGCTGCGCAGGCCAGCCTTGAGAACGGATTGAATGTCGCGTTGCAGAATCTGGACCAGGCGCAGGAAACGGTGCTGACCGCGCGCGCCGGCGTCGGCGCGCGGGAGCGCGAGCTCGACATGCTCAGTTCCAGCCAGAGCGACCGCTCGCTGCAGTATCAGCAGACGCTGTCGCAACTGCAGGATCTCGATTACTACCAGGCACTGAGTTCGTTCGCGCAGCAGCAGCTGGCGCTGCAGGCGGCGCAGGATTCGTTTTCCAAATTGAGCAAGCTTTCACTGTTCGATTATCTGTGACGGGTCGCTGAAAAGTCTTCCGCCAGACGGACAGGGCCGGTTAGCGCGCAACGTGTTCCTTCCTCTCCCGATCCGTATTCGGGTCGTCCGTACCGTGCCAGAAAGGCAACATGCTCCGCAGGGTACTGTCGTGCAACACGAAGTGGTGCATCAGCGCAATGATCGCGTGGGCGCCCGCGAGGTACATCAGCACGTTCCCCAGCGTGCCGTGAATATCTTCAAGCTGTTTTGACAGCGCCTTGCTGGTTACCGCTACGTGCGGCAACGGAATACCGACAAAATTCCAGCTGTCGGGAGACCACAGGCGGCTGGCAATGCCCAACAGGGGCACGGCAAATAGCAAACCGTACAGCGTCAATTGCACCACGCGTGCGAGCCACTCCTGTAACGGCGGAGGCGGTGGAACGATCGGCGGCCGCGCGTGGCGCCGGCGTACCATCACCCGCGGCAGCATTACCAGTATGACCACGATGCCAAACTGCATGTGGGCCCATTTGAACAGCGCGCACATCGTTGACCCTTTGGGCGACCAGCCGTGCGCGTAGATCATTATCAGCGCAGCTGCAACGAGAATGAAGACGAGCCAGTGCAGCCGCCGAGCCCACAATGAATAGCGATGACCAATCATGGGCGCGCCGGCGTTTCAGAGCCGTATGCGCCAGCTGAAACAGGACGTTCGGGATATCGTGGAACCATTATTTTCGCAAGTCGGAACCGTCGTCTGGCGCCCATCCCGCTATTGAGTCCATCATACTCGTACCGGCTCAGGCAGGGATGTTTTTACCGCTTGCGTTCCATATGTCCCGAATGAGACGCCGGGCGGAAACCGTTCTCCAAAGAGGGGCCGACGGATGGCGCCTCGGCGCTATGGTTCGGGACGCTACTGCACGAGCTGCTGCTCGAACGCATAACGCGTCAGCTCGGCGTTGTTCGCGAGACGCAGTTTTGCCAGCAGGCGGCTGCGGTAGACGCTGACGGTCTTCGGGCTGATCGACATGGCGGCGCCGATCTGCATCAGGCTCTTGCCCGATGCAATCAGGCGCAGCGTCTGGAATTCGCGGTCGGACAGCAGTTCGTAGCCGCTGGCATCCGCCGGTCCGTCAAGATGGTCGGCGAGCGATTGCGCCAGTTCCGTCGTGATGTATTTGCGGCCGGCGGTGATCTGGCGGATCGCTTCGACCAGCTGATCGGCGGCTGCCATCTTCGTCAGATAACCGGAGGCACCGGCCTTCAGCGCGCGGATCGCATACTGGTTTTCGGGATACATGCTGAGGATCAGCACCGGCAGTTTCGGAAATTCCGGCCGCAGCTGTTTCAGCGTGTCGATGCCGTTCCGGCCCGGCATCGCAATGTCGAGCAGCAGCGTGTCGACCTCGTGGTGGCGCAGCGTGTGCATCACTTCGACATGATTCGCGGCCTCGCCGACGACTGCCATGTTGTGCTGCATCAGCAGCAGTTGCTTCAATCCCTGGCGAACGATCGCGTGATCGTCAGCAATGACAACCTTGATCATGCTGGTCCTTCTGTTCTTCGATGTTATTGTTTTCTGATCGGACCGGCAGCGGCAACGCCAGTGCGATCGTGGTACCACCACCCGGTTCGCTCGCTATCTCGACCGTGCCGCCGAGCGACATCGCGCGTTCCTTCATGCCGCGCAGGCCGAAGCTGTCGGGACTGCTCGGCCGTTCCGGCACGAACCCCCTGCCGTTGTCGCGAACTTCCAGCAGCAGCTGCAGGTCATCGGCGGCGAGCCAGATGCTGACCTGTGTCGCGGCCGCGTGCTTGGCGATGTTGTTCAGTGCTTCCTGGCCGATGCGGAATACCGTGATGCTGTGGTCGGGGTCGAGCGCAAGGCGTTCGTGCGGCGTATTGAAGCGGCATGCAGTGCCGGTGCGCCGCTCGAATTCGCGCGCCACCCATTCCAGTGCCGCAACGATACCCGCGTCGAGGATGCCGGGACGCAGATCATGCACCAGCCGGGTACTCGATTCACCCGCACGATCGACCAGCCGGTCGAGCTGACGCAGCTTGTCGAGTGGCGCCGGGTCGTCACGCAGTTGCCCCTTGAGCCATGCGACGTCGAGCTTGATCGCGGTCAGTATGCTACCGACCTCGTCGTGGATTTCGCGCGCGATCGCTTCGCGTTCCTGTTCCCGTACCCGCACCAGGTACGACGACAGTTCGCGCAGCTCGCGCTGCAGCGCGCGTGCCTCCTGATCGGCGCGTTTCTGCGGCGAGATGTCGCTGACGATCGCGTCCCACAGCAGGCGTCCTGACGGTAGCCGGCGCGGCCGCGCCGAAAATTCGATCCAGGTCGTCGCCACCGCGTGGCCCGGCATCAGCCGGCATTCGTGCCGAATATATTTGGGGGGATGCAGTGACTGGCGCAGCGCGATGCGCAAGTCGGCGGCATCGGCCGGCTGCAGCAGATCGAAAAACCGGCCGGGTTCGCGCAACAGGTCGTCGGCGGCGATACCGAACAGGCGCTGCGAGCCGCTGCTCGCGTAATGAAACGCCAGCGTACCGCCGTCTTCGACGTGGATTTGCAGTACCAGGCCCGGCAGATTGGACGCGAGCGAGCGGAACCGCGCCTCGCTCTCGCGCAGCGCTTCCTCGGTTTCGCGCTGCCGCCGGCGCGCCGTACCGACCACCAGTGCCCGCTGTAATGCCGGGACCGCGCGCGACAGGTGATCCTTCATGATGCAGTCGTCGGCGCCCGCGTGCATCGCAGCGATCGCCGCCTCTTCGCCGATCATGCCGGACACGATCAGAAACGGCAGGTCCGGCTGCATCGTGCGCACGATGCGCAATGCTTCCAGAGAGTCGAAATGCGGCAGCCGGTGGTCGGCGATCACTGCATCCCAGTGTGCCGATCCGAGCGCGTCCCGCAATTGTGCAGGTGTCTCGACGCGGGCGGCGGTAACGCCGCCGGAACGTTCCAGGCTGGCGATCAGAAGCTCGAAATCGGCTTCGGAATCCTCGACCACGAGTAGTGCAAGTGTCGACGCTGTGTCGGAAGCTGCTGCAATCAAACCGGTTCCCGCTCCATCAGCGCCCACTTGCGCATCGCGCGCTGCGGACGCTCTTCATTTTCCAGCCTGTATGCCGATAAGGCGTTCATAACGTTACGTTGTGCTGTTCGGTCCCGGGCCGGTGCGCTGCCGCCTGAAGGTGCGGCGAAGATGAATCCGAATCGCCACAACCGGTCGGGACAATTGCCTAAAGCAAGAAACAGGCCACAACCTGGCTCCATGCAACGGCCATGTTTCGGAAAAGGAATACGACGGAGTTTTCGCATATGAGCAGGACGATTCTCGCGGTGGACGACTCGGTGTCGATGCGGCAGATGATCGCGTTCACGCTGAAACAGGCGGGCTACGCGGTGGTCGAGGCCGAAGACGGGCGCGACGGACTCGACAAGGTGCGTTCGCAGGTGCCCGACCTGGTGCTGGTTGATCACAACATGCCGCGCATGGACGGGCTCACGATGGTGCGTTCGCTGCGCGGCATGCCGCACTGCGCGAACGTGCCGATCCTGATGCTGACGACGGAGTCGAGTGCCGAGATCAAGGCCGAAGGCAGGGCCGCCGGCGCGACCGGCTGGATCGTGAAGCCGTTCGAGCCGAAACGGTTGCTCGACGTCGTGCGCACGGTGATCGGCTGATGCGGAGACGATGATGGAAGGCGAGCGCAACGACACCGCAGACTTCGACCTGACGCAGTTCCATCAGGTGTTTTTCGAGGAAGCCGGCGAGCATCTGGCACAGATGGAGACGCTGCTGGTCGGCTTCGACCCGGCCGCTCCGGAAAATACCGATCTCGACGCGATTTTCCGCACCGCGCATTCGCTGAAGGGCGGCGGTGCCGCGTTCGGCTTTGACGAGATGACGGAGCTCACTCACGTACTCGAATCAATGCTCGACAAGGTGCGCAAGCACGAGTTGGCACTCAGCGGCGCGATGGTCGATGTGCTGCTGGAGGCAGGCGACATGCTGAAGCTGCTGATTGCGTGCTACGGCGGCGAATCGGCGGCGTCCGAAGTGCCGGTCGCGGCAATGTGCGCCCGTATCCGCGAATGCATGGCGGCGGCGCAGCCGCCGTCTTCGTCACCGCGGCCGAGTGCGGCCGCTTCCGAACCGGTCGCTCGGAAGCCGGCCGGCCGTGCGCTCGAAGTCGCATTTACGCTGGCACCGGCGAGTGCGGGCATCGATCTCGGCAATCTGCAGGCCGATCTGGCACGGTTCGGAACGCTTGCCGGCTGGTCTCCGCCGGCGGCGGCCGGTGCGCCGACCTGCCGCTTCCGGCTGACGACCGCTGCTGATGACGGCGACATCATCGAGGCGCTGGCATTCGTTGCCGATCCGGCGACGATAACGATCACGGCCGCAACGTCCGGCACTGATGCGCATGCCGGCGGCAATGGTCCCGACGATGCGTTCTTTGCGGCGGCGATGAATTTGCTGACCGGCAGCGCGGGCAAAGCCAGCGGCGGTACGGCGTCGGCCGCACAGCGGCCCCCGGCACCGGCCGCCATCCCGATAGCGTCGCCCGCGCCGGCCGCCCGGCGCGATCCCGCACCTGCGCCCGGCACTGCCGAATCGTCATCGATCCGGGTCGGCATCGAAAAGGTCGATCAACTGATCAATCTCGTCGGCGAACTTGTCATCACGCAGGCGATGCTGGCGCAGCAGGGCGAGCGGCTTGATCCGGTGAAACACGAGAAGCTGCTGCAGGGGCTGGGACAGCTCGAACGCAACACGCGCAATCTGCAGGAATCGGTGATGTCGGTGCGCATGATGCCGATCGCGATGGTGTTCAATCGTTTCCCGCGCGTGGTGCGTGACCTGGCGGCCAGACTCGACAAGGAAGTCGAGCTGCGGATCGAGGGCGAGGGCACCGAGCTCGACAAGGGGTTGATCGAAAAGATCTCTGACCCGCTGACGCATCTGGTGCGCAACAGTCTCGATCATGGCATCGAGAGGCCGGAAAAACGGCGGGCCGCCGGCAAGCCGGCGAAGGGCACGATCCTGCTGCGCGCGTTTCACCAGGGCGGCAATATCGTCATCGAGGTGGCCGACGACGGCGCCGGGCTGAACCGCGAAAAGATTCTCGAGAAGGCGCGCTCGCGCGGCCTGGCAGTCGACGACGGCATGCCGGATCAGGACGTGTGGCAGCTGATTTTCGAGGCCGGCTTCTCGACCGCCGACACTGTCACCGACGTGTCGGGCCGCGGCGTCGGCATGGACGTGGTCAAGCGCAACATCCAGGCGCTCGGCGGCCGCGTCGAAATCGATTCATCGCCCGGATTGGGCGCGCGCATTGCGGTGCGGCTGCCGCTGACGCTGGCGATTCTGGACGGCATGTCGATCGGCGTTGGCGGCCAGACCTTCATCGTCGCGCTCAATCACGTGGTCGAGTCGCTGCAGGTGAGCACGAATGATCTGCGCACGGTCAGCGGCAAGGGTCGCGTGATCAGCGTGCGCGGCGACTATCTGCCGGTGCTGGCGTTGCACGAGTTGTTCAACATCACGCCGAAAGCGGCCGACTACGACCACGGCATCATGGTGATCCTGGAATCGGATGGCGGCCGCGCCGCGTTCTTCGTCGACGAGCTGCTGGGGCAGCACCAGGTCGTGATCAAGAGCCTGGAGACGAATTATCGCAAGGTGCCGGGCGTTTCCGGCGCCACCATCATGGGCGACGGCCGCGTGGCGCTGATCCTCGACGTCGCCGGACTGGTGAAGATGAGCAGACATTGAGCGGCAACGCCCGCCGAAAGGAGAAACGCAAAATGATCGAAACGCAGCAGGCAGCAGCGGCGCCGGTGGTGAAGGCGGTGCAGGGCGGCAACGAGTTCCTCACGTTCAGGCTGGGCAATGAAGAGTACGGCATCGATATTCTGAAGGTGCAGGAAATCCGCGGTTACGACACGGTGACGACGATCGCCAACGCGCCGCGCTTCATCAAGGGCGTGGTCAATCTGCGCGGCATCATCGTGCCGATCGTCGACATGCGCATCAAGTTTGATCTCGGACATGCCGAATACAACCATCTGACGGTGGTGATCATTCTGAATCTGTCCCACCGGGTGGTCGGGATGGTGGTCGACGCGGTGTCCGATGTGCTGACGCTGTCGGACGAGCAGATCAAGCCGGCGCCGGACTTCGGCGCGTCGTTTGCCACGCGCTATGTGACCGGACTGGGCACGCTCGACGAACGCACGCTGATCCTGGTCGATATCGAGCGGCTGATGACGAGTGACGACATGGCGCTGGTCGATCGTGCCGCCGCATGAATGATTTAACGTAAAAACGTGTGAAGGGGGAAATACAAATGAAGCTATCTGTTCGGAAGCTGAAAAATTTGAGAGTGGCCACGCGCCTCGGTCTGGGTTTTGGCGTGGTGCTGATCCTGATGGCCGGCATGGTGGCGATCGGGCTGTTCCATCTGGGCAGCGTGCAGTCGATCACCGACGACATCACCAACCGCATCAACGTCAAGATCCAGCTCGCCACCGCGATGAGAAAGGCGGCGCGCTCGAACACGCTGAAGACGCTGCAGATGCTGCTGATCTCGGACAGTGCGCAACTGAAAAGCATTCACGCCCAGATCGTGGCGAACAAGAGCGCCTACGAGCAGGCCGAGAAGCAACTCAAGCCGCTGCTCGACACGGCCACGGACAAGTCACTGTTTGCGCAAATCGACGGCGCGCGTCCCGGCTACCTGGCGGTGATCGACAACGTTGCCGATCTGGTCGGAGAAGGCCGCGAACTGACCGGCAGCCTGCAGAAGTTGACCAATGATGTAACGCCGGCGGCGGACCAGCTGCTGGGCGACATTCAGACTTTCGTCAGCTTCCAGACGAATCTCGCCAAGAACGGCGTTGCGCAGGCACGCCAGCAATACCTGAGTGCGCGTAACCAGCTGATGGAGCTCGGTGCGCTTGCCGTGCTGCTCGGCATCATCGTTGCGTTCCTGATCGCGCGCAGCCTGCTGAAGCAGCTGGGCGGGGAACCGCACTATGCGGCCGAAATCGCGCGGCGTATCGCGGACGGTGATCTGACCGTCGACGTCGTGACGCGCCGCAAGGACAGCGGCAGCCTGCTGTTCTCGATGAAGGGCATGCGCGACGAACTGGCGCGCGCGGTCGGCGAAGTACGATTGGCGACGGAATCGATTTCGACCGCGTCGAAGCAGATTGCGGCCGGCAACGCGGATCTGTCGAGCCGCACCGAGGAGCAGGCGTCGAGCCTGGAGGAGACGGCATCCAGCATGGAGGAACTGACGTCGACGGTGAAGCAGAACGCCGACAATGCGCGCCAGGCGAATCAACTCGCGGTGGCGGCTTCGGAAGTCGCGCAAAGCGGCGGCGAGGTGGTGAACCAGGTGGTCGAAACGATGGCGTCGATCAGCGCCAGTTCGAAGAAGATTTCCGACATCATCGGCGTGATCGACGGCATCGCGTTCCAGACCAACATTCTGGCGCTCAATGCCGCAGTCGAGGCGGCGCGGGCCGGAGAGCAGGGCCGCGGTTTCGCGGTGGTTGCCGGCGAAGTCCGCAATCTCGCGCAGCGCAGCGCGGCGGCGGCGAAGGAGATCAAGGCACTGATCGAGGACTCGGTCGGCAAGGTCGACTCCGGTTCGGCGCTGGTCGACCAGGCCGGCAAGACGATGTGCGAGGTCGTGACATCGGTGAAACGCGTGACGGACCTGATGGGCGAAGTGACGGCCGCATCGCAGGAACAGAGCGCCGGCATCGACCAGGTGAGCCAGGCGGTGACGCAGATGGACCAGGTGACGCAGCAGAATGCGGCGCTGGTCGAGGAAGCGGCTGCGGCGGCGGAGAGCCTCGAGGATCAGGCGCACAAGCTGATGGAAGCGGTCGCGGTGTTCAAGTCGTCGCGCGACGAAGAGGTGACGGACGCCGGTGTGGAACCGGTTGTGGAACACAAGCCGGTGGAACGGCGCGGACCCGATCGCGCGAAAAATGTCGCGCGGCTGCCCGCCAACCGCACCAAAACGGAGTCCCGGCCAAAACCGGCGGCACTCGCAAGAACCGGCACCGACGATGGAGACTGGCAGGAATTCTGAGCGGCGGCAGCCCGGCATGGACAACGCGATCATGTCGGGCATGCCGCCGGCGCAGCGCCTGCCGGACGCCGCGCCGGAACGTGAGTTCGGCTACACCGCAAACGACTTCGAGCGCATCCGGCGGCTGGTCTATCGCCAGGCCGGCATCGCGCTCAACGACAGCAAGCGGAACATGGCATACAACCGGCTGGTGCCGCGCCTGCGTGCGCTCGGTCTGCGCAATTTCGGCGATTATCTGGATCGGCTGGAACGCGATGACACCGCCGAGAGCGAAGCCTTCGTCAACGCGCTGACCACCAACCTCACCGCGTTTTTTCGCGAGGCGCATCACTTTCCGATTCTTGCCCGCCACCTCGCCAACGCGGATACGCGCGCCGGCATCACGCTGTGGTGCGCCGCCGCGGCAACCGGCGAGGAAGCCTATACGATGGCGATCGTCGCCTGCGAGACCTTCCGTACGCTGCGGCCGCCGGTGCGCATCGTCGCCAGTGACATCGACACGCGCGTGCTTACGGTGGCGCAGCGTGGCGTCTATCCGCTCGAACGCGTGCAGCATCTGGACGCCGCGCGACTGAAGCGGTTTTTCGAAAGGGGCAGCGGTGCGCACGCCGGATTCGCCAGGGTGCGCTCGGAACTGCGCGAGCTGGTCACGTTCCGGCCGATCAATCTGCTGCATGCGACGTGGCCGGTGCCGAACACACTGGCCGCGATTTTCTGCCGCAACATCATGATCTATTTCGACCGCGCGACACAGCTTTCGATTCTGACGCGTTTTGCACCGCTGCTGCAGTCCGACGGATTGCTGTTCGTCGGGCATTCGGAAAGCCTCGGCCACGCCAGTCATCTGTTCCGCCTGTTGCAGCATACAGTGTACGAACTGGCGCCGTTCGCCGCGCAGCGCGGTGCCGCGCCATGAGCGCACAGGCGCTGCCCGACACCCGCGCGTGTGCCGTTCATTACGATCACCGGCTGGCGCGCGACGCCGTCAAGGTTCAGCCCGGTGAATATCACGTGTCGGCCGATGACGTGGTGCTGGTGACGGTGCTGGGCTCGTGCGTGTCGGCCTGCATCGCCGACACCGCGCTCGGCATCGGCGGCATGAATCATTTCATGCTGCCCGGCAATACGCGCGAGACCGCGGGGCCCGACAGTGCGTCGGCGCGTTACGGCGTGTACGCGATGGAGCTGCTGATCAACCGGCTGCTGAAGCTGGGTGCCAGCCGCGCGCGGCTGGAGGCGAAAGTGTTCGGCGGCGGCAACGTCGTCGCCGGCATGACGCACGCCAACATTGGCGAAAGAAATGCCGCGTTCGTGCTCGAATTTCTTGAGGCGGAGCGAATCCGGCTGGCGGCGCGCGATCTGCTGGATGTTTATCCGCGCAAGGTGTGCTACTTCGCACGCTCCGGACGCGCGCTGGTGAAGAAGCTGCGCATGGTCCCCGCAGCGGCGATCATCCGTGACGAGAATGATTACCGGCAGCGCCTGAATGCCCGCAAACTTGGAGGCGACGTTGAACTGTTCGACTGAACCGGCGAACGGCACGCAAACGAAAGTGCTGATCGTCGATGATTCGGCTCTCATTCGCAGTCTGCTGACGAAGATCATCGGCAGTGAGCCCGATCTCGCGGTGGTCGGCGCCGCCGCCAATCCGCTGGCCGCCCGCGAGATGATTCGCGCCACCAATCCGGATGTGCTGACGCTCGACATCGAGATGCCGCGAATGGACGGTCTGGAGTTTCTCGAAAAACTGATGCGGCTGCGGCCGATGCCGGTGCTGATGGTGTCGACGCTGACCGAGCGCGGCTCCGAAGCGACGTTGCGCGCGCTGGAACTGGGCGCGATCGACTTCATCGCGAAGCCCAGGCTCGATATTGCGCGTGGACTGCAGGATTACGCCGATGAAATCACCGGCAAGATCCGCGCGATCGCGAAAGTGCGGCATCACCGCGCTGTGACAGCGCGCGCGGTGCCGGGCGGTGCTGCGTTGCCAAACCTCGGCAATCATGAAATCAGCACCGAGAAACTGATTTTCGTCGGCGCATCGACCGGCGGCACCGAGGCGATCCGGGCATTTCTGGCGTCGCTGCCGTCCGACTGTCCGGCGGTGCTGATCACACAGCACATGCCGGCCGGATTCACGCGTACGTTCGCGGCGCGGCTGGACACGTTATGCAAGGTGCGGGTGAAGGAAGCCGAACAGGGAGAAAGAGTGCTGCCCGGCCACGTCTATATCGCACCCGGCGGAGAGCATCTGCGTCTCGGCCGCAGCGGCTCGAATTACACCGTCGTTCTCGATGACGGGCCGCCGGTCAACCGCCACCGGCCGTCGGTCGAAGTGCTGTTCCAGTCGGCGGCCCGCATCGCTGGCCGCAACGCGGTGGCGGTGATGCTGACCGGAATGGGAAAGGACGGCGCGGCGGCGATGCTCGAAATGAAGCGCGCGGGCGCGTTCACCGTGGCACAGGACGAAGCCACCTGCGTCGTGTTCGGGATGCCGAAAGAGGCGATTGCGGTCGGTGCGGTCGATGAGGTGCTGCCGCTGCCGGCGATCGCGCCGCGACTGTTGGATTATTTATCCGGCATGGTGGCCGGCAGCGTCAGAATTTGATAGCCGCCGAAGCCGGGGCGTTGTGACGGGTTACGCCACGAGTTTGGGTCGCCACGCTGCTGACATCCGGTTGACACGCCGGGCGTGGTCCGTTGGCGCACGGCCGCTGATGGGGGGCGAAGCGGGGCGCCGCATGGCGGTCACGAGCGCCGGGATTTTCTCCGCTTCGACCGGCCGGCTCATCAGGAAACCCTGCGCGCGGTCGCATTGCCGTTCCCGCAGAAAGCGGTACTCGCTTGTCGTTTCGACGCCTTCCGCCACCACCGTCAGCCCCAGCATTTTTGCCATGCGGATCATGCCGTGGACGATAGCGCGGCGCCGCGGGTCGATTGCGACGCCTCTGACAAACGATTTGTCGATCTTCAGAATATCGACCGGCAGCCGCCGCAGCCGGCCGAGCCGTGAATACCCGACGCCGAAATCGTCCATCGCTATCGCAGCCCCCAGGCGCTTGAGCGCCCGCAGCGTGGCGGCGGCGGCGGCGATGTCCCGTATGAACGCAGTTTCGGTGATTTCGATTTCCAGAAAGCGGGCATCGAGACCGGTCCGATCGAGGGCGTCGATCACCTCGTGCACGAAGGTGGTGGCCTCCAGCTGAATGGCCGACATATTCACCGCCATCCGCAGCCCTGCGAGGCCGGCCTCATGCCATTGCCTGAGCTGCACGCAGGCATTCCATAACACCCATTTTCCGATGTCTGTGATCGATCCGTGGGCTTCGGCGAGCGGAATGAAGCTGTCGGGCGGGATGATGCCACGAGATGGATGGCGCCAGCGCAGCAGCGCTTCCATGCCGATGATGCGGCCGCCGCTCAGCTCGACGCAGGGCTGAAACAGCAGAAACAGTTCGTTGCGACGTAGTGCCTGCCGTAATTCGTCGTGCAACATTAATCGGGATCGTACAGGATTCATCGCGGTGCGTGCTCCAAAAGCCGTCCGGCCCGGGTTGGGCCGTTTGACGATGACACTCTTGTATAAATCGGCTCCGTCGCGAAAATCGTTAACGATTCAATCGTATCCGCGGCGTGCAATCAGGAGCATGACCGGGCTCAGGTTTTCAATGCGCGTGCCGATAAATTCCGTATGGCGAATGGGCATCTGTCTGCCGGGATGCCGGAACGTGACAAAAATCACATAACGGCAGAAATTCCATCGATATTCCGCGAAATGAGGCAGGCATCCCACTTGTAAGATGCAAAAGCGGTTCTATACTGAAATGACAGGCGCAATGGAGAAATGCCGTGGTCCGTATGTCCCATACGGCAGAACCGTTGCCGGATGGTATTTTGCCTAGACGGATGGTGCGCACAGTGTCGGCAGCCGCGGCGGTGCTGTTGATGCTGTGTGGCATGCTGTGGTCCGGTGCAAGCCATGCCGGCCGCAGTTCGGCATCGTTCGGGGTCACGGTACGCATTCTTCCGCACTGCGATGAAACGAGGCACGGCGGTCTGGCCGAGACATCGGACGGCCGCATGGTGTGCGTCTATCCGAAGATCCTGCAACGCCAGATTGATCAGGACGCGCAGCCGGCCGCCGATCAGTCGTTTGATCGCGAACAGAACGATAGCGACGGTTCGCATATCATTCGCACCATCGAATATTGACCACCCGTTAAAGATCCGCAGCGATTTGCCGATGAGGGTGGCAAGGGACTGTCACTGCCGTCGTTGACCGGTGGCAATATGCATTCAGGAGAAATAGTGACCGACGTTGCCGTACAGGATATCGATACGCTGGACCGTCAGGCGGAGCAGGCGGTCAGGAGCATCGGCATTCCGCCATGCCCGATCATTCTGACGCGGCTGTTGCGCGAGATGCGCGAGGATGAGCCCGATTTCGCGCGCATCGCCGAGCTGGTGGGCAGCGACGTCGGCCTGGCCGCGATTCTGTTGAAGACAATCAATTCTCCGCTGTACGGCCTGCGTAACAAGGTCACCACCGTTCAACACACGCTGAATCTGCTGGGGGTGCGCACTGTCGCGCAGCTGGTGGTCGGGCTGACGTTGCGCCAGGTGTTTCCGGTGTCGAGCAGTGCGGCGATGAACCAGTTCTGGGAAACCTCGTCGGACGTGGCACTGGTGTGCGCACATATTGCGAGGCACGCGCGGGTGGACAAGGACAGCGCCTATACCTACGGGCTGTTCCGCGATTGCGGAATCCCAGCGATGATCAGCGCGTTCCCGGATTATTCGGCGATGGCCGATGCCGCGAAACGCGATGCCGCCGGCTCCCTGGCCGCATACGAGCGCGACCATTACGGCGTGCATCATGCGCAGATCGGCTTTCATCTGGCGTGCAGCTGGGAGATGCCGGAGAGGTTCTGCAAGGCAATCCTGTGGCATCACGATTATGCGGTGCTGCGTGGCGATGAATCCGAGCGGCCGGCCGAAAGCCTGCGCCTGATCGCGCTGGCGCTGATCGCGGAACAGATTTACACGAAAAATTCGGATGGAACCGAATGTGAAGACTGGTGCGACGGCGGCGAGCTCGCGATGGCGTACCTCGGTTTCGACGAGGCTGCGTTGCAGACGCTGTCCGACGGCATCGCCGACGTGCTGCAGCAGGAATGATTTTGTCGCGTCAGCCGGTCGGAAGAGCGGCTACGGCAAGGGTTACCGCGGCGCGTGCGCCGTTTCATTATTGGCAGGCTGCAGATCGAGACGGCGGACGACCTGCTGCACGCAGCGTTCGACGTCCGTATCCCGATCCCCGCTCATATCGCAGCGGATCACCGCCGCCATTTCATCCGTTGCCAGCGCATCGTGGTGCGCAAGCTGATGGTCGAGAACGGCGGCGGTCGCTTCCGACGGATCGTCACCCCGTGCTTCACGGATCGCGATGCGATCGCGCAGGACTGCCGGGGCGGCATCGCAGTCGATAATGATCAGTGATGCGCCGAGCCGCCTGGCCAGCGCACGGGCCAGGTCGCGCTGCGGGCGTTCGAGAAACGCGGCATCGAGGATTGCCGGGTAGCCTGCCTTTAGCACCGCTTCCGCCAAGTCGCACAGTCTGCGATAGACCCGTTCACTCGCCTGTAACTGATAGATTCCGCCGCCCACGGCGGAGCAGCTGCGATCGTTCGCGTTCAGTCCCGACAGGCGCTTGCGTTCGACATCGGAGCGCACGCGGATCGCGCCCAGCGTGTCGGACAGCGTGACGGCGACGGTGCTCTTGCCGGAACCGGAAAAACCGTGCATCGCGATCAGCGCAGGCCGGGTGCTGCCGGAAATGCGCTGCGCCAGCGCCACATAGCCGCCGGCGGCGGTATCGAGGCGCGCCGCTTCACGCGCATCCGCGTGTGCCTGCCGTGCACGCAGGCCGTGGATCTTGGCGCGTACCAATGCGCGATAGACGAGGTAGAAACGCAGAACGATCACGCCCTCGTAATCGCCGCGAATCTGCAGATAGGTGTTGACGAAACGGAACGCGAGATCGGAACGGCGGCGGTCAATCAGGTCCATCGCGAGGAACGCAACCTCGTTCATGACGTCGATCCAGCGCAATCCCGCATCGAACTCGATGCAGTCGAACGGCACCGGTTCGCCGTCGATCAGCACGATGTTGCGCAGATGCAGATCACCGTGGCATTCGCGCACGAAGCCGTCGCGCCGGCGTGCCGCGAACGCCGACTGCAGCCGCCGGCCGGCGTCCGCTGTCCATGTCTGCAGTACATCAAGCGCCGGCCTGTGAATGGGTGCAATATGCGGCACCATCTGCTCGAAATTGTCGAGCGCCGGCCGCATCACCGCTTGCGGCGTTCCGAAAGACGAATCGGCAGGGGCGGCCGGAGCGCGTTCATGAAACGCCGCGATGCGCACGGCGAGACGCCCGATCATTTGCGGTGTCAGTGCATTGCGCGCCACCAGATGATCGAACAGTCCATCCTGACTGAACTGGCGCATTTTTACCGCGTATTCGAACGCTTTTCCGCTGCCGTCCATCTGCGGCTGTTCCGGGCTGCCGGTGATCGGCACCACAGCGAGATAAAGCTGCGGCGCGAAGCGGCGGTTGAGCCGCAATTCTTCGTCGCAATAGCGCCGGCGCGCGTCCGGCGAGCTGAAGTCGAGAAAGTCGAGCGTGACCGGCTTCTTGATCTTGTAGGCGTAGTCGCCGGTGAGCAGGACCCATGAAATATGGGTTTCCATCACCTCGATGGACGTTACCGGATGAGGATAGACGGCGGGGTCGTTGAGCGCGGCGACGAGCGGATCCATGCGGTGTGCGAGCCGGTTGCGGGGCTGCCATCGCACAGACTAACCGAGGATCCAGTCGAACGCCACCAATATACGCGGGCCTGCAAATACGCAATTTGTGATCATGACATCACGGCGAGACCAAGGCTCAACAAAATGACATTACTCCTTCATCTCGACCTTTCCCCAAGAGGAAGAAAGACCGGTTCTTCCCTTTCCTTGCAGAAGAGGGATTGCGTTATTCGTGCCGATGAACAGGCAGTCGATTCTTCCAGGCGCCGCCCACCGCCCCCGCCCGCCTGCGCGGGCTCCCCGCCTCGATAAGGCGGGGAAATTCTCGTGGTGCGCATCTGATATGTTTTCCCCTCCTGTTTTTAAGGAGGGGAGGGAGCGAAGCGGAAGGGGTGGTTGCGGCATATGGTCTGATATTCGACCTCCGATCCGTGATCGCGGGGAGCTTCGCTGCCTCACGCGTGCGCGTGCGCCTCGCTGAACAGCCGCAGCATCTCGCGGTTGAACGCCGGGATGTCGTCGGGCTTGCGGCTGCTCACCAGGTTGCCGTCGACCACCACTTCCTCATTGCGCCATGCGGCGCCGGCATTCGTGAGATCGGTCTTCAGCGACGGCCACGACGCGATGCGCCGGCCGCGCGCGGCCCCGGCCTCGATGACGGTCCACGGACCGTGACAAATCGCGGCAACCGGCTTGCCGGCATCGAAAAATGCCTTCACGAACGCAACCGCCTTCGGCTGCGTCCGCAGCTTGTCCGGATTCATCACGCCGCCCGGCAGCAGCAGTGCGTCGAAGTCGTCCGGTTTGGCCTGGTCGAGTCCAACGTCGACTGCGAAATCATCGCCCCATTCCGCATGTTTCCAGCCGCGCACTTTTTTGTCCTGCGGTGACACGATACGCGTGTTGGCTCCTGCATCATCGAGCGCCGCGCGCGGTTCGACGAGCTCGCTCTGCTCGAATCCGTTTTCGACCAGTATGGCTACTGCCAGTCCATCAAGCTTTGCGTTTGCCATGAGTGACTTCTCCTTGAAACGGTTATCATCCGGCGGCACTTCCGGTTTGTCCGCCGGAAAATCGGGTAACGCAGTGCCGCCGCGCCACACTGCATCAAGCGTACGCCGGAACGGATGGCAGGTCGGTACGGTGTCTCACACAGGCATCGCTTGTCCCGTGTTTCAAGGTTGACGCTGTCAAATGACGAGGGTTAAGCTACCGGCGGCACTACGGAGAAGTAAACAATAAGACGAAAATACGCGCCTGTTTGCGGTGGCCATTATCCAAGGAGGATGTCAATGAACAAGAAAATTGTTTCCTGCGTTGCGCTGCTTGCGCTCTCGTTGTCATGTTTGATGGTGTCACCGGCGTTCGCCGGCAAAGCCGACGATACGCTGGTGGTCGCGTGGCCGAAGGAAGTTCCGAACATCGACGCCTATTTCTCCGACATCATCCGCGAAGGCGTGGTGCTCAACTATTACATCTGGGACACGCTGGTTTATCGCGATCCGAAAACGAACAAGTATGTGCCGCTGCTTGCGACGTCGTGGAAATACGAAAACCCGACCACGATCGACTTTGATCTGCGCCACGACGTGAAATTCCAGAACGGCCAGCCGTTCACGGCCGACGACGTGGTGTACACGATCAACTGGGCAATCAATCCGGACAGCCACGTGGCGTTGCCGAGTTATGTCGACTGGATAGCGAAAGCCGAGAAACTCGGAAAGTACAAGGTCCGCATCATTACGAAGCACCCGTTTCCGCCGGCGCTTGAATTCCTGGCCGACGTCATTCCGATCTATCCGCACGAGTACCATGCGAAGGTGGGACCGCAGGGGTTCGCGCTGCATCCGATCGGGACCGGGCCGTACAAAGTGACCAAGGTCATTCCGGGCAAGGAAGTCGATCTGGCTAAAAACGACGCTTATTTCAGCGGCAGCCCGAAGGGCAAGCCGCACATCGGCAAAATCGTGATGCGCGTGATACCGGACAAGAGCACGCAAATCGCCGACCTGATATCGGGACAGGTGGACTGGATCTATCAGGTGCCGATTGATCAGGCGGAGAAGCTCAAGACCATCCCGAACGTCACGGTCAAGACCGCGGGCGCTTTCCGCTTCGGCTATCTGACGATGGACGCCGCGGGGCGCAGCGGCAAGGACAATCCGTTCACCAAGCTCAAGGTGCGCCAGGCGGTGGCCTATGCGATCGACCGCCAGGCCATTGTCAACAGCCTGGTCAAGGGGGTGTCGAAAGTGATCAACTCGGCGTGTTCGCCGATGCAGGTTGGCTGCACCGAGGATGTGACGAAGTATCACTACGATCCGGCGAAAGCGAAAAAACTGTTGGCCGAGGCCGGTTATCCGCACGGTTTCACGACCGAGTTCTATGCCTATCGCCAGCCCGAGTACGCACAGGCGATGATGGGCTATCTGAGCGCGGTCGGCATCAACACCAAGTTCCAGCAACTGCAGTATTCGGCGTTGCGCGACAAGATACGCTCCGGCAAAGTGCCGTTCGCGTTCATGACCTGGGGCTCGAACTCGATCGGTGACATTTCGGCGAGCACCAGCGCGTTCTTCGAAGGCGAGGCGGACGACATGGCGCGCGATCCGAAGGTCGAGGCGTTGCTGAAGCAGGCTGACGGCACCGTCGACAAGACCAAGCGTGCCGCGCTCTACAAGCAGGCATTGGAGCGTATCGCGCAGCAGGCGTACTGGGTGCCGCTGTTCACCTACAGCATCAACTACGCGTTCAGCAAGGATCTCGACTGGACGCCGACCAACGACGAAGTATTCCGCTTGTTCCAGGCGAAATGGAAGTAGCGGCGCGGGTCAGTCCGTAGCCGCGGCACGGCGCGATGCTGGCATTTGCGATCAGGCGCGTCGTGCTGGCGGCGATCGTTGCGTTCGCGGTATCGATCGTCGGATTCGGACTGCTGCGGCTGTCCGGCGATCCGGCGATCGCGATGGCCGGGCCGTCCGGAACTTCGGCGGACATTGCGCACATCCGGCATGAGTACGGCTTCGACAAGCCGCTGCCGGTGCAATACTGGAACTGGATGCGGCGTGCCGTGTCGGGCAATCTCGGCGACAGCTACTACTTCCGGATGCCGGTGACGACGATGCTCGAGCAGCGTCTGCCGATCACGCTTACGCTCGGCGTGTGCGCGCTGCTGTTCGCGCTCGTGCTTTCACTGCCGCTGGGCGTGCTCGCGGCGCTGCGGCCCAACAGCTGGATGGACCGTGTGGCGCTGACGTTGTCGGTGGTGGGGCAGGCGCTGCCCAGCTTCTGGTTTGGACTGATGCTGATCGTGCTGCTCGGCGTGATGTTCCCGATTCTGCCGCCGTCGGGTTCGGGAAGCTGGCAGCATTTCGTGATGCCGACGATCGTGCTCGGCTACTACGCGACGCCGGCGTTCATGCGCCTGACCCGCACCGGGATGCTGGAGGTGCTGCAGTCAGACTATATCCGCACCGCGCGCGCCAAGGGATTGCCGCGCTGGCGCGTGGTCCTCAAGCATGCGCTGCGCAACGCGATCATCCCGGTGGTCAGTCTCGCCGCGGTGCAGTTTGGCTTCATGCTGGGGGGCTCGATCATCGTCGAGACCGTGTTCGGGCTGGGCGGTGCCGGCTATCTGGCGTGGGAATCGATCTCGCGCGCGGATTTTCCGACGGTGCAGGCGATCGTGCTGGTGTACTCCGGGTTCTATATCGTGCTGACCCTGCTGGCGGATCTGGCGAACGCGTGGCTGGACCCGCGCATGCGAGGCTGACTTGGAACCCGTTGCAATCACCGTGTCCGACGTCGCGTTCGGCCCGACGCCGGCGCGCAAGCTGCTGCGGCGCATTGCCGCGCACCACGGTTTTATTCTCGGTGCCGCGATCCTGGCGGTGATGGTGGCGATGGCACTGCTGGCACCGATGGTGGCGCCGTATGATCCGAATCACCAGGACCTGTTGCACCGGCTGACGCCGCCGATCTGGCATGCGAAGGGCACCTGGGCGCATCCGCTTGGCACCGACCAGTTCGGACGCGATTATTGGTCGCGTATCCTGTTCGGCGCGCACATTTCACTGATGATCGGATTCATTGCGGCGATCATCTCGGGGCTGATCGGAACCACGCTCGGCGTTGCCGCCGGCTATTTCGGCGGCAAGATCGACGCCGCAGTCACGCTGCTGCTGACGATCCGGTTGTCGATGCCGGTGGTGCTGGTCGCGCTGGCGGTGGTCGGACTGACCGGCGGCTCGCTGTCGGTGGTGATCATGGTGCTGGGATTTCTGTTGTGGGACCGTTTCCTGGTGGTGACGCGCAGCGCCACGATGCAGATTCGCAAGACCGGCTATGTCACGGCAGCGCGGGCGGTGGGCTGCTCGACCGCACGCATCGTGCTGTCCGAAATTCTTCCGAATATCATCAATCCGCTGGTGGTGGTGATCACGCTGGAAATGGCGCACGCGGTCATCCTCGAAGCATCCCTGTCGTTCCTCGGCATGGGCGTGCAGCCGCCGACGCCGGAATGGGGGCTGATGATCGCCGAAAGCAAGAATTATCTATTGTTCGATCCGTGGCTGATCGGCATTCCGGGCACCGCGCTGTTCCTGCTGGTGATGTCGATCAATCTGCTGGGCGACGGCATCCGTGACGTGACCGCGCCCGAAGCGCGTAACTGATCTGCAATGGCCCTGCTCGACGTGCGCAATCTCAGTGTCGATATCCGTCTCGCCGGAGGCGAACTGCACGGCGTGCGCGACGTGAGTTTCACGCTGGAGAAACGCAAGACCCTGGGCGTCGTCGGCGAATCCGGCAGCGGCAAGTCGCTGACCGCGCTGGCGCTGATGAACCTGCTGCCGCATGCTGCACGCCGCGCCGCGCAAGCCATTTACTTCGACGGCGTGGATTTCTGCCGGCTCAGCGAAAAAGAAATGCAGGCGGTACGCGGCAACAGCGTGGCGATGATCTTTCAGGAGCCGATGACCTGTCTCAATCCGTCGTATACGATCGGCGATCAGTTGATCGAGGCGCTGCGCGCCCATCGCGACGTGAGCAGCACTGCCGCGCGCGAGCGCGCGGTGTTTCTGCTGCAGAAGGTCGGGATCACCGGCGCGGCGCACCGGCTGCGGCAATATCCGCATCAGCTCTCCGGCGGCCTGCGCCAGCGCGTGATGATCGCGATGGCGCTGATGTGCGGCCCCAGGCTGCTGATCGCCGATGAGCCGACGACCGCGCTCGACGTGACGATACAGGCGGAAATCCTGCATCTGCTGGTCGATCTGAAACGTGAATTCGACATGGCGCTCATTCTGATCACGCACGACCTCGGTGTCGTCGCGCACGTGGCTGATGACGTCGCCGTCATGTACGGCGGCCAGATCGTCGAGACCGGTCCGGTCGAACAACTGTTCGAGCGTCCGCTTCACCCGTACACGGAAGGCCTGCTTGCGTGCATTCCGATTCCGGGCAAGACCCGGCCGGGCGAACCGCTGGGGTCGATTCCGGGCACGGTGCCGACGCTGATCGGTGATACTGCCGGCTGCACCTTTCGCAATCGTTGCAGCCATGCACAGCCGGAATGCGCGAGCGATGACGTGGCGCTGGTTCGCACCGCCGACGGCCGCTCCTACCGCTGCTGCCTGACGCCGGCACAGCGCGCAGTCCGATGAGCACGGAACATCCGCTGCTTGAATTGCGCGACGTGCAGCGCACGTTTGCTGTCAGCCGCGGCTTCCTGCATCGCAAGCAGCCGCTGCGCGCGGTCGGCGGCGTTTCGCTCGAGTTGCGGCGCGGCGAAGTGCTGGGGCTGGTCGGCGAATCGGGCTGCGGCAAGAGCACACTGGCACTGATGGCGCTGGGTCTGCTGCAACCCGATGCGGGCGAGATTCTGCTCGACGGGCAACCGATGGCGGCGCAGCCGCGCAGTGCGATCGCGCGACGCATTCAGCCGATCTTCCAGGATCCGTATTCGACGCTGAATCCACGCAAAACCGTCGGCGCGATCGTATCGCTGCCGCTGCGGGTGCACCGCGTCGGCGCGCCGCAGACGTGGCGCAGGACGGCGCAGGAAATGCTCGAACGCGTGGGCCTGCCGGCGCGGGTTCATGACAGCTATCCGAACCAACTCTCCGGCGGCCAGCGCCAGCGCGTCGCGATTGCGCGGGCGCTGGTGATGCGCCCTGAACTCGTGATCTGCGACGAGCCGACGTCCGCGCTCGACGTCTCGGTGCAGGCGCAGATACTCAACCTGCTGATCGAATTGCGCCGCGAGCTGAATCTGACCTACCTGCTGATCAGCCACAATCTGGCGGTGGTCGAACATCTCGCAACACGTGTGGCGGTGATGTATCTCGGGCGCATCGTGGAAGCGTCTTCCACGGGGCAGGTTTTCGGACAGGCGCGACATCCGTACACGAGGGCGCTGCTCAAATCGATACTGACGCCGACACCCGGTTCCGGCGTGCCGGATACGCAGATCGAGGGCGCCTTTCCGAATCCGCTCGACCCACCCAGCGGCTGCTCATTTCATCCGCGCTGTGCCGAGGCGCTGCCGCTGTGCAGCCGCAGCGCGCCGCGTCCGCTGATGGACGCCCGCGGCATGGTGGAATGCCATTTGCACGACGGGACGGTAGACGCTGCGCCGGAAAACCGTGGAGGCGAAGCGGCCGCCGTTACGAAATGAAATGATCGATTATTACGGAAACCGAAACGATGATTGACGAACTTTCCAGAATGGGGGCCGTGCAGGTAACGGAGTTGCTGCGCAGGCGTGAGGTGTCGCCGACCGAGCTGGTCAACACGGCCGCCGCACGCATCGCCGAAACCGACCCACAGCTCAATGCCTTGCCGACGCTGTGCATCGAGCGCGCACTCGCCCATGCGCGCGAAATCGAAAAGCGCGCGGCTTCCGATCTGCCGCCGCATTACCTTTACGGCCTGCCGATCGCAGTCAAGGACAACGTCGAAGTTGCCGGCGTGCGCACGACGTTCGGCTCGCCGATCTATGCCGATCACATTCCGGCCGAATCGGACCTCGTGGTGCAGCGCCTGGAGCACAACGGTGCGATCGTGATCGGCAAGTCGAACCTGCCGGAGTTTGCCGCCGGCGGCAACACGTTCAACGAAGTGTTCGGTGCCACCCGCAATCCGTGGGACGTCCGCATGAGCGCCAGCGGCTCGTCGGGCGGTTCGGCGGCGGCGCTGGCGTCGGGGCAGGTGTGGCTGGCGACCGGCAGCGATTTCGGCGGCAGCATACGGACACCGGCCAGCTTTTGCAGCGTGACCGGATTGCGCCCGAGTCCAGGCGTCGTGGCGAAGCGCCGCCCGCAGCCGTTTTCGCCGCTGCCGGTCGAAGGACCGCTGGCGCGCACTGTGGCGGACGTGGCGCTGATGCTCGATGCAGAAGCGGGGCCTCATGCGCTGGACCCGTTGGCTCGCGAGCTTCACGGCGGCAGCTATCTCGATGCCGCGAAACGGCCGCACGCGCCGACGCGCGTTGCGTTCAGCGCCGGCCTCGGAATTGCGCCGGCGGTGGATTCGGAGCTGCGTTCAGTGTGTCAAGCGGCAATGGACCGGATCGCCGCCGCCGGCGCGAATGTGGAATCCGCGCATCCCGATCTGCACGACGCGGAACACATTTTCCAGGTGTTGCGCGGCGAAATTTATGTCGCGCGCATGGGCGCATTGCTCAATGAGCATCGCGACATGCTCAAGCAGGAAATCATCGAAAACACCGAATACGGCCTGCGGCTGACGATCGCCGAGCTGGCCGCGGCCGAAATCGCGCATGGCAAATTGCTGGGCCGCATGGCGACATTCTTTGACGACTATGATCTGCTGATCTGCCCGGCGGCGAT
Source organism: Burkholderiales bacterium (assembly GCA_035700525.1). Taxonomy (GTDB): domain Bacteria; phylum Pseudomonadota; class Gammaproteobacteria; order Burkholderiales; family JBDZVW01; genus JBDZVW01. Next base: position 29,475 of record DASSON010000090.1, read on the forward strand.
CTGCCCGCCATTTGACGTACAAACGCGCTACATCGCAGAACTTGGCGGCGTGAAATTTGCGACTTACATGGGCTGGCAGATTCTGACGACTGCGATTACCGTGACGCTGTGTCCGGTGCTCGCGCTGCCGTGCGGCTTTACCGCTTCCGGTCTGCCGATCGGCTTGCAGGTAGTGGGACGCCCGCACGGCGAACATGCGCTGTTGGCTCAGGGCGCATGGCTGGAACAGGTGCTGAGCGTCGCCGGACGTACACCGATCGACCCGATCGTGCGCTCGGCCAAATGATCATCGGTAATTGCTGCAGCATTGAAAGGAAAACCAATGAATACTCGTGAAGCGGCGATCAGCTGTGCTCACACTTACTTCGACGACGGTGGTTTCTTCGCCGATCTTGCGCGCCGCATTGCGATCCCGACGGAAAGCCAGGAGGCGCGCGGCCGTTCGCATCTGGACGCCTATCTTGCCGCGGAGATCAAGCCCAGCCTGGAAAAACTCGGCTTCCGCTGCGAAATCATGAACAATCCGGTCGCATCGGGCGCCCCGTTTCTGGTCGCCGAGCGCGTGGAGGATCCGGCGCTGCCGACCGTGCTCAGCTATGGCCATGGCGACGTGATTCGCGGACTGGAGGCACAGTGGCTTGACGGAATCGGGCCGTGGCAACTGAAGCGGGAAGGGGAGCGCTGGTACGGGCGCGGCACCGCTGACAACAAGGGACAGCACAGCATCAATTTCGGTGCGCTGGCGGCGGTGCTCGCAACGCGCGGCAGTCTTGGTTTCAACATCAGGATCCTGATCGAGACCGGCGAAGAAATCGGCTCGCCCGGTCTCAAGGAATTCTGTGCCGCCAATCGTGAGCGGCTGGCCGCCGACGTCTTCATCGCCTCCGACGGGCCGCGTCTCAGCCCAGGACGGCCCACGATATTTCTGGGCTCGCGCGGGGCGATCAATTTCGACCTCAGTGTCGAATTGCGCGACGGCGCGCATCATTCCGGCAACTGGGGAGGGTTGCTCGCCAACCCGGGCGTCATACTGGCGCACGCGCTTGCTACGCTGGTCTCGGCAGAAGGCAAGATTCTCATTCCGGAATGCCGGCCTGCCGGCATATCCGATTCGGTACGTCGCGCGCTCGCCGACTGCCGCGTGGACGGTGGCGAAAATGCGCCGGCGATTGACGCGTGGTGGGGCGAGCCGGACCTGACCGCCGAAGAAAAGGTTTTCGGCTGGAATACGTTCGAGATACTCGCGTTCA
>DASSON010000091.1:0-9293 GCA_035700525.1 Burkholderiales bacterium
ACCTACCATTTACCGTATCGTTCGTTCCGACGCGCGGACGGTACCGTCGTTGATTAGCGCTTCCAGCATCTCCCGGGTTTGTGTGGCATTTCCCGGATCGACGTGTTCGATCATGGATGCGTCGAAGACGCGCTCCCAAAGCTGCCGCCGCGCATCCGGATCGGCAACACGTGCTTTCACCTGCTTCCGCAGACTTCCGGCGGCTTCCGCCAAGGTGCCGAGACCGCGTGGCAGTATTGCCTCGATCAGTGCCTTGAGTTTGCGTGCGAGCACGGGAGCGCATCCACCGCTCGACACCGCGACCACCACCGGCGAGCGATCAACGATTGCCGGCATGATGAATTTGCACAGCGCAGGCTCGTCGACGACGTTGACCAGCCGGCGGCGCCGGCGTGCATCGATGGAAACCTGCCGGTTCACTTCGGGCGAGTCGGTAGCAGCGATGACCAGTTCGCAATCGTCCAGCATCCCGGGCTCGAATGCGCGCGCAACATGAACGATTTCGCCGCGTTCGGCGAGCCGCGAAAGTCCGGCGTGCAGCTGGGGTGCTGCGACGGTGACACAGGCGCCGGCCGCGAGCAGTTGTTCCGCCTTGCGCCCGGCGACTGCGCCGCCGCCGACGACGAGGCAGTTCGCGCTGCGCAGATCGACGAAGATCGGGAACCAGTCCATACTCAACTGCCGGTAGCCGGTGCGGCTTGTGTCAGTCGCGGCAACACGGCGGCGTCGGCAACGCGTGCGACATCGCCGATGACGATGATGGCCGGGCTGCCGAATCCGTGAGCCGCAATATCGTCAGGCAGATTGCCGAGCGTCGTGATGAGCGAGCGTTGATTGGGGAGCGTCGCGTTTTCGATCACTGCGGCCGGGGTCGTTGCGGCCATGCCGCTGGCGACCAGGCGGGCCTGTATCTCATGACAGCGGGCTACACCCATGTAAATTACCAGCGTCAGGCCGGCGCGTGCAAGCAGCCTCCAGTCGGGTGCGTTGTTTCCATGCGTGCAGCCGGTGATGAACGCGACGCCGTGGCAGCAGGTGCGATGCGTCAGTGGAATGCCTACCGAAGCCGGCGCCGCCACACCGGCCGTCACGCCGTTGACGACTTCCACTTCGATGCCGGCGGCAGTCAGCGTCGCGCGCTCTTCTCCGCCGCGGCCGAAGACAAACGGGTCGCCACCCTTGAGTCGGACCACCACGAGGCCGTTCTTCGCCTCTTTGATCATCAGCGCGTCGATGAACGCCTGCGGCGTTGATTTGCGGCCGCCACGCTTGCCGACATGGACCACCCGCGCTTCAGTGCGTACATATTCGAGCAGCGCCGGATTGACGAGATCGTCGCACAGGATCACGTCGGCATGCGCCAGCACCCGCGCCGCCTTGGCGGTGATCAGTTCGGGATCGCCTGGCCCGGCGCCGACGAGGTACACCTTGCCACCCGTCTTCATGTCGCGCGCCCCATACCCGAACAGCACGGCGGCCCCGGGTCGAACGAGGCCGCGCACCCCCCGGTTGCTACTCATGGCTCTACCACGCTTGTGGCTCGCACCGTGATAGCGGCGAAGTCGACGAATACATCATCCCCGATCATGTGCACCGGGACGCGCATTGCACAGCCTTCGTCGGGCGCGACGGCGCTGCCGGTCGCGAGTTCGATCACCCAGCCGTGAAGCGGGCAGGCGACCCGCTCGCCGAATACCATTCCCTGCGACAGCGCGCCGCCCTTGTGCGGGCAGCGGTCGACCAGCGCGAACACACGATCCGCGGCAGTACGAAACAGCGCGACATCCGGCCCGGCCGGCCGCCGCAGCACGCGCGCACCGGGTACGGGAATGTCATCGAGCGCGCAGACGCGGATCCAGTCTTCGGTCATTTTGACGGTCATGTCACGCCTCCGTCGCGATCGGCTCGAACTGCCGCGCATCGACTGCCGCCCGCTGCGGCTCATGCCAGGGATCGGCTTCGCCGTCGAGTGCGAAGCGCAGCCGCTCCCACAACGCGCGTCGGCCGTCGGCGTCGTCGACGACACGCTTCTTCACATAATCGAGCCCGACGCGCTCGACGAAATGTACGGTGCGCTCGAGGTACCAGCCTTCCTCGCGGTAGAGTTGCAGGAACGCTCCGGCATATTCGAGTACTTCGTCGTGCGTCGCGACTTTCGCCAGAAACTGCGCAACTGCGGTTTTGGTGCCGCCGTTGCCCGCAACATGGATTTCCCAGCCCGATTCCACGCCGATCACGCCGACGTCCTTGATACCGGCCTCGGCGCAGTTGCGCGGGCAGCCCGACACCGCGAGCTTCACCTTGTGCGGTGCGTACATCCGCCACAGCGCGCGTTCCAGCGCTTGGCCCATGCGCGTCGAATCCTGGGTGCCGAAGCGGCACCACTCGGAGCCGACACAGGTCTTCACCGTGCGCAGCGCTTTCGCGTAGGCGTGGCCCGACGGCATGCCGAGGTCGCGCCAGATCGCCGGCAAGTCTTCCTTTTTCGCGCCGAGCAGATCGATGCGCTGGCCGCCGGTGATCTTGACGCTGGGGATGCGATACTTGTCGACGACGTCGGCAATGCGCCGCAGTTCGTCTGCCGAGGTTACGCCGCCCCAGATGCGTGGTACCACCGAGAAGGTGCTGTCCTTCTGGATGTTGGCGTGCGCGCGCTCGTTGACGAAGCGCGATTGGGGATCGTCGCGCGCCTCCTTCGGCCAAGTCGAGAGCAGGTAATAGTTGAGCGCGGGGCGGCAGGCGGCGCAGCCGTTGGGCGTGCGCCACTCGAGAAAGTGCATCGCTTCCGCAATCGTCAGCAGATGATGCTCGCGGATCGCCTGCCGCACTTCGGCGTGGGTGCGCTCGGTGCAGCCACAGACCGGCTTCTGCTTCGGTGCCACGGAGTAGTCGCCGCCGAGCGTGAGCATCAGGATCTGTTCGACGAGGCCGGTGCACGAACCGCATGAGCTGGAGGCCTTGGTGTGCCGACGCACGTCCTCGATCGTGAACAGACCTTTTTCCTCGATCGCCTTGACGATTGCACCCTTGCATACGCCATTGCAGCCGCAGACTTCCATGTCGTCGGACATCGCGGCAGCCCGGTTTTGCCCGAGGTGGCCGGCATCGCCGAGATTCGCTTCGCCGAACATCAGGCGGTCTCGTTCGGGCGCGACATCGCGGCCGTCGCGCAGCAGCCTGAAGTACCATGCGCTGTCGACGGTGTCGCCGTAGAGACAGGCGCCGACCAGCCTGTTGTCCCTCAGAACGAGCTTCTTGTAGACGCCGCCCACCGGGTCGGACAGCACGATCGAATCGGTGCCTGCCGCGCCGATATGGTCGCCGGCCGAGAACAGTTCCACGCCGGTGACCTTGAGTTTGGCCGAGGTTACCGAGCCGGCGTAGCGACCGATGCCGAGCCGTGCGAGATGATTCGCGCATACCTTCGCCATCTCGAACAATGGTGCGACCAGCCCGTAAGCGACGCCGCGATGGCTGACGCATTCGCCGACCGCGTAGATGCGCGGATCGAAGGTCTGCAGGGTGTCGCTCACGACAATGCCGCGGTTGCAGTGAAGCCCCGCCGCTTCGGCCAGCGCGGTATTGGGGCGGATGCCGACCGCGAGCACGACGAGCCCGGCGGGAACCGTGCTGCCGTCTTGCAGGCGCACCGCACTGATGCGGCCATCGTCGCCGGCGATGAATTCGGTGGTCTGCCGCTCCAGCAGGAACACGATGCCGCGCGCTTCGAGGGAGCGCTGCAGCAGGCGGCCGGCGGTCTGGTCGAGCTGACGTTCCATCAACCATGGCGCGAGATGGACCACCGTCACGTCCATGCCACGCGCCTTGAGGCCGTTCGCTGCCTCCAGGCCGAGCAACCCGCCGCCGATCACGGCCGCACGCCGCGACTGGCGTGACGCGTCGAGCATCGCATGTGTGTCGGCGATGTCGCGGTAGGTGAGTACGCCGCCCAGGTCGGCGCCCGGAATGGGCAGCATGACCGGCGTCGATCCTGTCGCCAGCAGCAACCGGTCGTACTCGGCAAACGTGCCGTCGTTGGTCTCGACGCGGTGCCGCGCGCGATCGATACGCGTGATTGCGCGGCCGGCGTGCAGCGTGATGCCGCGACTACGGTACCAGTCGTAGCTGTTGAGCACGATGTCGTCGAGCATCTGCTCGCCCGCGAGCACCGGCGACAGCAGGATGCGGTTGTAATTCGGATGCGGCTCGGCACCGAACACGGTGATGTCGTACAGTTCGGGTGCGATCTTGAGCAGTTCCTCCAACGTACGCACGCCAGCCATGCCGTTGCCGACGAGCACCAGTTTCGGTCTGCGCATCACGGATCCTTCCGTAAACAGAAACGATGAATCTCCAAACAGCAAGAGCGGTACCAGACGGATCGCACGCCGGCACGTGCCGCGTCAACCCGCGTCGGTGCTGGCGGTTACGCTGTTTGCGAGAGCCGGACGCCGGTGTTGGAGGGTATTGATTGTGCCTCGTATGCGTGCAGCGCGGCCGTGATGCGCACCAAACCGGATCAGCCGGTGGCCGCCTGGCGCACATCATCGGCGAACAAAAGACGCGTTTTTGATCGATGTCCGTTGCCTTGTCACGCCGGGTATGGATTCAGCGACTGCCAGGTTTTGCTGGCCTTCTTTGTTGTCATCGGTTTGCGAAATGCTCAATAATGGGTGCCTAAAAAGGCGCCGATGATGGATTGGCGCCGTCAAACAGGAGAACATGAAATGCCGTATGCAATTCGCATTCACGAAACCGGCGGGCCGGAAAAGATGCGCTGGGAAGAAGTGCAAGTCCGAAAGCCGGGGCCGGGCGAAGTTCTGGTACGCAACACCGCGGTCGGGCTCAATTTCATTGATACGTATCATCGCACGGGAGCGTATCCGGCGCCGTTACCGCTGACCCTTGGCATGGAAGGGGCAGGCGTGGTGGAAGGGGTGGGGCCAAGGGTAAAGGAATTCAAGGCAGGCGATCGCGTTGCGTACGCGCAGCCGCTGGGCGCGTACGCGGAGGTGGCGCTGCGTCCGGCCGATCGGCTGGTGAAGATTCCGGCCGGCGTCGATGACAAGATCGCCGCCGCGATGATGCTCAAGGGCATGACCGCGCAATACCTGCTGCGGCGTACTTACCGCGTCAAGGCCGGTGACACCATTCTGGTGCATTCCGCAGCCGGCGGTGTCGGACAGATCCTGTGCCAGTGGGCGAAGTACCTGGGCGTAGCGGTGATCGGTACCGTCGGCAGCGAGGAGAAGGCAAAGCTCGCGAAGAAGGCCGGCTGCCGCCACGTGATCGTTACCGCGAAAGAGAAATTTCACGAGCGCGTGAAGGCGATCACCAGGGGCGCCGGCGTTCCGGTCGTCTATGATGGCGTCGGCCGCGACACGTTCATGGATTCGCTCGACTGCCTGGCGCCGTTCGGGATGATGGTGAATTACGGCAGTTCATCGGGGACGGTGCCGCCGTTCGACGTTGGCATTCTGTCGAAGAAAGGTTCGCTCTTTCTGACGCGCCCGACACTGATGACCTATACCGCGAAGCGCGAGGATCTGGTGAAAAGCGCGCGTGAACTGTTCTCGGTGGTCAAAAAGGGCGTGGTGAAAATTTCGATCAATCAGACTTATCCCCTGCGCGAGGCGGCGCAGGCGCACCGCGACCTCGAGGCGCGCAAAACGACCGGTTCAACCGTTCTACTGCCGTGACGGCGACTGTCTGAGCAAAAAGAGGCACACGCCCCGACCGTGCAGGGCGTGTGCTTTCAGGGCTATGCCGGAATGGCTTCGGGTTGCGTTTCGGTATGCTTGCCAGCTTCGGTTTCCGGTTCAGGCTTCCGGGCGGCGGCCGGCACTTCGGTTTGCTGCTTGCGTTCTTCCGTCAGGCGCTGAGCGCGCTTCGCGCGTTCGATCTGCCAGGCTTCATCGTACCATCCGTAACACATCGCAAGACTCCTTTCAAAGCTTTCAAAAGAGCCTCCCTGCCGTATTCGGATCGTTGTGTTTTTATGCTACGCCTTGCGTTTTGCGATGGCAATATCGGCATTACAGCAGCGCGCCGCGTGCGGTGATCGGCCATAGTGCTTCAACGCGGTCGTTGCGCACGCACACGTACCAGTCATAAAGATTGACGGTCGGATCGCAATGTCCGGGAATGAGTTTGAGTTTGTCTCCGACCGCGTAGCCTGAAGCGCCATTGAGCGTCAGTACGCCATGCTCGTCGGAAGCGCTGACGTATTCGGCGCCATTTGCCGCGGCAACGCGCGGCATGCCGGAATCGACGCTCGATGCCTTGAGTCCGGCATCGACGATCGCGCGTTCCTGCGTCGGGCGGCTCATCACCATGGTCCACACAAACAGGCTGTGCTCGAACCGCGTTGCACCGCTTTCCGGCCACTCGTTGCGCGCGTAATCCGCATCCATGAAGATGTACGAGCCGGGTTGGAGCTCGTTGTAGAAGCCGCTCGCGGCTTCGAGCGGGTAGGTACCGGTGCCGGCGCCGGTGATGATGCCGCAGTCGAGGCCGGCCTGCGCCAGCAGCGCAATGGTGTGTTTCACATGCTCGACCACGCCGGACACCGTTTCGTGGCGGCCGGCGAGCGTGCGGAAATGCTGCGCCGAACCATGATACGCCTGCAGTCCGGCGAAGCGCAGATTGTGGCGGGCGGCAATGCGCTGTCCCAGCGTAACCGCTGCGGCACCGGGCGCGACGCCGCAGCGGCCGGCGCCGACGTCGATTTCGACCAGCACGTCGAGCCGTACGCCGAATTCGCGTGCGACCATGTCGAGTTCATCCACATTGCCGGCATCGTCGACACATACCGTGACGTGCGCCTGACGTGCGAGCGCCGCGAGCCGCCTGAGTTTCGGCGGGCCGACGACTTCGTTGCTGACCAGCACGTCGTTGACGCCGCCCAGTACCATCGCCTCCGCCTCGCTCACTTTCTGGCAGCATACGCCGACCGCGCCAAGCGCAATCTGGCGCAGTGCAATCTGCGAGCACTTGTGGCTCTTCGCATGGGGCCGGATGCGGACGTCGCGTCCCGCCAGTGAATCGGGCAGACGCCGCAGGTTGCGCTCGAATGCATCCAGTTCGAGGATCAGGCACGGCGTGTCGACTTCGGCGAGCGGCATGCCGACGGCAGCCGGAAGACAGGATGATGGCATCGATAACGGTTTTAGCTGAAATGATGTATCACGGCATTGGCACGGCCGTCACTGAGGCCGGACCGAAATCCGGGAGTGCCGGCCGGCGCGCGCGCCGCTGCAACCTCGCGGCGCCGCGCGTTTCACGTCGCGGCTCCGTGTGCGTGCGCAGCCTGCCGCATCGACGCGAATCCGTGTTCGAGATCGTCGATCAGGTCCTCCGGATCTTCGAGTCCGACATGCAGACGCAGCAGCGGATGACGGCCGCCCCAGCGGGTCGCGGTGCGCAACCGGGCGGGTGCGGCGCGCACCACCAGGCTCTCGTAGCCGCCCCAGCTGGCGCCGATGCCGAACAGCTTCAGCGCGTCGATGAAGGCAATCACCGCATCGTCGTCGACCGGTTCCAGCAGCACGCCGAACAGCGACGCGGCGCCTTCGAAATCACGCTTCCAGATCGCATGTCCCGGATCACCGGGCAGCGCCGGATAGAGCACCCGCTTCACCTCAGGCCGTGTGGTCAGCCATTGCGCCACTGCCAGCGCATTGGCCTGTTGCTGGCGCAGCCGCACGCCCAGCGTGCGCATGCCGCGCAATGCGAGATAGCAGTCGTCCGGGCTGACGCTGTAGCCGAAATCGGCGACGCTTTTGCGTAGCGGCTCCCAATGCCGTTCGTTCGTTACCGCGATGCCCAGCATCACGTCGGAATGCCCGACGATGTACTTGGTCGCGGCGTGGATTGACACGTCGACGCCATGCGCCAGCGACTTGAAGAAATACGGTGTGCCCCAGGTGTTGTCGGCGAGCACCGGAATGCCGCGCGCATGCGCCTGTGCGGCGATGGCCGGAATGTCCTGCATTTCGAAGGTGAGCGACCCGGGTGTTTCGCAGAAGACGGCGCGGGTATTGGGCTTGAACAGTGCATCGATGCCGGCGCCGATCAGCGGCTCGTAGTAAGTGACGTCGACTCCGTTCGGCTTGAGACGCGATTCACAGAAATTGCGCGTCGGGCCGTAAACCGTGTCGGCCACCAGCAGGTGGTCGCCGGCTTTGACGAATGCGTTGATCGCGGCGACGATCGCGGCCAGTCCGGACGGCAGCGCCGCGGCGCGCTGTCCGCCTTCGAGTTGCGCAACGGCCTGCTCGAGCGCGAAGCGCGTCGGCGTGCCGTAACGCCCGTAGGTCATGCCTTCGTAATGCGCGGTGTGTGCCGCGTTGTAGGCGGCCATCGTCGGAAACAGCACCGTCGACGTACGGTAGACCGGAGTGTTGACCATGCCGCGCGTATGTTCGACGTCGCGTCCGGCATGTGTGAGCAGGGTGTCTTTTTTCATTGCGGCTTTCGTGATTGAATGCCTATCTTATCAGCATTCCGCCGCGCGGCGGGACAGTACGCCGTGTCAGCGCACCGGGCTGTGCCGCGGCCGCAGACGTCAGATGGTTGCGCCGGCGTCCGCGTCGGCATGATGCCGGCGCGCCGCCAGCCATTGCTGGAAGCGTTCGAGATAAATGAAGATGACCGGTGTCAGATACAGCGTCAGCGCCTGCGAGAAAATCAGTCCGCCAACGACCGTCAGGCCGAGCGATTCGCGGCCCGACGAGCCGCCGCCGATGTTGAGGGCGATCGGCAGGCTGCCCATCAGTGCCGCCATCGTCGTCATCATGATCGGACGGAAACGGATGATGCAGGCGTTGTACATTGCATCGCGCGCGCTCATGCCTTCCTTCTGCACTGCCTCGATCGCGAAGTCGATCATGATGATGGCATTTTTCTTGACGATGCCGATCAGCATGATGATGCCGACGAACGCGTACATGTCGAGCGTGGAATGAAACAGCAGCAGCGTGATCAGCGCACCCAGTCCCGCGGTCGGCAGTCCGGAAAGAATGGTGAACGGGTGAATGAAGCTCTCGTAGAGAATGCCGAGCACGATGTAGATCACCAGCACCGCCATCAACAGCAGGAAGCCCATGTTCGCGAGTGAAGCCTGGAACGCCTGCGCCGCGCCCTGGAACGTGCCGGTCAGGGTTCCGGGCGGGCTGATCTGGCGCATCGTCGAATTGATTTCGTCAATTGCCTGCGACAGCGCAACGCCGGGCGCGAGATTGAACGAGATCGTCACCGCCGGCAATTGTCCGAGGTGATTGATCGTCAGCGGC
>DASSON010000092.1:0-42136 GCA_035700525.1 Burkholderiales bacterium
GAATGGGCGCGTCGGCGTGGAATGCCGTGTCAGTGCGTCGGTGCGCCAAGCGCTGGCGGCGATGGGGCACGAGGTATTTGAATTTCCGGCGTGGTCCGACCGGGTGGGCGGTGTCGAAGGCGTCGCCGTCGATCCTGCCACTAACGTGATGCTCGGCGGCTACGATCCGCGGCGCAATTCAATGGCCGTCGGCCTGAATTGATTCGTAATTGGGTCAGGAAAGCCGTACTTCTGTATGTTACCGCGGACGCCGAGCGGCGACCGAGCTCGCTTACGGTTTCCGCATTTCTGCCATGCGTGCGGGCTCCAGCGTTTCGACAAACCACCAGCGCGATGCGCACGTGGCTGGCGCCGGGATTCACGCCGTGCGCGTCGCGTGCGAGGAAACTGCCGGGCAGTACCGAGACGTTCTGCGTTTCGTACAGCCGGCGCGTGAATTCAGTGTCCGGCAGCGGCGTGCGCGGCCACAGGTAGAACGCGGCTGCAGACGTTCGACGTCGAGCATGCGGTGCAGTATGTCCGTCCGGTGCGGCGTCCAATTTTTCGGTGAGGCCAGTATCACGCCCGCAATGTCGCTGCGAGCCGTTGCGGGTGGAGTAGCAGATCGAGTGCGGCGCGGATATCCGGTACTGCAACTTTTGCTGCAAGCAGAGCCTCGATGGCAACACCTTCCGGTTGCATCACCGCGATGCCGAGTGACGCAGCTTCCAGCATCAGGCGATCGTCGCGTCCGTTGCCGATGCAGACGGTGTGTTCACACCCCAGTCTTTTGATGTAATCCAGCTTCGCAATAGGCTGATCGAAGGTGCCGAGTATCGCAAGCATGCATTTCAGATCAGCCACTGCGTTGCCTGCACTGCCGAAAGTGTCGGCGGTCACCACATGGATGTGCAGATCCTGCGACAATTTTTCCAGCCGCTCAGTCACGCCCGCAATCAGTTTGCCATCGTATGCCAACGTACCATTGAAATCCAACACGAGTTCGGTCAACTGCAGTGTTCCAAATCCCGGGATGTAGACCTTGATCATGCCGGAGTGAGCACGCGTACCGGTCCGCGAACAGGCATCTTTTTTACGACAAAGTTGCCGCCGCGGCGAGCACGACGGCTACCAGAGCGCCCAGCACGTAGGTGGCGTAGCCGGTAACCTTGCCGTGGTGCATGCGCGCGACGAATCCCGCTGTCGCTTGCGTCGCGGTCACGAGCGGATCCACCAACAGACGATCCAGAATGTGGACGCGGACTTCGCGATGGGTGCGGGCGGTGAGGAAGGCGCCCTGACGTTGTTCCTCGCGCGCGATCTCGGGACTGAATATCGCATGGAACAACACCCGTACCGGCGCCGAGAATACCGTCGCGGTGTAGGTCATCTCCGGGCGCAGCCGTACGATGCCGCCGTTCCACGGCACACGGCGCGCGACTGCGCGACGCCGGCGCACGCCGTGCGCGACAAGCCAGATCACCAGCAGCAGGAACGCCAGCACGGCGAAGGTCAGCGCGGTGGACATTGCGTATACCACCGGCGCATGGGCACCGTCCGAATGCAGCACCACGAGGCCGCGCAGCGGCAGCAGGCCGCGGCCGAGCTGGGCGCCGAGTTGAGCCAAGTCGTGCACGACGCCAGCAGCCAGTCCGTTGCCGTTGCCGAAGAACGCCGGCACCAGCGCGCCGGTGTGATCCGTGCCGGTCAATCCTGCGGCGATGCCGCCCAGCACCGGAATCACGCCGGTGGCCCATACGCCCAATCCCAGGCAGACGACTACAAGGATCGCCATCGGTACGGTCACGCTTGCGGGCAAGCGTGGTGTCGCGGCCGCCTCGCGCGAACGCGGCAGGCCGAGCAAGGTAGTCGCCGCGAGCATCGCGAAGCATGTCACCGCGAGACCGGCGGTCAACGCGAGCAGCGCGCCGCACAGCGCGAACACGATGCGCACCGGAATCGGGCCGATTTCGACCACGCGCAACAGCGATTGCAGCGTCAGCCACTCGCTGACGAAGCCATTGAACGGCGGCAATGCCGCGATCGCGAAACAACCCAGCAGGAACAGCGTGCCGAACAGCGACACCCGCCGCAGCAACCCGCCCAGACGGTTCAAGTCGTCGTGGCCGAGCGCGTCGCCGATGCCGCCCGCGCCAATGAACAGCAGTGTCTTGTACGCCGAGTGATTGAGCATGTGATAGAGGCCGGGGATCAGCGCCAGCGCGGCGAGCGTCGGGCGCTGTATAGCCTCGAACGCAAAGCCCGCACCCAGCGCGGCCACCACGATGCCGAGATTTTCGATCGAACTGTGAGTCAACAGCCGCGTCATGTTGCTGTCGGCCAGCGCGTACATGATCCCCAGCACCGCGGTCAGCGCGCCAATGACGAGCACCACCAGTGCCGGCCACAGCGCGTGGCTCGCGAGCGGTCCATCCACCACCCACAACGTGAACACGCCGAGGTTCAGGGTCGCGCCGGAAAAGACCGGCAACAGTCCACGCGGCGCGGCTGCATAGGCGTCGCTCATCCAGGCGTTGACCGGCATGATGCCGGTCTTGACGCCGAAACCGAAGAACGTCAGCAGGAAGCCCGCCCACGTCGCACCGGCTGGCAGTCGTGTTGCTGCCGCGCCGATGCCGGCGAGTGAGGTCGTGTCCGCCGTCGCCGCCAGTATCAGCAGTCCCGCCAGCGCCGCCAGTGCGCCGGCTTCGGAAAAGGCGAGTGTGAGCAGCCCGGCACGCACTTGCACGGTTTCGTCCCGGCCAAGAAACACCAGCGCCGCGAGTGCGAGCGACATGATTTCCCAACCGAACAGCAGGCTGACGACGCCCCCGGCCAGCGGTACCGTGAGCATGGCCGCGAACAACACGATTGTGCACGCCAGTATCAGGCGATTGCGTTGCGGCGAGCGTGCGCGAATATCGCGCACGATGAACGGCACCGAAAGTGCGTACACCGCGGCCGAAATCAGCAGGAAGTACGCGCGCAGGGAATCGAGTGCAAAGTCGAATCCCGGCAGCATTGCGAGCGGCCCGGGCGTTGCCGTCAGCGACACGCCGCTCGCCAGTGTGCCGATGCAGCCGAGCAGCACCAGCAGCACGGCCGCCCAGCTGCCGAGGAGAAACCCGGCCGCACGCCATTTCGATGCTGGCACGAGCGATGTGCCGAGCGCAAACGCGAGAGCCACGAAAGCCCAGGCAATATCGTTCATGGGAAATAGAGGATCCTGACGACGAGCACCACGACGGTCAGGGCGGCAAGCACGTACGCGGCGTAGGCGGTCACCTTGCCATGGTGGAGTTCGGCCAGGCGGCCCGCGGTGCGTTGCGCGGCCGCCACGGCCGGATGGATGAACAGACGGTCGACGATGTGGACGCAGACTTCGTGATGGGTACGCGCGGTGAGGAACGCGCCCTGACGTTGTTCGCTGCGTGCGATCTCGGGACTGAACACCGCATCGAACAACACCCGTACCGGCGCCGAGAACACTGTCGCGGTGTAGGTCATCTCGGGGCGCAGCCGTACGATGCCGCCGTTCCACGGCACACGGCGTGCGACTGCGCGATGGCGGCGCACGGTGTACGCCACGATCCACACCACCAGCAGCATGAACGTCAGCACGGCGAAGGTCAGCGCGGTGGACATTGCGTACACCACCGGCGCATGGGCGCCGTCCGAGTGCAGCACCACGAGGCCGCGCAGCGGCAACAGGCCGCGACCGAGCTGGGCGCCGAGTTGAGTCAAGTCGTGCATGACGTTGGCAGCCAGTCCGCTGCCGCTACCGAAGAACGCCGGCACCAGCGCATCGGTTGGGTTGGTACCGGTCAGCGGCGCGGCGAGGTGCCCCAGCATCGGGATGACGCCTGTAGCCCACACCGCCAGCCAGAAACAGACGAGCATCAGCAGCGACATCGGCGCCCACACGCTGCGCGGCGCGCGGTGCGCAGCGGCCGCCTCGCGCGAGCGCGGCAGACCCAGCAGGGCGCTCGTTGCGATCATCGCGAAGCAGGTCACGGCCAGGCCCGCCGTCAGTGCCAGCGCCGCACCTGCGAGCGCGAACACGATGCGCACCGCAACCGGGCCGATTTCGACCACGCGCAACAGCGATTGCAGCAGCATCCACTCGCTGACGAAACCGTTCAATGGCGGCAGCGCCGCGATCGCGAACGCGCCGATGACGAACACGGTTCCAAGCAGAGGCAGGCGGCGCAGCAGGCCGCCCATGCGGTCCAGATCATGGGTGCCGGTGGCAGCATCGATGCCGCCCGCACCGAGAAACAGCAGCGCCTTGTATGCCGAGTGATTCAGCATGTGGTAGAGGCCGGCCACCAGCGACAACCCGCCGAGCACCGGATGACCGAGCGCGGAAAACGCAAAACCGGCGCCGAACCCGGCGGTGGCGATGCCGATGTTCTCGATCGAACTTTGCGCGAGCACGCGCTTCAGATCGCGCTCGGCGAGCGCGTACATGATGCCGGTCAGGGCCGTTGCCGCGCCGGTCGCGAGGATCATCAGGCCGAGACGCGGATCGGTGCGCGCGAGCGGTGCGTCGAGCTTCAGGAACGCGTACAGCCCCAAGTTCAATGTCGCGGCGGACAGAATCGGCGAGACCGATCGCGGCGCCGTGCCGTGCGCGTCCGGCAGCCACAGATTGAGCGGCACCACGCCGGCTTTCATGCCGAAGCCGAAGAAGGTCAGGATGCAAGCGATGGCGACGATGGCGGGCGGCAGCGCGGGCGCTGCGCCGGCGATGCCGTCGAGATTCGGCGTGTGCGCCGCCAGCGCGAGGATCAGCAATCCGGCAAGTCCGGCCAGCGAGCCCGCTTCGGACAGCGCGATGGTGAGCAGGCCGGCGGCAACGGGTTCATTGCGGCGCGTCTCGAAACCGACCAGCGCCCAGATGCCGAGCGCGGCGATTTCCCAGGCAACGATGAAGGACGCGACGCTGGCCGCCGTGAACAACGCGAGCATCGCAGCAAGCGTCAACGTCACGAAAGCGACGAAAGCGCCGTGCCGCGCGGACGACCACTCCCGGCAGTCGCGCAACTGGAATGGCAGCGCGGCCGCGAATACCGCCACGGTTACCAGCAGGAACAATGCCGCGAGCGGCGTGAGTTCGAAATCGAACGGGCCGATCAGGGGCAACGCGAGTTCGGTCAGCGGCTGGCTCGCGTCGCGCGCCAGCGTGCCGGCCGCGATCCACGCCATCACCGCGCAGCCGGCGGTCAGCAATCCCCACACCGACCCGTTCGCGATTCGACGCGGCGCGATCCAGCCCGCGGCGATGGCGGCCGCGAACAATGCGAATACCAGTGCAAAGGCCGTCACGGCATCGCCTCCGGCGGACGCGCATCGACTTGTCCCGCCGCGGCGAGCAGCCCGTGGATGATCGCCAGCGGCGGCGGTGGACAGCCGGGCACGATGAAATCAACCGGGATGACTTCGCCCGCGCCACCGGCACTGGCAAAGCTTTTGCCGAAAATCCCGCCGTCGATTGCATCGTCGCCGATTGCCACCACGCGTCTCGGCGTCGGCATCGCGTCGAAGGCCTTGCGCAGCGGTTGGCGCATGGCCTCGGTCACCGGGCCGCCGACCAGCAGGACGTCGGCGTCGCGCGGCGTGGCGGTGATGAAGATGCCGAAGCGGTGCAGGTTATAGGGCGGCGCGTCGATCAGCCGCACCTCGCTGATCAACGCGCCGTCGGCACCGGCATCGACGAAGCGCACGTGCACTGAACGGCGGAAGCGCGCCGGCAGCGGGCCTTGCGAGTTCGGGGTACGGATGGACCACGCGAAATCGGCGCGCGGCATTTCTCCAGCGCCTGGCAAACCGTCGATTCGTCGCGGCAGCATGCCAGGTGGGACATCGCCGGGTCGTGGCCAGCGGGTGGTGCGGATGCCGCGCAGCAGGCTGATGAGCGTCCAGTTGGCCATCAGCGGTCACTCTCCGCGACCGACAGGCCGAAACTGGCCATGATGATATGGAAATCCTGAAACGCCGCGCCTTCCAGCGCGCGGTGGAAGGCGTGCCAATTGCGAAATCCCGGCGGCGCGACGCGCCAGCGGCGGATGCGTCCCGCGTCGTCGGTACGCAGCCAGTGGAAGGTGCCACCGGCCGGCGCCTCGGCCCAGCTCAATGCGGCGCCCGCCATCATCGGACATTCGACCGCCGCCGGTCCGTCGGGCAGCGCCGCGAGCAACGCTTCGATCAACGCGGCGCTGGCGCGGATTTCGGCGAAGTACACTCGCAGGCGCGCATAGCCATCGCCCTCGGTTTCGCGTGGCACTTCGGGTGGATACTCGACGTAAGTGTCATAGGGCAGCGAGCACCGCAGATCGATGCGGCGGCCCGACGCGCGCGCCACCGGTCCGACGACACCATACAGGTCGGCCACTTCCGGACGCAGGGTGCCCATTTCCTCGATGCGGTCGAGATAGCTGGAGGTATGTACGAACAATCGCTCCAGCGCCGCAAATTCCGTGGCCGCGTCGGTGACGCCGGCACGCAACGTCGCGAGCGCTGCATCCGACGGATTCCATGCCAGCCCGCCCGGCGCGCACAAGCCATACAGGTAGCGATGGCCGCACACCTCGCCGGTCAGCCTGAGCAGGCGCTCTTCGAGTTCCTGCGACATCGACTTGCCGACCGCGAGCGAGGTGGAGCCGGCGAGCTCCGCGATGGTCGCCGTGTGATAGCGGATGCGCTCCAGTTCGGCGAATATCGCACGCAGGCTGCGCGCGCGCGGCGGCACCACGCACTGCGCGATGTTCTCCAGTGCCCGACAAAACGCACCGGCGTGCGCGAAGGCCGAGTTGCCGGTGAAACGTTCAGCGAGCCGGACGCCGCGCTGCGGCGCCTCGCCTTCGGCAATCTTTTCGACGGCGCGATACTTGTAGAACAGGCGCGTCTGCGCTTCGTAGATCTGTTCGCCCGGGGTTTCGAGCAGCCACAGGCCCGCCTCGTTGTAGTCGGCCCAGATCGGCCCCACGGGAAACACGATGGCGCCTTCCTGCTGCAGCACCCGGCGCGGCTGCCAGTCGGTGCCGAGGCCAGTCTGCTGCACGCGCCGGCGGGCGTCGAAGTCCGCGCGCATCGGCGCCGTGCCCTCGGGCCAAATTGTGTCGTGCAGGACAAAGTCGCCCAAGAACGGGTGGCCCTCGAAACGAATGTTGAACAGGTCTTCGACTTCGCGTTCGTGCCAGTCGGCGGCGTGCACGCGATCGCTGATCGTGGGCAGCTCCGATCCCGGCCTCGCGGGAACGCGGATCAGAATGAGCACCCGGTCCTGCGGCTGATGAAAGAAGTAACGCAGCGTGAAGTCGCCGGTTGTTACCTCCGCTTCCACCACCAGTGTGGCGAATTCACAGCCGCATGACTCGACCAGCGCGGCAGCAAGGTCGGGCAGTGACGCGGGCGTGGGACACACTTCGAACCAGCCCCCGGCGTCCTCGACGGGCGCGTGGCCGCTCATATCCCGCAGCCGGGTGAGCCATTCGGCGCGTTCGTTCATCGCGCGCCTCCTAGCAACGCGGCAGCGTGATTGATCAGCGTGTGCAGCGGCGGCGGCAGATAGAATCCGAACACGAGCATCGGAATGAACGCGATCGCGAGTGCCGCGACACTTGTCGCCGGTAGTCTGGTGCGCGGGACGGCGTCGGGTTCGCCAAACACGATCCGCCCCACCTGATACAGGATAGCGATAAAGGCCAGCACCAGCAGCGCGGTGAGCAGCCCGGTGGCGGCGTACTCGCCGGCAGCGAATCCTGTGGCCAGGATCTTGAATTCCGAAATGAACAACGCGAACGGCGGTGCGCCGGCGATCGCCAGGCCGCCGAGCAGGAGCGCCCAGCCCGCCAGCGGACTACGGCTGATCAGGCCGCGCACCGCCTTGATTTCCTGGGTACCGAACACGATGGTGGCGATCCCCGCCGCATAGAAACAAAACGACTTGGTGAAGGCGTGGCCGAAAAACTGGTACACGGTACCCAGCTGGTCCACGGCCGCGCCAAGCCCGCAGGCGGCGAGGATCACCCCCATGTGCTCGATCGTGGAGTACGCGAACAACCGCTTGAAGTCGTGCACCTGCAGGATCAGGAGCGCCGCGACGGTTACGCTCAGCAGCCCGGCCGCGAGATACCAGTTTTCGGGATGCGCGATTCCGGGATTGCGGGCAAGGGCCGGATAAATCCTGAGTAGCATGTACAGCGCGCCGCTGGTTTCGACGCCTGACAGCAACGCACAAATCGACGCCGGCGCCTGGCTGTGCGCATCCGGCAGCCAGGTATGTAACGGCACCAGCCCGGTCTTGGTGCCGAAACCGACCAGCCACAGCGCGAAGCTCACTAGCAGCACGGCGGGTGCAATCTGCGGCGCGGCCGTGACCAGTCCGGCCCAGGTGACGGACTCGCCAGCATGGTGGATGCCGTAGTACAGCACCAGCACGCCGAACAGCGCGATCATCGCGCCCACGCTGGTAAGCGCGACGTATTTCCACGCGGCCTCGAGCGCGGCGGTGCGATCGGTGTAGGCGACCAGAAACGCGGAAAAGATGGTGGTCAGCTCGATCGCGATCCAGATGACCGCGAGGTTCGACACCAGCGGCACCGCCAGCATCGAGATCAGGAACAGGTTGTAGAGAGGCCAGTAGGCGCGATAGCGCGGCGGCGGGGCATCTTCATGTTCGGCATAGTGCACCGGCAGGTAGCCGATGGAATACAGCGCGGCGGTAACGCCCACGAAGGCAACCAGCAACAGGTACAAGGCGGCAAACGCGTCGAGCGAGAGTCCGCCCCAGGCCGCGTTCAGCAGTCCCGCACGGCTGACCGCGAGTGCGGCCAGGCAGGACAGTGCCAGCACCGCGATGGCAGAAGCCAGTGTGATCCACGGCGCTGCGCGCCGGCTCGCGAGCGCAAGTAGCGCCGCGATCGCCGGAATGATGAGGATCCACGCCAGCATCAGCGCCGCTCCTTCAAGTCTGCCAGCAGGCCTACCCGGGTCATGCCGGTTACCCGGTGGATGCTGCGGATCAGCAGGCCGATCACGAGCGCCGCGATCGGCACGTCCACTGCGGCCGCGATTTCGGCGATGATCGACAGTTCGTTGACGATGGAGATGGAAGCGAAAAACGCGCCGCTTTCCATGATGAGGATCCCCATCAGTTGCGCGACCGCCTCACGTCGCACCGCGACGGTGAAGGCGCCGAAGAACACAGCGATCAACCCGGTGGGCAGGTTTATTGACGCAAACGGCCGGTCCGGGATCGCGTGCACCAGCGGCGCGGTGGCAATCCAGGCTACCAGCGCCAGCACGGCGGCCACCAGCACCGATATCGGAATGGTCAGGACCTGATCCACTTCGCGGCGCTCGTAAACTTCGCTGCCCGCCGCCAGGCGCAGCACCAGCGGCACGGCGATCACCTTGGTGGAGAAAGTGATAAGAGCGACCCAGTAAAGGTGCGGGCTGTCGAGCGCGATGCCGATCAGCACCGCGGAGGCGGTGAGCGCCAGCGCGTGAAGCATGAACAGATACAACGTTCCCAGCATCTGGCGCGCGACGATCGCCCCCAGACTGAACACCACGAACAGCGCAGCGATAAATCCATTGACGGCGAGTGCAGTTGCCATCAGCCGATCCCAACGAGGCGCACACCCATTGCGAACAGCGCCAGCACGAAGGCAGACGCAAGAAATTCACTGATGCGGAAGAGCCGCAGCTTCGCGAGCGTCGTTTCGATCACGGCCAGCACCGCAAGAAACAGCACCATCTTTGCGAGTACCTTGGGGATCGCGAGAAAGACGTCGCCCCAGTGAGTGGTGGCGGCCAGGCCCCACGGCGTAATCACGACATTGAGGAACACGATCAGCACCGCCATGAATTTCATCGCACCGCCCCATTTCATCAGAGCGGCGCCGGTGCCGGAATATTCGAGGCTCTTGGAATGGCCGATCATCGCGGTCTCGGCCTTGCCGGACGGATTATCGACCGGAATCCGGCCCTCGTCGGCCAGCACCAGCATCAGGAACGCGACGATCACCAGCAAGTGCGCGGGCTGCAGCATGGCCGCCCATGACACCGCCCAGCTCGCGTTCACCTCGTAAGGGATGGTCGCGTCCGCCACGTAGGACAGTGCGAAGAACACCAGCATGAAGACCGGCTCGGCGAGGAAGCCGACCATGCGCGTGCGGCTGGCACCCACGCCGCCGTAGACATTCGCCGTATCCATCGCGGCCAGCACCACGAAGAATCCGCTGGCTGCGAACAGAAAGCCCACGGCGATCATGTCACCCATGAAGGCGAAAAACAGCGGATAGGCGGTGAGCGCCGGAATCAGCATCACCACGAACAGCGGCATCGCGAACTGGATAATTGGCGCGAAGCGGAACACCCAGGTGCTTTCCTCGGAAACCACCTCGTCCTTGCCGAACAGCTTACGGATGTCGCGGTAAGGCTGGAAGATGCTCGGCCCGTGCTTGCCCTGGATGATTTCCTCGAAACGGTGCAGGATGCCTTCCAGCAGTGGTGCGAACACCAGCAAAAACGCAATCTGGATCAGGTTGATGACGAAGTAGCGCGCAAGCGGAGACATGCGTTACCTCGTGCGGCTGATGATGCGAAGACGAATGGCGGAGCGCCCCGTTGAACAAGCGGGAATACGGTGACCGCGAAAACCCCGGTGATCTGGAGATAGGCGTCTCGTGCGACCATGCAGTTCCCTTTGCCGGGAACTATCCGCGAAACGCGCGACTCGGTGCTTGAGGTCGGGCGGGTCCGTCTTCAGGAAACCGTTCGGCATAATAACAACTCCGATACCCTGCGGGTCGGTAGGAGTCATTAGCCAATCGGCGGTTCGTGGCGAACCCCATCGCCAAGTTGCGAGGGCAGAATAACCTTTGCCAGTTCGGCATGTCAACTGGCTATTCCGTTGTCAACGCCGTCCTCGCCGGCGCGGCGCGTGAAGCCGTTTCCTCGTAGTCGTCGAATATCGTGCGATACAGATCTTCGCCGTAACTGGTCTGCAGAGGCTCTCCTTCGATCAGTTTGAAGGTGCGTCTGCCATCCGTCCGTCTTTCCGCTCGTAGAAAAATGACATTCCCCATCGGGCTGCCGACGAAGCTGTGCGCAAACTCGTACAAGTGGGTAACGAAGAAAATCTTGACGTGCTTTTCAAGCAACGCGCGGGTGATCTGCCGCGAAATTTCCGAGCCCTCCCGCTCGTTGGTCGCTGCAAATGATTCGTTGAACAGCAGCATCGAATGTGATGTCACGTGGTCCGCGATGTCGTTCATGCGACTGAGTTCTTCGTCAAACTTTCCGCTCTTCATCGTGACGTCTTCTTCGCGCTTGTAGTGTGTGAAAAGGTGATCGCAGACGTTGGCGGAAAACGATTCGGCTGGCACGAACATGCCGGCCTGCATCATTAACTGGGATAACCCTATGCTTCGCAGAAAAGTTGATTTGCCACCGCGATTGGCGCCGGTAATCAGCATCAGGTTTCTGCCGTTGGCGTTCACGTCATTGCCGACAACTTTCTGTTTCAGCGTCAACGCGAGGCAGATATCGTACAGTCCGGTGAACGAATGCCTGAGTTTGCCGGCCTCAGCCGGTAACGGAAAGCATAAAGGCGCCGCCGTGGCGGCCAATTCTTCATGCAGATTCACACAACTCACGTAGAAGCCTGATTCGATTCGCAGCAAGTTGAAAAAACTGAGGACGTGGTCGGTGGATTGGGCCAGCGCATTGGCCACCCGATTGATACCCCGGTTCGTCAGCTCCGACAGCGCCTGCGCCCCGGCTTCATCACGCGGGTGAAGATGAAAGGTGTAGGCTGGTGCTTTTTGCGCGAAAAGCCGCCGTACCCAATGGTGTTTTTCATCTGGATTCTTGCGTAGCAGATAACGGCCGCCTTTATTGCCTTTTTCGAGCTCGGCGCTGATCAATACGCCGCTGCGGAATTTCAGTTCTGCCAAATGATGTTCGACGATAACAAAGTAATCATCGTCAAGCTCTTTTCTGAGCATCGTAAAAAAGGCCGCAAAGCCTTCCGACTCGAATTGACTGGCGTGATCGTCGGCAATCTTTCTCAGCTTTTTGAGCAGGGTCACGAACATCTGCAGTACTTCCACCGAGCGGTGCAGCACAATGTTCGGGTGCCGGCTCAAATAGCTCCAGTAGTTCTTTTTCTCATTCTCGATTGCCTCAACGGCAATGCGGTGCATCTCTCTCACGATCGCCGCATTTTTCAGACAGTCCTTCAGCACGTTCTGGCGATACAGGATCGTCTCCGGGTCGTTATCGAGGCCGGACAGCAGTGCCCAGCGGGCCACTTCGAACAGGAACTTATCGTCACCTGCCATGGCGTTGAACAGCGTGTTCAATTCCAGGTCCTGTGTAAGTGCCGGCTCATTCTGCGGCAATCCCGACTGCATGTCGAAATCCCGGTCGTGGTACATGAGGAATGCTTTCATGATGGGCTCATGCCTGCAGGCGTTGCTTCAGATAATCGTACGTGACCCGGTACTTTTCGGCGATCGACATCGCGTAGGCCAGACCGTCGGCGGGCCTGCGTTCAAGCTTGTAGGTTCGCAATGCCGGATTATCCGCGACAACGGAGCTGACCATGCTGACGGTTTGCACACCGTAAGAAGCCATTTCGTCGATGAACGTGACCCAGACACACAGTGCGTCCAGTCCGACTATCCGTTCCATGATCTTTCCGCTCAGGAAAATCTGATCCTCCAATGTGGTGGACGTGAAAATCTCGTTCATCACGATGATGCTGTTTGACGTTGCCTTGTCCAGAATGTCGTGAATCCGGGTCAGGTCGTCCTCCAGCTTGCCGTGCAGCGTCCGGATGTCTTCCTCCTTTTCGAAGTGCGTGAAGAGGTTGTCGAAAAGGAAGAGCCGCGCTTCGCTGCCCGGCACGGTGCATCCCAGGCTGGCCAGATAATGCAGTTGCCCGAAGGTGCGGGCAAACGTCGTTTTGCCGCCCTGGTTGGGACCGGAAACGACGAAAATACGCTCGTCTCCTTCGAGATAAAAATCGTTGCAGACAACACGCGTGTTTTCGCCGACGAGTTTTCGTGCCAGTGCAAGGTCGAATCCTCCACGACTGCGGATTGCCTTGCACAGATTACTGAGCCGCGGGTAACAGAACTTCAGACCGGCGCGGCTGAACGTTGCGATGTACTCCAGCCAGGAAAAGTAAAACTGGATTTCGCGATCGAAAATCGTTATCGCGCTGTCCATGAAATCGCTGTTCCGGGTGCAATAGTCGTCCAGTCCTGAGAATATCTCCGGATACAAGCGGGCCACGAAGTCCAGTATCTGGGCCTCGATATGGTTCATGTCGACCGTATTCGGGAATTCGACCTGGTAGTCCTTGGCGCTGCCTTGCCTGAATTTGCGGAACGTCTCGTCGACTTCGGTGCTGTAATCCGGTTCCGATTCATATTTGCGAACGGTGACGGCATCTCCTTTTATGAGAATGCAATATTTGATCCGGGATAGCTCCTCTTCAAGTGTTTCCGTCTCCACCAACAGCGATTTGAAACGGTCGGACCGGGCGTAGTCCGACAGGTAGGTGCAAAATGCGATGAGTCCGCGCGATTTTTTTTCGACGCCGGACAGGTCGTGTACCAGGCGACGGACAGTGTTGCAATAACGTTCCGCCGCGTCCAGCAGCCATCGTTTTTTCTGGTATGGGTAATGAAGTTTGTCTGTGTGCGCGAGTTGCTTGCGCACGGCATGCATTTCCTGTGCAAATGTCTTCAGGCATTCAAGCAGGGCGAGATTCTCGAGATCCCGAATTACTTCGTGGCGATACTCTACCGAGTCGACGTCGGTCAGTGGCGTGTAAAAAAACGGCTTCAAATCGTATTCTTCCCTGCCGGCGGTGACCGTGTCGATGATCTGATCAAGATTCAAGTCGGCAAAAAAGGCGGGTACGTCGGATCTCGTGGCTGTTTCCTCGCGTCCGTCTCGTGCAAACAGGATGCTGTGGAAGTCCATGGAGGCACGCTCTCAGGAAATTATCGGAACGCTGGAAAATGCTCGCGCAACCAGCCGCGCAGGCCGCGCGGCGGTTCGCCGCGGCGAATTTGCATCCGCGGTATCGGCAGCGGCTTGTGGCGTGCTTCCTCGCCGCGCAGCACGCGTTGATAATGTGCCCGGGCTTCACTCAATCTCGGGATGCCGTTTTCCTGATCCAGCGGCGGCCGCGGAAACCAGTAATGACAAAAGCACAGGTGGCGCCAGTTCGCTGGTGCCGGATCGTTTGCGAACGAGAAGAACCAGCGGCACGCGAAGCGGCCTTCTCCTTCGTGGCGCAGCGGCACCAGGTAGAGACAGGCATGCTCGTGCAGCAGCGCCTCCGGAATGGCGCACGCTTCGCAGTCTTTTCCGGTAACGGACGTGCCTGCGGCGGCGGCACACGAAAACGTGCCGGCGCTTTCCGCGCCGCGATAAGGGCAGGTCGGAAGCCCGGTCTGCTGGTCGATGATCGGAGCTCTCAATTTCGGCATGGCGTCATCCGATGGTGCGTACAATAAAAAACCCCTACTTTCATGTAGGGGCCATCAGCCGTCGGAAGGCGGTTTGCGGCGGGCTCCATCGCCGTATTCGAACAGTATATAGAATATTCCCCGTTGTTGGTAAGACATCACGTTGCGGGCTTCGTTCAGATCACGAGGGCTTGCAGCGCTTCGCGGACCCGGCATGGCGGCGGCATCTAGCGGACGAACGCATTGCGCCCCGCGTACGTCGCCGACTCGCCCAGGTATTCCTCGATGCGCAACAACTGGTTGTATTTTTCCACCCGCTCCCCACGGCAGGGGGCGCCGGTCTTCAGATGTCCGGTATCCAGCGCCACCGTGAAGTCGGCAATGAAACTGTCCACCGTTTCGCCGCTGCGATGCGATACCATCGCGCCCCAGCCGGCGGCGCGGGCGCAGTGCACGGCGGCGACGGTCTCGCTCAGAGTTCCGATCTGGTTCAGTTTGATCAGCACCGCGTTCGCGATGTTCTCGTCAATGCCGCGCGCGATACGCTCGACATTGGTGACGAAAATATCGTCGCCCACGAGTTCAATTCTGTCACCCAGTTCGCGGTTGAGCTGTTTCCAGCCATCCCAATCATCCTCGGCGAGACCGTCCTCCAGCACGGCGATCGGATAGCGGTTGACCCAGTCGGCATAGATCGCCGTCATTTCCTGTGCGTTCACCCGGCGCTGTTCGGTGTGCAGATGATAGACGCCGTCCTCGAAAAAGCCGCTGGCAGCGGGATCGAGCGCCAGCACGATGTCCTCGCCGGGCCGGTAGCCCGCGCGTTCGATCGCGCGCAGGATCAATTCGATCGCATCGGCGTTGCGTGCAAGGGCCGGCGCGAAGCCGCCTTCATCCCCTATGCCCGTGGAGTGGCCGGCATCCTTGAGCACATTTTTCAGCGTGTGATAGACCTCGGCACCCCAGCGCAGCGCTTCGGCAAATGACGACGCCCCGACGGGAGCGATCATGAATTCCTGGATGTCGGTTCCCTGCCAGTTCGCGTGCACGCCACCGTTCAGAATGTTGAACATCGGTACCGGCAGGCGGCATGCCACGCTGCCGCCGAGATAGCGAAACAGCGGCAGCTTGCAGGCATCGGCCGCGGCGCGTGCCACCGCCAGGCTCGTGCCGAGTATGGCGTTGGCGCCAAGCCTCTCCTTGAGTGCTGTGCCATCGAGATTCCGAAGCGTGCGATCGATCATCCCCTGATCGAGAGCGTCCATGCCAGCAATCGACGCGGCAATTTCTCCGTTGATGTGTGTTACCGCGTTCCTGACGCCTTTTCCGCCGTAGCGCCGGGCGTCACCGTCGCGCAACTCCAGTGCTTCGTGTATGCCGGTGGACGCACCGGATGGTACTGCCGCGCGCCCGATGGCGCCGCCCTCCAGGCCGACTTCCGCTTCAATGGTGGGGTTGCCACGCGAATCGAGGATTTCACGAGCATGGACGGAACGGATGGAGGTGTTCATTTTGTTTTCTTGCATGAGGTTGGAAGAAAGCTGTACTGATGATCGGATGGCATACGGCTTGTCGGGTGGCTCTGCGGTTTCTCGCCGTTCGTGATGATTACCACAAGTCCATCATGCGGTTGTGGGGCGATAGCGATGCCATACTAAGGCAAAGATCGGTGCGGCTGAAAGCTCGAGTACGACGCAGAAGATGATCGTCGCAGGCAATGAAATATCGTAGAGAATCCCGATCGCCGCGCTGCCCAGGAACCAGAACACGCCGTACCCTGCGGTAAACAGGCCGTAAGCTGAAGCGCGTCGGTTGGGCGGCACCATCGGCGCGACCGCCGCCGGGATGATTGACTCGTGAACGCCCATGCCAAGCCCCCAAAGTGCCGCACCGGCAAGCGCCCCCCAGAAGCCGCCCAGGAACACCAGCGGAGCGAATAGCGCGGAGATGATCGTCAGTATGATCAGGATCAAAAAGCCGAAGCGATCGAAGAGTCGCCCGAAAACTAGAGACCCGGTGCCGCTGACTCCCATCGCGATCGCGTAGAACACTGGAACCCAATCTCTGGTGACCGTCGATGTTTTGTGGAAGTGGTACGCGATCAACGGATAATCGGCGAAGCCGGCGGCGACCAGCGCTGCGCCCGCCAGGTAAAGCCAGAAGATCGAAGGCAGCTCCCGCGCCCTGACGTCCGGCACCTCGGCCTCCAGATCTTCGGGGTGTGGATAGAGGCGGCGCGCGGCCAGTACAAGACTCAAGTTGATCAGCGCAGGCACCAGCAGCGCGGCGAAGGCCATACGATAGTCGCCACGATGAGCCAGTATCGCGGCGACCAGCAACGGACCGAACAGCGCACCGAACTGGTCCAACGCCTCGTGAATCCCGAATGCCCAGCCGTATCCCATCTGCTTGGCGGCATGGGAGAGCATCGCATCGCGCGGAGGATTGCGGATCGCCTTGCCGACGCGCTCGAGAATGATCAGCAGTGCCACCAGCGGCAGACTTCCTGCCAGTGCGAGTGCCGGAACCGCAAGCATCTGGATGACGTAGCCGACGATGGTGATCGGCCAGAACTTGCCGGTAGCGTCTGCCGCGCGTCCTGACACCAGCCGTAATCCGTAGCCGAGCAGCTCGCCGAAGCCGGTGACGATACCGACAAATGTTGCGCTCGCTCCAAGCAATGCGAGATAGGGGCCGAGCACACTGCGCGAACCTTCGTAGGTGAAATCCGCGAAGAAGCTCAGAACGCCGACCAGCAGAACGAATTTGAGCGCAATTCGCGGACTGGCTCTTGGCCGGCCGACGGCGCTTTGGCTAAAATGGTTTTGCATCCGTTATCACAAAAACGGCATGATGTCGGCAAACAGAAAACGGTATTCCCCCGTTTTGCGATCCCGGAAATAATGCCGGAGAGCTTCCAGCGTGCTCATGAATGCGAGCGTGTCCCAGGGGATCTCGCTTTCTCCGAACAGCCGCGCGTCCAGCATTTCATGGCCCACGTTGACGTTCGGATCGAGCAGATGGGCACGGAATACGAGCTGCGCCTGATTGATCGCCGGCAGATTGAACAGCGCGTATAGCGTGCCTATCTCCACGCTGGCCCCAGTTTCCTCCAGCACTTCGCGGCGTGCGCCATCGGCGGCGGTCTCACTGATTTCCAGGAATCCTGCGGGCAGCGTCCACGAGCCGTAGCCAGGTTCCGTTCCGCGGCGGCACAACAGGATCTTGTCTTCCCATTCGGCAATGCAGCTCGCGATCAGCCTGGGGCTCTGAAAAAATATCGCGCGGCAGGAATTGCACACGAAGCGTCCCTGTTGCGTACCGTTGGCTTTCTGCCACATCACCTTTTCGCCGCACTCGGGGCAGTACTTCATGTTTGCTGCTCCTCCCGCGAATTGCAGACAATTTTTTGCGTGCATCCTGTCGCAAAATATCCCCTGTCGGCCATCACTTCGTCCCACGCATGTATCGAACGGCCGGAATCGATGCCGATGTCAATGTACATCGAGCCATCTTTCCATCAGTACTGCCGCAGCTTTCTGTTCACCGACGAAATGGACGAAATCTTCGCGGCATTTTCGGCATCTCGCCCAAGCGACTCCTGCCACTCCCTCGGGCATCTCGTAGACATCCTTGCGCTTCACCCGGCATCGTGCCCCACATTTTTTGCAGTTCATGAAAGCGGGAAATGCAGGATCCGTCATGCGCCGGTTTCCCTGGTAGTCGTACGAGCGGTGGTGGGCGATAGCTGCCTGAGGATGGCGAGCGCCCGGTAGTGTGTTCGCATGTCTCCCTGACTGCCCGGTGTGCGCGAGAAGCCGCCATTGGTACGCTGCGATAACAGTACCGCGCGTAGGACATCGGCGCAGTATCTGACCGGGAGATCGAGCAACGCGCAGCTTACGACTCCTGCATGAATCACGTCGATGTTCGAGAGCGCCGAATCACGGGTCAAGCGAAAACCCGTTCCAGGCGTCTGCATTTCGCTAACGAAGGACCGGAAATATTCTGCCCTCCCTGGACAACCCAGTTCTGTCAGCAGTAACAGTGCGAGCCGTGTATCTTCAAGGTTCGGCTTGTCATTGATGCCGTTTGCATTCCTTGCGGCAATAACGGTGTCTGCGACGGCGGGGGTGACGGCCATTGGCACGAATGCTTTTTTCAGTTCCACGGTCTTGAGCGTCATGTCGAGCCATGCCGCAAGGGGAACCTGAGCCTCAGCGGCACGCGGCGCAATGCGCAACCGGGAAATGCGATCGATCACAGCCGTGTCCGGTGTCATGTCGAGGAGACGGACCGTGGAAAGGTAGTAATACAACGCGTGAAATGAGAGCGCTGCGGGTACGAAGTGATGCAGATAATCATTCGTGAGCCGTTCGCGATCGAACGCCATGCGACCGAACAGGCGACAGGCGGCCACTGCGTAATATGTGTCGTGCAGATTGGCTTCCTCGATTTCCGCGGTGCGGTAAAAACAGAATCCGCCGTTGCGGCACTGGCGGCTGGCGATATAGTCATGTGCCATCGCCAGCGCCCGGTCAACGGCTTCGTCGTCCGTGCCTGACAAATGGCGCGGTTTCGCAGTGTTACACATCTCCCCGTGTCGGAGCCCGATCAGGTTTTTCACGAATGACTCAACGCTCGCGCCGTGGTGTGATCACCATGCTCCTCCGGCAGCCAGAAAGAACCGGAGAATCGAGTGATGGCGCGCTGCTATGCATCCTGTTCCGTACCGCCGGCTTCAGGCCGGACCGACCACGATCGCTTGCGCAGCGATTCATTAAGCTCCCACTGCAGTGCCGTGAGCTTTGCCGATGCCGTGTGCAGCAGAATCTCTGTTGTGGCCCGATCCGGTGCCAGCGTCAGCGCCCGATGAAAGTGCTTCAGGCACAGTCCGTGGCCGGCTTCGAAATCTGCCCGACAGTGACTCTGTCGAACGAGTGCGAACAGAAGCATGATCATGCGATCCCGCACCACATTCAGTTCGTTGCATACCGGGCACGGAATCGGGAGTGTCGTGATGTTGCGCGCGTTGTCGACACGCCGCCGATTGCCGGCGAGATGGTCACGCAAGGTTTTCCACCCTGGGCGCCGTTTTGGTGGTGGACGGGAGAGGGCGCGGTCGGCACTGCCGATACGGCCGAGTGTAAGGTCGGCAAGATGGTTTGCGACTATCGTCCTGAGTGGCGGCGCTGCATGCTGGATCAATGCCCACGCATGTTCACCGCAGGTCGGAAGCAGATCATCGACTGTGACAGACGGATCACGGGCGGCGTCATCCAGCCAGGCCAGCCATTCGCACCAGGTATGCCTGACCTCGATGCAGATCGGACAAAAATCGGAGTCTGCCAGTAGTTGCGCATAATCATTGACCGGATCTCGCGCCTCGCGCCGTGCATCGCAATCGGCGGCAGGCCAGATTGGATACCGCGGCGCATGGCCAACGGTTAGATGCATGATCGCAGTCAATTCCGCCGATGTTCGGGAAACGTCCCCGGCGATCGCCGTGACCTTTCTGAACGCTTCCGCTGCATCCTTCAGCGCCGTTTCATGCTGCCGCAGTAGTGTCGTTACCGATTTCCACGGCATCCATGGAAGCAGTGTCCGAAAATGCGAAAAACACAGCAGGCCGGGACGGCCGTAGCGTGCGTGATCATCCGCGCTCAGTAACAGCTTGCGGAGAAAGACCAGGGTTCGCAATGAAATCTCGTCCATTGAACGGCAGGCCGGGCAGGGTCCCATTGCTAATGTTTTTCCCGACGATGCCTCCGCAAACTGGTGCAGAATTCGGGTGGCGGCGTAGCTGTGGACGTACGAAATCTGGTCGCCTGCTTTGCTACGTCGTAGCAGCCGATTGCCATGGGTCTGACAGAAACCCCACCCCGTAGAGAACTCGGCCAGCCATTCCGGAAAACCGTAGGTTTCGATCAGCAACCAGGAGAAATAATCGGTTTCTCCATGTGCTGCCTCGATACATGCCGGGCAGCCTTCCTGGGCGAGCAGCGTCCGGATATGCGGTTCGACACGCTCGCGCCGCGCATTTCGAAGCTCCTTGAGATTCAAGGGATGGCTCCTTTGCTCGCGACATGGCGCCGCGAGCCTATCCTTTGTTGCCAGGTGGGTCAGCCGATGGCGCGTAGTCGTTCTGCTCCGCGTTGAGTACGGCAAATTCCATCGGCACCCGCGCATAGAACAGCCGGATTTTTTCTTTCTGAATGGAGGCGAGTAATCGGTCGGCATCACTGTCGCTGACCAGAAACTCGATCTCCATCGTTAAATCTCCGGCGAGCTCGAAGAAATGTTCTTCGTGCAACACACCGTGCCGGCCGAACCCGGCAACCGAGCGGAATGCCGAACCGCCATGAATACCGAGCTTCTTCGCATGTTCGAGCAGCCACTCATACAGCAGAATGCCTTTGTGCCGCCGTTTTTCATGCACGTAAAATCTGAGATAAATTCCTTTCATGCTCATCCTCCTGGTGGACCTGTCGGCCGGAGTCGTTATCCCTGATTCTTCGGACACGTTATCCTCGAAGCAATTGAATGGTTAGAATTCCCCCCACGGTCATCAGCAGGGAGCCCGCGACATGCACAAGAATCTCCGTGGCGGCCCAGTGATACTGATGGCGCAGCATCAAGCTGACAGTCTCAGCGGAAAACGTGGAGAAAGTCGTGAGCCCGCCCAGAAATCCCGTCATGATGAACAGGCGTGCTTCGGGAGGCAGGCTTTCGAAGTGCGTGATCCAGCCGACAGATAGTCCCATCAGGTAGCCGCCGAGCAGATTAGCGGCAAGCGTGCCGAGCGGCAACGTCGGAAAAACGGAATTCAACAGAATGCCGAGCCACCAGCGCAAGGACGCGCCGGCAGCGGCTCCGCTCCCTACAGCGAGTAATCCACGAACAGCCACTTTTTGACCTTTCTGTTGTTCTGTGCGCAGGTCAGGTGCGGCAGCGGGATTGCTGCGGAATACTGATACCTGCGCTTTGCCATCCATTTGGATGGCAAGACAGGCATCATCAGCCTTGCGGCGGTTAAAGGAGGAATGCCATCTCCTTGGCGGCTATTCTAGATCGTGCGACTGTTATTTGTCGAATGATGAGTGAACGAACCGGGATGGGTTTAACCGCGGACGTCGAACGGCGGTCGAACCGGCTTACGGTCTGCGCATTTCCACCATGCGCGTAGACTCTAGCGTTTCGACAAACGCCCGGATGCGCTGCGCCGCTTCGACGCATTCGGCAAGCGTCGCCACCAGCGCGATGCGCACGTGGCTGGCGCCGGGATTCACGCCGTGCGCGTCGCGTGCGAGGAAACTGCCGGGCAGTACCGAGACGTTCTGCGTTTCGTACAGCCGACGCGTGAATTCGACATCGGACAGCGGCGTGCGCGGCCACAGGTAGAACGCGGCCTGTGGGCACTCGACATCGAGCACGGGTCGCAGCACGTCCAGCACGGCATCGAATTTTTCGCGGTAGAGTCGGCGGTTCTCGACCACGTGTGCTTCATCGTTCCAGGCGGCAACCGATGCCGCCTGGATCGGCGGGCTCATCGCGCAGCCGTGGTAGGTGCGGTAGAGCAGGAATTTCTTCAGGATCGCGGCATCGCCGGCGACGAATCCGGAGCGCATGCCCGGTACGTTGGAACGCTTCGACAGGCTGGAAAACATCACCAGCCGCGGATAGCCGTCACGTCCCAGTTGCCGTGCCGCCTGCAGCGCGCCCAGTGGCGGTGCGGCCTCGTCGAAATGGATTTCGGAATAGCACTCGTCGGCGGCAATGACGAAGCCATGACGATCGGATAATTCGAACAGCGTGCACCATTCGTCGAGCGTCATCACGTGGCCGGTCGGATTGCCGGGGGAGCAGACGTAAATCAGTTGCGTGCGGCGCCATACCGTTTCCGGCAGGTCGCCATAGCGGCAGGCGAAGCCGTTGGCGGGCAACGTATTCAGATAGTGCGGCGTGGCGCCCGCCAGCAGCGCCGCACCCTCGTAGATCTGGTAGAACGGATTCGGGCTGACCACCACCGCATCGCCGCGGCCGGCGTCGATCACCGCCTGCGCGAACGCGAACAGCGCCTCGCGGCTGCCGTCGACCGGAAGGATCTGGGTGTGCGGATCGATCGCGGTCAGTGCGTAGCGTCGTTGCAGCCAGGCGGCGATCGCTTCACGCAGTTCCACGCTGCCGAGTGTCGCCGGGTATTTCGCCAGGCCGTCGAGATGCTGCACCAGCGTGTCGCGGATGAATGCCGGGGTCGGATGCCGCGGCTCGCCGATGTGCAATGCGATCGGCGCCAGCGCCGCGTTCGGCCGCGTATCGGCCAGCAGCGCGGACAGCCGTTGAAACGGGTACTCCCGCAGGCGGTCGAGATGCGGATTCATGGGGGCGATCAGCCGCGCGTCGGCGATGACGGCGGAAACGCGTCGAGCTCGACCGCCGGCTGCGGGCGCCAGCCGCGCTTGCGGTGTTCGGCGACGACCGTCGTGAAAATGCCGCCGCGCACCCAGAATTTCGCGGTCAGCCGCATGAAGCGCGGCGCGATCGCCTGCGCGAGGTCGTCGAGAATGCTGTTGGTGACTGCTTCGTGAAATGCACCTTCGTTGCGGAACGACCAGATGTAGAGCTTCAGGCTCTTGAGTTCGACACACTTGCGATCCGGGATGTAATCGAGCACCAGCGTGGCAAAATCCGGCTGGCCGGTCAGCGGACACAGGCAGGTGAATTCCGGAATTTCCATGTGAATCCGGTAGTCGCGGCGCGGCTGCGGATTGGGGAAGGTGGCAAGTTCCTTGCTGGGCTTGGTGGGCATTACTTTTTTGCGGATTCCGGATTCAAATCGGTTAAAATTGCGCGAATTGTTCGTGATTATAACCGCTCGGCAGCCGCAAATTGCGCCTTACACAGATCAAACTCGCCGGTTTCAAGTCGTTCGTCGATCCCACTCACATCGCCCTCCCGGGACAGGTCGTCGGCATCGTCGGACCCAACGGCAGCGGCAAATCGAACATCATCGATGCGGTGCGCTGGGTGCTGGGTGAGACCTCCGCCCGGCAATTGCGCGGCGAGACGATGCAGGATGTGCTGTTCAACGGTTCCGGCGGACGGGTGCCGGTCAACCGTGCCTCGGTGGAACTGATTTTTGACAACAGCCTGGGACGCGCCGCCGGCCAGTGGTCGCAGTATGCGGAAATATCGGTCAAGCGCGTGATCCAGCGCGACGGCGAGTCTTCATACCATATCAACAATACCCACGTGCGACGCCGCGACGTGGCTGACATCTTCCTCGGCACCGGGCTCGCCAGCCGCGCCTACGCGATTCTGGAGCAGGGCATCATCTCGCGCGTGGTGGAGGCGAAACCCGAGGAATTGCGGCTCTACCTGGAAGAGGCGGCCGGCGTATCGAAATACCGCGAGCGCCGCCGCGAAACCGAATTGCGGCTGGCCGACACCCGCGACAACCTGCAGCGCGTCGGCGACATCCTGCAGGAACTCGACAAGCAGCTCGTCCGGCTCGAGGCACAGGCCGGCGTGGCGCAGCAATACCATGAATTGCAGGCGCAATTGCAAACCGCGCAACGGCTGCTGTGGCTGACGAAAAAGAATGAGGCACAGGCGGCGCGCGCGCGCCATCTGCGTGATGTCGAGAAGCTCGAAATCGAACTCGAAGCGGCAACCGCACGCCTGCGCGACGCCGAAAGGCGTCTGGAGGAACTGCGCGCCGAGCATTACACCCGCAGCGATGCGTTGCATGCGGAGCAGGGCGCGCTCTACGAAGTCAATGCCGAAGTCGCGCGGCTCGAGCAGAGCATCGAGCATGCGCGCGACGGGCGCGAGCGCATCGAGCACCAGTTGACGCTGCTGCGCACGCAGCAGGATCACAACCGGACGCAGATCGCCGATGCGCGGCGCAGCCTCGACGAATGGCGTGAGCGGCACGCGCAAGCGCAGGCGACGGCGGAAGCCTGCCGCGAGCGGGTGGCTGCCGAAAACGTGAAACTGCCGCTGGCGGTGGATGCGCATCGCGTGGCACAGGAAGCGCGGGCTGAACTGCTGCAGCGCATCGCCCATGCCGAGCAGGAACTGCAGGTGGCGCGCACGCGCCATGAGCATGCGCAGAAGACGCTGCAACAGCTTGCGGCACGCGGCGAACGGCTGAACGAGGAACGCGCCGGCCTGCAGGCGCCGGACACGGCGGCGCTGGAGCAGCTGCGCGAGCGCGGCGTGACATTGGAGGCGGATCTGCAGGCGCGTCGCGCCGCATTGGCGCGCAGCGAGCAGGCGCTCGCCGATGCCGAGCAGGCGCTGCGCCAGCGCACCGATGCGCGTGACGCTGCGGCCCAGGAAATCACCGCGATGACGGCGCGGCGCGAGGCGCTGCAGCAATTGCAGGAACGCCTCGCACATGAAGAGAAGCTGCAGGCCTGGCTCGGCGAACGCGGGCTCTCGCAGGCATCACGGCTGTGGCAGAACGTGCGCATCGAATCCGGCTGGGAAGACGCGCTCGAGGCGGTGCTGCGCGAGCGGCTCAATGCACTCCAGCTCGGTGCCACCGACGACATCACCGCGTGGCTTGACCATCCGCCTCCCGGAAAACTCACGGTTTATGCGGGCAACGGAGAAGACGCTGCGCCGGCGGCGGAGCTCGCCGGACTGACGCCGCTTGCCGCCTACGTGACGTGCCGCGATCCCGGCGTGATGGCGGTGCTGCGGGAATGGCTGCACCAGGTGTACGTCGCGGCCGATGCCGCGGTGTTCGAGCGACGGCGCGAGCTGCCTGCCGGCGCGTTGCTGGTATCGCGCGACGGCCATGTGTTCACGTGCCACAGCGTGAGTTTTTATGCGCCGGATTCCGAGATTCATGGCGTGCTGGCGCGCCAGCGCGAAATCGAGGAACTGGACGCCAGCGTGGCTGCCGAAACCGGCCGCCTTGCGGAACTGGAACAGGCGGTGGTGCAGGGAGACGCCGCGATCGCTGCGCACAAGTCCGAAATCACCAGCCTGCGGACGGCCGCGAACGAACTGCAGCAGCAGCGGCATGCGGCCCAGCTCGAGACGTTGCGGGCGTCGGAACAGGCGCAGCGGATAACGGCACGTCAGCAGCAGATCGACGCCGAGCTGGACGAAATCGCGGCACAGACGCAAGCCGAAACCGCGCAGCAGCAGCTTGCCGAACAGGCAGTCAGCCGCCACCAGGACGAAATGGCCACGCTGCGCGAGCAGGCGCAACAGGCTGACGAGCACTACGCCGCTGTCGAAACCGGTCTCAATCATCAGCGCCAGGCGACGCAGCAGGCGGAGCGCGAGCATCGGGAAGCAACCTTCAATGTCAGCTCATGTGATCAGAAGATCAATGAGATAGACAATTCTATTGAAGTTGTTTCAAGAAACCAGCGCGACGTCGACGACAACATCGCGACGCTGGTGCAGGAACAGGCCGAATACGACGAAGCGCCATTTCAGCAGCAATTGCAGCAGGCGCTCGAACGGCGCCGCGAGCGTGAACAGAAACTGGCGGCGGCGCGCGATGCGCTGGAGGATCTGGATACCCGGCTCAACGAATCCGAGCAGACCCGCCTGCGTGAAGAGCAGTCGATCGATCCGTTGCGCAACCGCATCGGCGACGTGCGCCTGAAGGAGCAGGAGGCGCGCCTGGTCGAGGAGCAGTTTGCGCAGCAGCTGGCCGAGTCCGGCGCGCAGGAGGAAGAACTGCTGCCGTTGCTGGAAAAGGGCGTGCGCTCGAATGCGCTGCAGGGCGACATCAATCGCCTGAATGCGGAGATCGAGGCGCTGGGCGCGGTGAACCTGGCTGCGCTCGACGAACTGCAGACGGCGCGCGAGCGCAAGGCCTACCTCGATTCGCAGGCGGCGGACCTGACCGAGGCGATGACCACACTCGAAGACGCGATCCGCCGTATCGACCGTGAAACCCGCGAGCGCCTGCAGCAGACGTTCGATGCGGTCAATCATCATTTTTCCGAAGTGTTTCCGACGCTGTTCGGCGGCGGCCAGGCGCGCCTGGTACTGACCGGCGAAGAGATTCTCGACAGCGGCGTGCAGATCATCGCGCAGCCGCCGGGCAAGAAGAATTCGACGATTCACGTGCTGTCGGGTGGCGAGAAAGCGCTGGTGGCGCTGGCGCTGGTGTTCGCGCTGTTCCAGCTCAACCCCGCGCCGTTCTGCATTCTCGACGAGGTCGATGCGCCGCTCGACGATCCGAACACCGAGCGCTTCTGCAATCTGGTGCGGCGGCTGTCCGGTGAATCGCAGTTCCTGATCATCAGCCACAACAAACTGACGATGGAAGTCGCGCAGCAGCTGGTCGGCATCACGATGCAGGAACCGGGCGTGTCGCGGGTGGTCACGGTCGATATCGAAGAAGCGATGAAGCTCACTGCCGCGGCGGCGTGAACCGGGAGAACCGGGATGAGCGATCTGCAACTGAGCCTGGTGATCATCGGCATCATCGTCATCGCCGGTGTCTGGTCTTTCAACTGGTACCAGGAACGGCGCTACCGCCGCCGCGTCGAGCAGGCGTTCGAAGCGCAGCCCGACGACGTGCTGCTCGGCGGGCACAAAGACGAGGCGGGGCATCGGGCAGCCGCAGCCCCGGAACGCATTGAACCGCAGTTCGAGCGTACGGAGCCGCAGTTCGAGCGCGTCGAGCCGCAGTGGCATCCGGATGCGGCGGAGGCCGATGAATCGCCGGCGCCGGTGCCGCCCGTGACCGCGCCGGAACCCGCTGCGGTGGCTGCCGCTGCCAGCACTCCCGACGTCGATCCCGGCATCGATTTCATCGCCGAAATCATCAGCGACGAGCCGCTTGCCGAAGACGCGGTCAGTGAATTGAGAAACCGTATCAGCGGACTGTCCAAACCGGTACGCTGCTTCGGCTACGATGCCGCGCACGGCGCATGGCACGATCTGCTGCATGACACGCCGGCGCCGGTGACCCAGTTGTGCGTGGCGATCCAGCTCGTGAACCGCGCCGGTCCGGTCAATCACGTGCAGCTGTCCGCGTTCTGCAACGTGGTGCGCACTTGTGCCGAGCGCAGCGGCGCACGATGGTCGTGTCCCGATGTCGAAGCAGCATTGTCCGATGCGCGCCGCCTCGATGCCTTGTGCGCCGACGTCGACATTACCGTCGGCGTCAACGTGGTCGCCGCTGATGGCGCTGCGATCCCGGCGGGCACGCTGCGGGCGGCGGTGGAGCTGCGTGGCTTCGAGCTGGGTGCCGACGGAACGTTTCGCTTTTGCGACGACCGGCGGCGGCTGTGGTTCGCGCTCGCCAACCGCAACGAATCCGATCCCTTGCTACCGCAACGCATTGCAGAGCAGACACTGTCGGGCGTCACCATCACGATGGATGTGCCGCGCGTCGCCGAAGGTCTGGAGGTGCTCGATCACATGATCGAAGCCGGCCGCGACATCGCGCACCAGCTCGGCGCCCAACTGGTCGATGACAACGGCAATCCGCTGCAGGCGCCGGGCGTTGATCAGATCCGGCGCGAGCTGGCCGCGGTCTATGCGAAGATGAATCATCACGACGTCGCCGCTGGCAGCGCGCGCGCGCTGCGGCTGTTTGCGTAGATGGCGGCGCCCGCCGACGCTGCGGCGCGGGTGCAGGCGCTGCGCAGTGCGATCGAGCATCACAATCATCGCTATTACGCGCTCGACGATCCGGAGATATCGGACGCCGAATATGACGCGCTGTTCCGCGAGCTGACGCAACTGGAGGCCGCTCATCCCGAGCTGGTCACACCAGGCTCGCCGACGCAGCGGGTGGGCACGGCACCGTCCGCGCAGTTTGCGGCGGTCCGACACCGCTCGCCGCTGCTGTCGCTCAACAACGCGTTCAGCATCGAGGACGCCGCGGCATTCGACCGCCGCTGCCGCGACGGGCTGGGCCGCGATCAGGTCGAGTACGCGGTGGAGCCGAAATTCGACGGACTTGCAATCACGCTGACCTACCGCGACGGAGCGCTGGCCAGTGCCGCCACGCGCGGCGACGGCTATACCGGGGAAGACGTGACGGCGAACGTGCGCACGATCCGTGCGATTCCGTTGCGGCTGGATGGAAAGGCGTTGCCGCCGCTACTGGAGGTGCGCGGCGAAGTGCTGATGCTGAGACGTGATTTCGATGCGCTGAACGAGGCGCAGCGTGCGCGCGAGGAACGGCTGTTCGTCAATCCGCGCAATGCCGCTGCCGGGGCGCTGCGCCAGCTCGATCCGGCAATTACCGCACAGCGCCACCTGCGTTTTTTTGCGTACGGCGTCGGCGCCGACGACTGGCGTGTGCTCAACGTCAAGCGCCACAGCGAGCTGATGGATTTGCTGGCGCAACTGCATTTTCCGGTGGCGCGGCAGCGCCAGGTGGTGCACGGTGCGGACGGATTGACCGGTTATTACAAAGGCATGGCAGCCGACCGCGCGGCGCTGCCTTACGACATCGACGGCGTCGTCTACAAGGTCAACGATCTCGAAGATCAGGACCGGCTGGGTTACGTGTCGCGCGCGCCGCGTTTTGCGCTGGCGCACAAGTTTCCGGCTGAAGAAGCGCAAAGCGTGGTGACCGCAATCGAAGTGCAGGTCGGCCGCACCGGCGCGCTGACGCCGGTCGCGCGGCTGCAGCCGGTGTTCGTCGGCGGTGCCACCGTCACCAATGCAACGCTGCACAACGAGGATGAAATCCGGCGCAAGGACATCCGCATTGGTGACACCGTGGTGGTGCGGCGTGCCGGCGACGTTATCCCGGAAGTGGTGCGATCGGTCGTCGAAAAGCGTCCGCCCGACGCACGCGAATTCGTGATGCCGGCGCGCTGTCCGGTGTGCGGCTCAAAAGTCGAGCGTCTGCCGGACGAAGCGGTGACGCGCTGCACCGCGGGACTATACTGTCCGGCGCAGCGCAAGCAGGCGCTGCTGCATTTCGGCTCGCGCCGCGCGCTCGATATCGAGGGCTTGGGCGAAAAGCTGGTCGACCAGCTGATCGATCGCGGCATGGTGAAAACGGCCGCCGACCTTTATCATCTGACTGCCGACCAGCTGGCCGGGCTCGATCGCATGGCCGGCAAGTCGGCGGCGAACGTGGTGGCGGCGATCGCCAACAGCAGGCAGACGACGCTGGCGCGCCTGATTTACGCACTCGGCATTCGCAACGTCGGCGAGACCACGGCACGCGATCTTGCCGATCATTTCGGCGGCCTTGAAAAGTTGATGACGGCCGACGAGGAGACGCTGATGCGGGTGTCCGACGTCGGGCCGGTGGTTGCACAGAGCATCGCACGCTTTTTTGCCGAGCCGCACAACCGTACCGTGGTCGATGGTCTGCTGGCGGCCGGCGTCACGCCGGCCTGTGACGAGCGGCGCGGCCGCGCCAAAGCTGCGGTGCGCGGCCGGCATTTCGTGCTCACCGGCACATTGCCGCATTTGACGCGCGACGAAGCAAAGGACAAGATCGAAGCAGGGGGGGGCCATGTTACTGGCAGCGTATCGAAGAAAACCGATTACGTGGTGGCCGGCTCCGACCCGGGAAGCAAGTACGACAGGGCGCAGGAGCTCGGCATTTCTATCATTGACGAGGCAGCATTGCTCAAGCTCCTGGACGAAAAATCATGACGCGAATCACGAAAGCCGTATTTCCGGTGGCCGGACTCGGCACCCGCTTTTTGCCCGCAACCAAGGCCAGCCCGAAGGAGATGCTGCCGGTGGTCGACAAGCCGCTGATCCAGTATGCGGTGGAGGAAGCCGTCGCCGCCGGCATCACGCAGCTCATTTTCATCACCGGCCGTGGCAAACGCGCGATCGAGGATCATTTCGACAAGGCGCTCGAAGTCGAAATGCGGCTGGAAGCCGACGGCAAGCTGAAAATGCTGGCGGCGGTGCAGGAGATCATTCCGCCGGAGGTGTCCTGCATCTACGTGCGCCAGCCGGAGGCGCTGGGACTGGGGCACGCAGTGCTGTGTGCGGCGCCGGTGATTGATGATGAACCGTTTGCGATCCTGCTGGCTGACGATCTGATCGACGGCACGCCGCCGGTGCTGAAGCAGATGATCGATCTTTACCAGCGCGAGCAGTGCTCGATCATCGGTGTCGAACGCATCTCGCCCGAACAGAGCACGCAATACGGCGTCGTGAAACCCGCCAGCGGCGCCGGCGGCAACGCGCAGCGCATTTTCGGCATTGTCGAAAAACCGCAGCCGGCACAGGCGCCGTCCGATCTCGGCGTGGTCGGGCGTTACATTCTGAGCGGCCGCGTGCTGCATTGCCTGCGCAATGTCGCGCCCGGCGCCGGCGGTGAAATTCAGCTCACCGACGGCATCGCCGCGCTGCTGCGCGAGGAGCCGGTGATGGCGTACGCGTTCGACGGCACGCGCTACGACTGCGGCAGCAAGCTCGGTTATCTGAAGGCGAACGTGGAATATGCGTTGAAGCATCCGGAAGTGGGGCCGGGCTTCCGCGAGTATCTGGCGACGCTGGAGCGCGAGGAAATGGCGTGATGTCGACGCGGTATCCGGCACCGGCGAACCGATGCGCGGTGCAATCGCGACGAGTTGATGCGTCGCGCGCCGCGTCGGTGACGATTGCCGTGTGATGATGGATGCCGCCGAAGCCTGGAATCTGCGCAGTACCGCGGAACCGGTGTGTTCCGCGGCCGATGTGGCGGCGGCAATCCGGCGCGTGGCGCATGAAATTACCGCGACATTGTCCGCCCATTACCCGCTGGTGCTGACGGTGATGGGCGGCGGCGTCGTATTCACCGGCCAGTTGCTGCCGTTGCTGGATTTTCCGCTGGCGTTCGACTATCTGCACGTCACGCGCTATCGTGACGCGCTCGCCGGCGGCACGCTGCAGTGGAAGGTGCTGCCGGGCGAAGCGGTCGCCGGACGCGTGGTGCTGGTGCTCGACGACATTCTTGACGAAGGCCATACGCTGGCTGCGATACGCGACCGCATCGTGGCGGCCGGCGCCGCCGGTTTCTACAGCGCAGTGCTGGCCGACAAGGACATCGGGCGTGCGAAACCGATTGCAGCCGATTTCGTCGGCGTCACGGTGCCCGATCGTTTCGTGTTCGGCGTCGGCATGGACGTGAAAGGCATGTGGCGTAATCTGCCGGCGATTTATGCGGTGAAGGAAGAAGGCCGGGACTCGGAATCGAAGTAGTGTTTCCGGCGCCGCATGCGCCGCATACTTATACTCAATCCTTAATTTAATCCCCAATCCCTGATTCAAGCATGACCCAGAACAATAATCACCCCGTCTTCGCAATCATCGGCGGGTCCGGCCTGACGCGTCTCGCGAATCTCGAAATGACCCGGCGCAAAGTGGTGCGCACGCCGTACGGCGAACCGTCGGGCGCGCTGACGTTCGGGCGCGTGCAGGGCTGCGAAGTGGTGTTTCTCGCACGCCATGGCTACGGCCATACCATTCCACCGCACGAAGTGAACTACCGCGCGAATATCTGGGCGCTGCACGCGCAGCAGATCAAATTCGTGGTGTCGGTGGCATCGGTCGGCGGCATCCGTGCCGATCTCGCGCCCGGAACACTGGTCGTGCCGGACCAGATCATCGACTATACGTGGGGCCGTGACGCGACCTTTTTCGGAACTTCGGAACATGGTGTGACTCACATCGACTTTACGCATCCGTATTGCGACCGTGTGCGGCGATTGTGCATCGAGGCCGCGCGGCGTGCCGGCGAGCCGATCGGAGACGGCGGCGTTTACGCGACGACGCAGGGCCCGCGGCTGGAAACGGCGGCCGAGGTCGAGCGGCTGAAGCGTGACGGTGCCGACATGGTCGGCATGACCGGCATGCCGGAGGCGGTGCTGGCGCGCGAGATCGGCCTGTGCTATGGCGCGATCGCGGTGGTCACCAATTACGCGGCCGGCCGTGCGGCGAGCCGCGACGGCATCAGCATGGCCGGCATCAGCGACGCGCTGAAGGAAACGATGACGCGCGTCGCGAAAATCATCGGTGAACTGGCGGCAATCAATGGCGATTAGACCGGTACTCAGAATGGGCGATCCGCGGCTGCTGGAACAGGCGCGGCCGATCACGGATTTCGGCACGCCGCAGCTGGCGGAGCTGCTCACCGACATGCGCGACACGATGGCGGCGCTCAGCGGCGCGGGACTGGCGGCGCCGCAGATTGGCGTCGGTCTGCAGGTGGTGATTTTCGGCATCGAGCATAACCCGCGCTATCCCGACGCCGAGACCGTTCCGTACACCGAACTGATCAATCCGGTGATCACGCCGCTCGGCGACGAAATGGTCGACGGCTGGGAAGGCTGCCTGTCGGTGCCCGGCCTGCGCGGCAGGGTGCCGCGCTATCGCCGGCTGCGCTATCAGGGATTCGACCCCGACGGCAATCCGATCGACCGTACGGTGAGCGAATTCCACGCGCGTGTCGTACAGCATGAATGCGATCACCTCGCTGGCATTCTGTACCCGATGCGCATCCGCGACTTCACGCATTTCGGATTCATCGAGGAACTGTTTCCGGATCAGGAAACGGAACAGGATTAGCGCACGTCCTGTGGCGCGTGAGCGTACGTTGACCACCCCGTCCGCTTCGCGGCCACCCCTCCTCATTTGAGGAGGGGAGCATTCGCCTGTCATTCCTACGCCACCTATTTGCACACGACGGCACATCTATACGCCAGGCTTTTTCCCCTCCTGTTTTTAAGGAGAGGAGGAGCGAAGCGGAGGGGTGGTCAGCGTACGCTCCGCGCACCATAACTTCATTCGTCGCGCAAGACGACAGCGACTGTCAATCGAACAGCCGAAGACTGACGTCATCTGCGCCAGAGCTGGAG
This sequence comes from Burkholderiales bacterium, assembly GCA_035700525.1. Taxonomy (GTDB): domain Bacteria; phylum Pseudomonadota; class Gammaproteobacteria; order Burkholderiales; family JBDZVW01; genus JBDZVW01. The sequence goes on from DASSON010000092.1 coordinate 33,290, forward strand.
AACTGTTGGTGACGCGGCTCGGGCGGCTGATCCGACCGCGACAGCGAACCGGCGCGCACGCCGAGCAGCCGCAGCCGGCGCGTCAACGCCACGCGTCTGAGGCAATCGCGCGCAGCGGCGACCAGCGCCGGCTGATCATCGATCGCTGCGTCCAGCGTCGTGTCACGCGTCACCGTACGAAAATCGTCGTAGCGCAGTTTGATGCCGATGGTGCGGCTGCGATAGCCCTTGCGCCGCAGGTCATGGCTCAGCCGGTCGCACAATGACAGGAGGATGCGCGACAGGGCGTCACGATCGCGGCGCGGATCGAGGTCGCGCTCGAACGTGGTTTCGCGGCTGATCGATTTCGGCTCGGCCTGGGTCACGACCGGCCGGTCGTCGCGGCCGTGCGCGGCGGCGGCGAGCCATTGGCCATGATGGCTGCCGAAGTGCCGCACCAGCACATCGGTTGTCGCAGCGGCAAGCTCGCCGATGGTGCGGATGCCGAGCGCTTCGAGCTTTGCATTGGTTTTGGGACCAACGCCGTTGAGACGGCGTGCCGGCAGCGGCCATACGCGGCGCGGCACGTCGGCGGCGGTAAGCACCGTCAGACCGTCCGGCTTGTCGAGATCCGACGCGATTTTCGCGAGCAGCTTGTTGGGCGTGATGCCGATCGAGCAGCCGAGACCGGTCGCTTGCCGCACGCTGTCCTTGATGCGCCGCGCCAGCATCAGCGTGTCGCCCGGCACATCGCTGAGATCGATGTAGATTTCGTCGATGCCGCGATCCTCGATGCGCGGCGCGATCGCGGCGACCGCCGCCTTGAAGCGGCGCGAGTAACGGCGGTATGCGTCGAAATCGGCCGGCAGCAGGATCGCGTCCGGTGCCAGCGCCGCTGCCTTCATCAATCCCATTGCCGAATGCACGCCGAACGCGCGCGCCGCGTAGTTCGCGGTGGTGGCGACGCCGCGCCCGGCGTATTCGCGCAGCCGCGGAAAATCCGGCACCGGCGTATCCGGCGCCGGGCCGGGGCCGCGTCCGCCGCCGACCACCAGCGGCAGGCCGTCGAGCTGCGGATAGCGCAGCAGCTCGACGGACGCATAGAACGCATCCATGTCGAGGTGGGCAATGCGACGCATTGTCGGCGTGCGTTTCAGTGACCGGCGCCGAGCGCGTCGATCAGATCGTGCTCGAGCTGCACCACCGCGCGGTCGTCGGCGAGTGCGCTGCCGGCGATCAGGAACGTGTCCTCGGCGCGCTCGCCGAGCGTGTTGATGCGCGCGGTATGAACGTCGATGCGGTGCGCGGTCAGCGTGCGCGCAATGCGCGACAGCAGGCCGGGACGATCGCCGGCGACGATCGACAGCACCCGGTAATCGCCTTTCTCGTCCGGCTGCACGCTGATTTCGGGCGTGATCGGAAAATGCCGCAGCCGCCGGCTCAGGCGCACCACGGCGGGTGCGGCCAGCGGGGTCTGCTGCGCCAGGCGTGCCGCGAGCTCGTATTCGATGTAGCTGATCAGGTCGCGGTACTGCGTGTGCTTGTTCGCAACGTCCTGGATCTGGAACGTGTCCAGCGCGTAGCCGTTGCGGGTGGTGTGGATTTTCGCTTCGGCGATGTTGTAGCCGATGCTGTCGAAGAAGTCGCAGATGCGTGCGAACAGCAGCGGCTGATCGCGCACGTAGATCACTACCTGCAGGCCCGCGCCGGCGTCGGAGATGCGTGCCCGCACCACCGGCACGGGGCTGTCGACGCGGCGATTGAGCACGCGCGCATGCCATGCGATTTCGGTCGCGGTGTGGCGCAGAAAATAGGCGGTATCGAGCCGTGACCACAACGCCCGCTGCGCACCGTCCGGGATCGCGTGCAGCTGCAGCTCCGCCGTCGCCGCGTCCTGCCGCAGCCGCACCGTGTCGGGCAGTGCGTCGCCGCCTCCGGTGAGATAACGGCTGGTGGCATGGAACAGGTCTTCGATCAACTTGGCCTTCCACGCGTTCCATACCTTGGGGCTGGTGCCGCGGATGTCGGCGACCGTCAGCAGATAGAGCGCGCCAAGATGGCGTTCGTCGCCGACCTCGGCGGCGAACGCCGCCACCACCGCGGGATCGGAAATGTCCTGCTTTTGCGCGACCGCCGACATCAGCAGGTGACGGCCGACGAGCCACACCACCAGATCGGCATCCCTGCGCGGCAGCGCGTGCGCGCGGCAGAAGCGGCGCGCGTCGCGCATGCCGAGCAGCGAGTGGTTGCCGCCGCGACCTTTGGCGATGTCATGGAACAGTGCGGCGGCGTACAGTACTTCGGGGTGGTCGAAATCATTCATCAACCGCATGCACAGCGGAAATTCATGCGCGAATTCCGGAATGCAAAAGCGCCGCAGATTGCTTACCACCTTCAGAATGTGTTCGTCGACGGTATAGACGTGATACAGATCGTGCTGCATCTGACCGACGATGCGGCCGAATGCCGGCAGGTAGCGGCCGAGAATGCCGTACTGGTTGAGCCGTCGCAGCGCGTGCGTGACACCGGCCGGGCTGCGCAGGATTGCCATGAATAGTGCGCGATTCGCGGGATCGCGGCGAAACGCGCTGTTGATCCCGCGCCCGGCGCGCCACAGCGCGCGCAGCGTGCCGGCGCCCATTCCCTTCAGTTCCGGGTGCTGCTGCAGCAGGTGGATACCTTCGAAAATCGCGCCCGGATGATGCGCGAACACGGATTCGTTGCGCGCGCACAACAATTCATCGGCAATTTCAAAGTGCTCGGTGAGCGGTACGGCGGCGGTGCGCGTACGCGGCAGCAGCCGCTGCTCCAGGTTCAGCAGCACGATCGTGCTGATCTGCAGCACCGTCTTGATGGTGCGGTAATAACGCTGCATCAACTGTTCGCTGGCGCGCCGCTGCGGCAGGTCGTGCAGGCCGAACTGCCGTGCCAGCTCGGCCTGGTAATCGAACAGCAGGCGGTCTTCGTGACGGTTGGCGAGATAGTGCAGCCGCGCGCGCAGATGCTGCAGCAGGCGTTCGCAGCGGCGGATCTGGGCGGCCTCGGCGCGGGTGATGATGCCGGCGCTGGTCAGATCGTGCCAGCGCGTGCCGATGCCGGCGGCGTGCGTGATCCACAGCACGGTGTGCAGGTCGCGCAGGCCACCGGCGTTTTCCTTGATGTTGGGTTCGAGGTTGGCGGCGGCGAAGCGCGCGTGGCGCTGCTGCTGCTCCAGCTGCTTCGCCTTGAAGAAGCGCAGCGCATCGAGCGTGGCGGCGAAGGTCACCGTGAAGCGCTTGAACAGCGCGCGGTCGCCGGCAATGTAACGTGCTTCCAGCAGCGCGGTGCGTACTGTCACGTCGTCGCGCGCCAGCGCGATGCAGCCGTCGATGGTACGGATGCTGTGGCCGGCTTCCAGCCCGACGTCCCACAACGCGCCGACGAACGCTTCCAGCGCCGCACCGGCACGCGCATCCGGTGCCTGCGGCAGCAGCACCAGCAGATCGACGTCGGAAAACGGGAACAGCTCGCCGCGGCCATAGCCACCCACCGCCACCAGTGCCAGTCCGCGCGGCATCGCCAGCGTCCGCCACAGATCCTTCAGGCAGTCATCGACCAGCCGCGACAGGCGCCGCAGCAGCGTCGTGATCGCATGATCGGAGAGATAGTGTGCCCGGATCTCGGTGCGTGATTGCGCGAGGCGCGACTTCCATTTCTGCAGCAGATGCGGGAATGGTGAAACCGGACGGGTGACGGTATTGGGCATCCGGTTGGAGTTCATGCTGTTTCCGATTCGTTTCGCCGCCGAAGCGTGTGGCCGGTTTCCGAATCCTGGCGCCGCCTGTCCGCTCGCGCAGAGCAGCGAGCGGTTGCTGATTAATTCAGCGCCGGAGCAGGCGGTGCACCAGCAGACAGCGTCAGCACTTCATAGCCGGTGTCGGTGACCAGTATCGTGTGCTCCCATTGCGCGGACAGGCTGTGATCACGGGTGACGACGGTCCAGCCGTCGGCCAGCTGCCGGATGCCGGGCTTGCCGGCATTGATCATCGGTTCGATCGTGAACGTCATGCCGGCCTCCAGCCGCACGCCGGTGCCGGGCCGGCCATAGTGCAGCACCTGCGGGTCTTCGTGAAAGCGCCGGCCGATGCCGTGGCCGCAAAATTCGCGCACCACGCTGTAGCCGTTGCGCTCGGCGTATTGCTGAACCGCGTAGCCGATGTCGCCGAGATGCGCACCGGGCTTCACCGTCGCGATGCCGCGCCACATGCATTCGTAGGTGATCTGGCACAGCCGGCGCGCCTGGATCGACGGCTGGCCGACGCAGAACATGCGGCTGGTGTCACCATGCCAGCCGTCCTTGATCACGGTGATGTCGAGATTGATGATGTCGCCGCCCTTCAGTTTCTTGTCGCCCGGAATGCCGTGGCACACGACGTGGTTGATCGAAGTGCAGATCGAGCGCGGAAAAGGCGTGTAGCCCGGCGGCGCGTAGTTGAGCGGCGCCGGAACGGTGTGCTGCTCGCGCACCATGTAGTCGTGGCACAGCCGGTCCAGCTCGTCAGTGGTGACGCCGGGCTTGACGTGGGGTGTGATGAAATCGAGCACCTCTCCGCCCAATTGGCCGGCGACGCGCATTTTTTCGATCTCTTCGGGGGTCCTCAAACTGATGGGCATCGCACACTCGTCATCGGGATCGCTGCCGCGGCAGGCAGCGGAAAAATAATGCAATTGTAACTTACGCTACCGGTTGTATAAATCCGGTGTCCGGCGAAGGGCTGCCCGGGTCCGCGGGAACCGGTCATTCCCTATTGAAAACATGAACAAAATCATAGTATACTTCACCGTTAATCTGATATCGGGCTTGCATTCTGTTGCCGCATCGCCCGCTGTCAGGCCGGGCGGCGTGCAACACGCGCCGCGAAACCACACATCCGTTGCGAGTCGGGGTGCCTCACAAAACGTGGGGTGAAATGCACGGATGGAGGCTCAACCCTAACAGGAGATGTCAACGATGTCTGTCACGATGCGCGAAATGCTGGAAGCCGGAGTTCACTTCGGCCATCAGACGCGCTACTGGAACCCGCGGATGGCCCCGTATGTCTTCGGCCATCGCAACAAGATCCACATCATCAACCTCGAAAAGACGGTGGTGATGTTTCAGGAGGCGCGCAAGTTCGCGCGCCAACTCGCCGCCAACAAGGGTACCGTCCTGTTCGTCGGCACCAAGCGTCAGGCGCGCGAAATCGTGCGCGAGGAGGCGATGCGCTGCAGCTCGCCGTACGTCGATCATCGCTGGCTGGGCGGCATGCTGACCAATTACAAGACGGTCAAACAGTCGATCAAGCGGCTGCACGACATGGAGACGATGGCGCAGGACGGTTCGCTCGATCGCCTGTCGAAAAAGGAAGGGCTGCACTATCAGCGCGAGATCGCCAAGTTCGAACGCAGCCTCGGCGGCATCAAGGACATGGGCGGCCTGCCGGACGCGATGTTCGTGATCGACGTCGGCTACCAGAAAGGGGCGGTCGCGGAAGCGGCGAAGCTCGGCATCCCGGTGATCGGTGTGGTCGACACCAATCATTCGCCGCTGCACGTCGATTACGTGATTCCGGGCAATGACGATTCCAGCCGCGCGATACGGCTCTACGCCCGCGGCATCGCCGATGCGATTCTGGAAGGGCGCAGCCAGAGCGTACAGGAAATTACCGGCACCGCCAGCGAGGACGAATTCGTCGAAGTCGAGGAAGAAGCGGAAGCCGCCGCGGAACCCCGATAACGGTGAAACGGCACGAAAATCGTCGGCCGGAGCGCCTGTCCCGCGGAGCCGGTGTCTGCCGCGCAAGCGCGGCGATGGCGCGACGGCCTGCAGCATTTCCAGAGGGGCGATTGCCCCTTTTTTTTGACTTGTGGAGCAGATACTGATGGCGGAAATCACCGCAGCAATGGTGAAGGAACTGCGCGAGGCGACCGGCCTTGGCATGATGGAATGCAAGAAGGCGCTGGTGGAAAGCGGCGGCGACATGAAGGCCGCGGCCGATCTGATGCGGATCAAAAGCGGCGCCAAGGCGAGCAAGATCGCGGGGCGCATTGCCGCGGAAGGCGCGGTGGCCGCGCATATCGCCGCCGATGGCAAGCGCGGCGCGCTGGTGGAAGTCAACTGCGAAACCGATTTTGTGGCGAAGGATGAAAGTTTCAGCGCGTTCGTGACGGCGCTGGCGCAGGCCGCGGTGGCGCAAGGCTCCGAAGACGTGGCGGCGCTGTCGAGCGCGCAACTGGTGTCGGGCGAGACGGTCGAGGCGGCGCGCCAGGCGCTGATCGCGAAGCTGGGTGAAAATATCGGCGTGCGCCGCGTGGCGCTGATCGACGCGCAAGGACGGCTGGCGAGTTACCTGCACGGCCGCCGGATCGGTGTGCTGATCGATGTCTCGGGCGGCGACGTGCAACTGGGCAAGGATCTGGCAATGCACGTCGCGGCGAGCAAGCCGCTGACGGTCAGTCAGGAAGATGTCGCGGCCGACGTGATTGCGAAGGAACGCGAAATCTATGCGGCGCAGGCGGCCGAAAGCGGCAAGCCGGCCAACATCGTCGAAAAGATGGTCGAGGGACGCATCGTCAAGTTTCTCGCCGAAGTCACGCTGCTCGGGCAACCTTTTGTCAAGGATCCCGATCAAACCGTCGGGCAGCTGCTGAAATCGAAGAACGCCGCGGTCCATGCATTCCGGCTGTTCGTGGTGGGTGAGGGCATCGAGAAGCGCAAGGACGATTTCGCCGCCGAAGTGATGGCGCAGGCCGGCCAGGCGGCGCGCTGAACGGACGCTCGACGGCGCCCATGACGACGAACGGCCACGCGATGTACAAGCGCATCCTGCTCAAGCTGTCCGGCGAAGCGCTGATGGGCGAGGACAGCTACGGCATCAATCCGGCGACGATCGACCGCATCGTCGGCGAAATCGCCGAAGTGCTGGAGCTCGGCGTCGAGGTCGCGGTCGTGATCGGCGGTGGCAACATCTTTCGCGGCATTGCGCCTGCGGCGCGCGGCATGGACCGCGCCACCGCCGATTACATGGGCATGCTGGCGACCGTGATGAATGCGCTGGCACTGCAGGACGCGATGCGGCGCGTGGACATCGTCAGCCGCGTGCAGTCGGCGCTCAACATCGAGCAGGTGGCGGAGCCGTATATCCGCGGCAAGGCGATCCGCTACCTGGAAGAAGGACGGGTGGTGATCTTTGCCGCCGGTACCGGCAACCCGTTCTTTACGACCGATACCGCGGCGGCGCTGCGCGGCATGGAAATGAACGTCGATCTGGTGCTGAAGGCGACCAAGGTCGACGGGGTTTATACCGAGGATCCGAAAACGCATCCGGAAGCCATGCGCTATCAGCGGCTGACGTTCGACGAAGCCATCATCAAGCATCTGAAGGTGATGGATGCGACGGCGCTGACGCTGTGCCGGGATCAGAAACTGCCGGTCAACGTGTTCAGCATCTTCAAGCCGGGTGCGCTGAAACGCGTGGTGACGAAGGCCGGCGAAGGCACTCTGATAACTGTTGAGGGAAAGGTGACCGCATGATTGCCGACGTGAAGAAAGACGCCGAACAACGCATGAAGAAAACCCTCGATGCACTGAAGACGGATCTCGGGAAAATCCGCACCGGCCGTCCGCATACCGGGCTGCTCGATCATGTGAGCGTCGATTATTACGGCGCGCCGACGCCGATTCCGCAGGTGGCCAACGTGACGCTGATCGATGCCCGCACCATCGGCGTGGCGCCGTGGGACAAGAAGATGACGAACGCCATCGAGAAGGCGATCCGGGATTCCGATCTGGGGCTCAATCCGGCGGCGACCGGCGACCTGATCCGGGTGCCGATGCCGGCGCTTACCGAGGAACGCCGGCGCGACCTGATCAAGGTGGTGCGGCACGAAGCGGAGAACGCGCGTATCGCGGTGCGCAACATCCGGCGCGATTCGAACCAGCAGTTGAAGGATCTGCTGAAACAGAAGAAGGTCGCCGAGGACGAGGAACGCCGCGCGCAGGATGACGTCCAGAAGCTGACCGACCGCCATGTCGCGGAAGTCGACAAGATACTGGCGGCGAAGGAAACCGATTTGATGGCGGTGTAAATGGCACATACCAGCTCCACGATCGCGATCCCGCAAGCGGGTGCCGTCCCGCGCCATGTCGCAATCATCATGGACGGCAACGGCCGCTGGGCAAAGCGGCGCTTCCTGCCGCGCATCGCCGGGCATCGTCGTGGCGTGGAAGCGGTGCGCGCGACGGTGCGCACCTGTGCGGAGCGGGGCGTGGAGTTTCTGACGCTGTTCGCGTTCTCCAGCGAGAACTGGCGCCGGCCGGCGGAGGAAGTCGGGTTTCTGATGCAGTTGTTCGTCAAGGCACTGGAACAGGAAGTGTCGAAGCTTCACGACAACGACATCCGTTTCAGGGCGATCGGCGATCTGTCGCGTTTCGAGCCGCGGCTGGTGCGGCTGATACGCGACGCCGAAGCGCTGACCCGCGACAACGGCCGGCTGACGCTCACGGTGGCGGCGAATTACGGCGGACGCTGGGACATCCTGCAGGCCGCGAACCGGCTGCTGCGGGAGCACCCGGAAGCGGCGGACGGGTTCGGCGAAGCGGATCTGCTGCCCTATCTGCAGCTCAACTACGCACCCGAACCGGACCTGTTCATTCGAACCGGCGGCGAACAGCGCATCAGCAATTTCCTGCTGTGGCAGCTGGCGTACACCGAGCTCTGCTTTACCGATACCCTGTGGCCCGATTTCGACGCGGCGGCACTGGATGCGGCGATCGCATCCTATCACCGGCGTGAACGGCGTTTCGGCCGCACCAGCGAACAACTGCTGGAAACCCTCGACGCGCCGGCT